>CAZSSJ010000008.1:23829-31492 GCA_964609775.1 uncultured Gammaproteobacteria bacterium
TATAGATTTTCTCCCGGTCTTCTCTGGAAAAATGCAGCCGGCGGGCAATGTCCCGGGCGATGTTGGCGCCGATGACTTCATGGTTATAGAACGTCGCTTTCCCGTTTCGTTCCCGAAATGCCGGCGGCTTGCCAATGTCATGAATAAGCGTCGCAAACCGAACAACCCAGCCCGGGTTCTGGCAACTGGCCAGCGTCTTCAGCGAGTGATCAAAGACGTCATCTTTGTGGTGGGTTCCTTTCTGCGACACGCCGTGTCCCGCCGTCAATTCCGGAAGGATGTGTTGCAGGAGTCCGGCATTGTCGAGAAGTTTGATGCCGTGAGCCGGATAATCACTTGACAAAATCTTAATCAGTTCATCCCGAACTCTTTCCGAAGAAACAGTTGTAATGAGCGAAGCATTATTTCGAATCGCCTCCCAGGTCTTTTCCTCAATGGTGAAACCAAGTTGAGTGGCAATTCTGATCGCCCGCATCAAACGTAGGGCATCTTCCTGGAACCGGTCATTAGCGCTTCCCACCGCCCGAATAATCTTATTTTCCAAATCATTTCGCCCATTAAAGGGATCAACAACAGAAGTCTCATATAACCCATATGCCTTATAAGTTATAGCTATCGCATTGATTGTCAAATCTCGCCTGCCGAGATCTTCTTCGATTGTCTTCGCCCATTCAATTTGGTCTGGATGCCGGGCATCGGAATATTTTCCTTCCTTGCGATACGGCGTAATCTCAAAAATATCCTGCGTCTCACCCTGATCGTTTTTGATTTTGATTCCCACCGTCCCGAAATTGTTGTCATAAAAACTCTCCGGAAAGATTTTTTGAATCTGCTCCGGGGTCGCATTCGTGGTAAAATCCCAGTCATGGACTGTTCTGCCCAAAAGCAGGTCACGCACCGGACCTCCCACAGCAAAGCACTCAAATCCGGCTTTTTGCATTTTTTCGATTATTTCAGTGGTTTTACCTGGCAATTCCATAATTCGTATATTTTGTCTAATATCTGTATATTCGGGATTACTCCTTGAATTTTAGCATGAAGTGGAACCGATCATTCCCCAATATTCCCCCCGCAGATCAAATTATCCCGATCCTCCTTGCCAACCGCGGCTTAAAAACCAGGGAGGAGATCGCTAATTTTCTCAGCCCCACTGACCCGGGTGATCTAACTCCCGAGAGTGTCGGTCTTGAGAAAAAATCAGTTCTAAAAGCCATCAAACGGATTAAGGCGGCGGTCAAAACGAACGAGCCGATTGTCGTCTATGGCGACTATGATGCTGATGGCATCTGTTCGACAGCCATTCTTTGGGAGGCCCTGCGGGATTTGGGGGCAAAAGCCATGCCTTTCATTCCGCTTCGCGAAAAAGAAGGCTATGGACTGTCGAGAGAAGGGATTGACACAATTCTTTCCGAAGCGAAATATGGTCTCACGACCACCCCCAAATCCAGTAACAAGCGATCGCGCAAAAATGGATTGGCCTCCTCCAAGGGTCTGGTCATCTCCGTCGACTCGGGAATCATGGCTCATGAGGCGGTGAACTACGCTAAAAAAAAAGGACTCGATGTCATCATCATCGATCACCACGAAAAGCCTCAGAACCTCCCAAAAGCTCATACAATTATCCACACCCAATCTCTCTGTGCCGCCGGCATTTCCTATATCTTTTCTAAAGAACTACTACCCCCTAGCCCCTCTTCTCCAGCCCCTTCGCTTGAGCTGGCTGCCATCGCCACCATCACCGACCTCATGCCCCTTAGTGGTCCTAACCGATCAATTGTTAAATACGGTTTAGAGTTGTTGAATAAAACCAATCGTCCCGGGCTGCGGGCCCTTTTTAATGTCGCCGGCATCGAAAAAGTCGGCACCTATGAAATCGGCTTCATGATTGGCCCGCGTCTCAACGCCTCCGGTCGCATCGAAAACGCCCTGTTAGCCCTGCGGATGCTATGCACCAGCGATTTCACTAAAGCTCTCGAATACGCCCAACAGCTCAATGAAACCAACAAACAGCGCCAGGGCATGATGGAAGAGATGACCCTCCACGCTCTTGATACAGTGAACAGTGAACAGAGAACAGTGAACAGTCAACAGAGAATAATCGTCATCGAGCACGAGTCTTACCATCAGGGAATCATTGGCCTCATCGCTGGCAAGCTGGTTGATAAATACTATCTTCCTGCGATCGTAATCTCCAAAGGCGAAACAGTGAGTAAAGCTTCTGCTCGTTCAATTTCTGGGTTCAATATCATTGAAGCGATTCGCACCACCAGTGAAATCCTCCTGGGCGCCGGCGGCCACCCGATGGCCGCGGGTTTCAGCATCGAAACTGCTCGGATTGAAGAGTTCAAGACCGCCATCTCCAAAGTTGCCCTGGAGCAAATTAAAGAAGAAATGCTTGACCGTGTGCTGCGAATTGATTGCAATCTGGACCTGGGGCAAATTGACGTGAATCTCTACCAAAAGATCCGCCAGTTCGAACCCTTTGGCCTGGGTAACCCCGAACCCACTTTTGCATCCGAGGTGCAAGTCCAAAATATTCGTACCGTGGGTCAGGAAGGCAAACACCTTAAACTTACTGTAGTGCGTACTAACCAGCAACCAGCAACCAGCAACCAGCAACTTAGCATCGATTGTATTGCCTTCAATCAGGGATCCCTGGCTTCACAAATCAAGATCGGGGACAAGATCAGTATTGCCTATACGATCGACCTAAACTCTTTTAATGGCCACCAAACTCTCCAATTGAAGGTCAAAGATGTCGAGCAGTTGATATAGTCTGATATAATTCTTTCGTGGCCGCAAAGATAAAGCGCCTTATCCTAGCTCTTCTGTCAGCCCAACTTTCAGTCAGTCTCTTGAATTTTGTCGTGTTCTACCCCCACACCCTCGAAAGATTTATTGACTTGTCAGCTCATTCATTAATGGCCTACAGCTTTTTCACCTGGGGTTTTACCTATGTTTACCTAATTAGCTGGATCGCTCGCTCCGGATACTTTTTGAATTATTCCTTATATGACAATGTCTCCGGGATCCTTTTGGAAATTATCTTTGTAGTTACAGTTGTCATTCTCTGGTATCTCGCTCTGGGCCTTATTGAAAAGATCATTGACAAAATAACCTTTCACCTCTACAATTCGCTTAGATCTAAAAGCGTCTGCCCGCTTCGAATCGCGAAGCGAGGCGAGAGCAGCCAACAACCGCAAGCTGAGGGAAGAAGAAATTTAGAACCCTCCGGGTAAGCCCGTAACAGCAGTCAATTAAGAAGCAATCAAGGTGGTACCACGGAATCAACCCGTCCTTGTTTAGGCCCGCAGAGCGAAGCTCGAGGACCGCAAAACCTGAAAGGGTTTATACTAAAGAGGAGGGTTTTTTTTGATGGTTACTTAGCGAACCCGAGCGAAAGCGAAGGGCAAGCTTAGGAACCATCAATCCGGCCGAAGAAATTGCTCGGCACATACACGAAGTGCATGGGCCGAACAAGAACGAAGGAGGATTGTGGAACGAACACTAACTAAAGACACCGTTAGTAAAATCGGCGAAACCGTGCTTCTCAAGGGCTGGGTCCAAACCCGCCGTGACCACGGAAAAATTGTCTTTCTCGACATTCGGGATCGCTGGGGAATTGTCCAGGTGGTGGCCACGTCAGAAGTCGCCAGTAAGGTTAATTCCGAATGGGTTGTCGCTATCACCGGGCAAGTCAAGGCGCGTCCCGAAAAATTGATTAATGAAAAAATTGTCACTGGAAAAGTAGAAATTTCAGCTGAAAAAATAGAAATTCTGGCGGAGGCAAAAACTCTTCCATTTCCCATCGACACCCCTGGGTTGGAGATTGACGAAGACACCCGACTCAAATACCGCTATCTGGACATCCGGCGAGACCGAATGAAAAACAACCTACTCTTGCGGCACAAAGCCATTCAAGAAATCAGAAGATTTCTCACCACCCAAGATTTTGTCGAAGTTGAAACACCAATTTTAACTAAGGCGACACCAGAAGGCGCCAGAGATTTCATTGTGCCTTCACGCCTGTATCCGGGCAAGTTTTATGCTCTGCCTCAATCCCCCCAACAATATAAGCAATTGCTGATGGTTGCCGGAATTGAACGTTACTTCCAAATTGCCCGGTGTTTTCGCGACGAAGACCCCCGGGTTGACCGAGCCTATGGTGAATTCACTCAGTTGGACATGGAAATGTCTTTTACCACCCAGCAGGAAATTCGCTCTCTCGTCGAAGAACTCTTTATCCATCTTGTTAAGGAAATTTTTCCTGAAAAGCACATCACCAAAATTCCTTTCCCCGTCTTGGACTATACCGAAACAGTTAAAAAATATGGCACTGACCGGCCTGACCTTCGGGAAAATAAAAACGACAACAACGAACTTGCTTTCTGCTGGGTGGTTGATTTCTGCCTTTTTGAATGGAAGGAAAAGGAAAACCGCTGGGATGCTGAACACCATCCCTTCACCGCGCCTAAACCAGAAGACATCGATTTCCTTTTCCACGGCAATCCCAAAGAGTTTGGCAACCTTCGGGCTGATCAGTACGATTTTATTCTCAATGGTTTCGAAATTGGCGGCGGCAGTATTCGAATCACTGATCCCAAGCTCCAAATGCGCATCTTCGAAATCCTCGGTCACACCAAAGAGGGGATTGAGCAGAAATTTGGCCATCTGCTTGAAGCTTTCACCTACGGCGTCCCGCCGCACGGCGGCATTGCGCCAGGAATTGACCGATTTCTCATGGCCGCCCTTGGCGAGCCGACCGTTCGGGAAGTCATTGCCTTTCCGATTGGTGCCTCTGGCCGGACGCCGGTCATGAACGCCCCCTCAGAAGTCGAGCCTGAGCAGCTTGTCGAACTCGGGATATCAGTATCCACCAGAAGATAGAATTCTCTCCCATGACCAAAAAACAATTTGCCCGCAAACAGAAAATCCTCTGGCGAAAACTCAAAAAAAGCTCCAAATATCTCCTGCACCATTCCTACCGTCTTTTTTCTCTTCTCGTCATCGCCGCCTTTTTTCTTCTGTTCCCTGGTAACAGCTACTACGAAACACTTGAAGTGACATACCGTCCCCCGCTGGTTCGCGCCAGCGAATATGCCGACTTTGTCCCTGCCCCATATCCGCAGAAGATTGGTTCCGAACCCGCCCCGTACACCACTGGCGAGTCGGTGGTGATCACCGATCTGGAATCTGCCGTGCCGATGCATGAGCTGAATCCCACCAAAAGGCTTCGCCCCGCTTCCATAACCAAGCTCATGACAGCTCTTGTTGCTCTTGACTACTACTCTCTTGATCAAGTTTTAACTGTCAAGCGCCTCGCTCCTCCCATTCCTGGCGAGAAAGAATCGGAAATGGGCTTAGCCGTTGGTGATAACATTAGTGTTCGAAATCTTCTTTATGGACTTTTAATTCCGTCCGGAAACGATGCCGCCTACACTTTGGCTGATAATTACGAAGGCGGCATTGAAAACTTCATTTACTCAATGAATAAAAAAGCCAAGCAGTTGCACATGGAAAATACCCAGTTTCAAAATCCAGTCGGCATTGACGGGCCAGAGCACTACTCCAGCGCTCGTGATCTCTCTCTGCTTGCTGCCCAAAGCCTCAAAAACGATTTAATTGCCAAAATTGTCGCTACTTCCGGCGTTTCTCTCGGAGACGCCAGCGGCAAGAAGGTCTACACCATGCGCAACGTCAACCAGCTATTGGGCTATGTCTATGGTGTTGACGGCGTCAAAACCGGCTTCACTGACGAAGCCGGCCAGTGTCTGATCTCTTCGGTTTCCCGAAACGGCCATCGTATAATAATTGTCCTTCTTAAATCTCAGGATCGTTTTGGTGAAAGCGCCAAATTAATTGAATGGGTGTTTGGGAACTATAAATGGGTCGATTTGACTACTGGAACCGGAGTTTAATTCGAATCCCAGCCACATTCTTTTCCCGTTCAAAAGCTGGCAAGACCGCCGCCCGAAAAATAGTATTCTCACCAAAATGGTTGTTCACCAAATCCATCGATGAAACGATTTTTTCCGCCCGCTGCTTTTCCGGAAGGAGAGAAGAGGTAAGCAAATCTTTTTTGACTAAACTCCCAACTCCAATCGATAGCATTCTAATTTTTGTCAGTAGTCTGTAGTCGGTGGACGGTAGACTTTTATTCAATATTTCTCTTCCGATCCCAAAAATTTCATAGCCGTCATCAACATAATATCCCAGCGCTTTTTGCTCTCCGACCCCGCCCAGATTGGGAAATCGAATATATAAATGGACTAGCCGCCCAGCAAAGTTTTCGGCCCGAAGCCGTCGGGCCACCTTCTCCGCCAGACGCAAAAGCACCGCTTCGACATATGCCCGGTCATCAGTTTCTGTAGGTAGTGTCAAAGAATGACCAAATGATTTTTGCTCGTCTGCTTCAAAGTCGGGAACAACGGGTGAGTCATCAAAGCCAAAAGCCATGTCATGCAGATGATTGCCGCAGACATTTCCAAACGCTGCCACCAGGAATTCTCGGGGGACTTTCCGCAATTGGGCCACCGTATAAATTCCCATGCCACTTAAACGGGCCAGAATCCTCCGGCCAATGCCGCAGAAATCATCCAGCTTAGAGGAGAGCAGAATTTCGTCCAGGGTTTCCGGAGTAACAATGGTGAGGCCGTCAGGTTTTTTCTTTTCTGAGGCCAACTTGGCCAGAAATTTGTTGGAGGCAACACCGATGCTGCAAGTCATTTTGTCACCAATCTCTCGTCGGATTCTGACCTTAATTTCCAGAGCGATCTCTTGGGCTCTAGAGCTGGCATGGGAGAGATCCAAAAATACCTCGTCAATGGAAAAAATTTCCACCAGGGGAGTGTAGCTTTTGAAGATCTTAATTAATCGGCCCGTGATATCGATATATTTATTCGGGTCTCCGGGGATGAAGATTAAAAAAGGACAAAGCTTTTTGGCCTCCCAAGTGTTCATCCCGGACTTGACGCCATATTTCTTGGCTTCATAGGAAGCCGTGGCCACCACCGACTGGATGTTTGGCCGGCCGGAAACAGCGATCGGCTTGCCCCGCAGCAGGGGATTCGCCTGTTGCTCAACCGTCGCAAAGTATGAGTTCATGTCGATATGAAGAATGGTTCTAGTCATTATTGCCAGACTCTCTCCAGAGTCCAGACCAAATGCCTGTTGTTAAACGACAATTCATAAGCATTCCCTCCGGCACTGATCGAATAGCAGAACAAAAGCTCATCGCCGCGACGCTCTTCATGTTCCAGATTAACTTCCTCCACGCGATATTTTCTTCCCCGCCAATTAAACAAATAGGGGAGCGCATGGCCGTTTTTGAAGACCGCGACCACTGTCACCCGCTCGTTTATTTCTTCGTACATACAATCAAAACTAATACATATATAAGACGAAACAAAGCCATAAGTCAATGGATATAAAATATGTCAAACCAATCGATAGAGAAGAGTAGGGGAGAAGTGTCATTTTTGATGCACTTACCGATGATCAATCGATTGATCATTGTTTAATGGTATAAACCATATCATTTGAGCGAGAAACAGTGATTGCAGTAAAATACACTAAAACAACAAGATGATCATCAAAACGGCGAATGCTCACCAAACCCAGGAGGCGGGGGAAGAATTTGCCCACAAAATCCAAAGTGGGGGAG
>CAZSSJ010000008.1:31502-40021 GCA_964609775.1 uncultured Gammaproteobacteria bacterium
TGCCTCTCTGGCCATCTCGGGGCCGGAAAAACGACATTCACTCAGGGGGTGGCTCGGGGGTTGGGGATTAACCAGAACATCATCAGCCCCACGTTTATATTAATGCGCCGGTATCAATTACCAGTCACTAGCCACCAGCAACTAGCAACTAAGTACCTGTGCCATATAGACCTGTACCGTCTTGACAGTATTGACGAAGTGAAAGGTTTAGGAATTGAGGAGATACTGGCCGACTCAGACAACATCGTTCTCATCGAATGGCCGGAAAAAATCGCCCCCCTCCTCCCCCGCCGGAGGTGGGAAGTCCAGCTAGAAACTCTTAGTGAAAACAGTCGTAAGATAACTTTCTCCGATACTCAATTCAATAATAAACATTAAACATTAGTAAAATAAGCATTATGAAGCTGCACATCGACACCTCTTCCAACCAAAAAACCACCATCCGGCTTGATGATCAGGAGCTGGTTCGGGAGTCAGGCACCCAACACTCCCAAGTCGTCCTGCCAATGATAATGGAACTCCTAAAAGCTCAAAGCTCTAAGCTACAAGCTATCACCGAGATTGAAGTCAACCCCGGCCCGGGTTCCTTCACCGGCCTTCGCGTCGGCGCCGCGATCGCCAACGCCCTGGGCTACGCCCTAAAAATCCCCGTCAACGGCAAAAGACCGTGGGAAATGCAAATTGTAGAACCCGTCTACGAATGATAAGATTAGGATCGTAATATATGAAATATCGAACGCTAGGAAAAACAGGTCTGAAAGTTTCCGAGATTGGAATGGGAACGTGGCAACTGGTTGGCGATGAAAACTCCTGGACAAAGCCTAATTTGGAGGAAAGCGAAAAATCCTTAAGTCGTTACGTTGAGTTGGGTGGGAACTTCATTGACACCGCATCGTCGTATGGCAGCTTCACCGGTCAAGCACCAGGAGAGCACCCTTCTGAAAAATTTATTGGCGAATTTCTCAAGAAAAATAAAATTTCACGGGATAAGGTAGTTATCACTACTAAGGTTCACCCTAAAAACTGGACCTGGCCTGCTCATAAAGGCTCTAAGATTGAGAATGTTTTTCCTTCCGACCATATTACCCAGGTCGTTGACGATTCACTAAAAAACCTAAAGTTGGATTATATTGATCTGGTCCAATTCCATGTTTGGCAAGATGAGTGGGCAAGGGAAAACATCTGGAAAGATACAATCCAAAAGATTATTCAATCAGGCAAAGTCCACTATTGGGGTATCTCCATCAATGACTTTCAGCCTAGCAATTGTTTACAGACTTTAGAAACAGGTTTAATTTCTACTATTCAGTTTATTTTTAATCTCTTTCACCAAAAACCAACAGAGAAATTATTTCCCTATGCTCTAAACAACAACATTGGTCTCATCGTCAGGGTCCCCATGGATGAAGGGGGATTGACAGGAAAATTTACCACACACACGACTTTCCTTGACGGCGACTTTAGAAAAGAATATTTTTCTCCCGAACACCTCGTAGAGCTTATTGAAAGGACAGATAAATTAAAAAAACTATTAAGTACCGAAGCCAAAAATCTTGTCGAATTAAATCTTCGCTATATCTTATCATTTGTTGCAGTTTCTACCGTTATTCCAGGGATGCGAAAGGTAAAATATGTTGAGGAAAACACTTCAATGTCAGATGACAGAGGCCTGACTCCCAAACTTCTTGAACAATTAAAAAATTATGCTTGGGAAAGAAATTTCTATCCTGAGTCCTGGCGTGACCCAGCTCTAAAGATGACTAACTATATTGAAACATAGACCCTCTTGATTTTTGAAAGAAGAGGCGGTATGATCGCCTTAATTCTCCTGCCCCCACCATTTTTATGCCAACCGAGTCCGTCGAAGAGCGAACCAAAACAACCACAACGTCCGAACCTTCGTGGGATGGCGATTCCTCAAGCGATACCATTCGAAAAATTGTTGCCGCCGTCATTGGCATCATCATAATTATTCTTCTCGTTCTTCTGGCTAAATGGGTCGGCGACAAGATTCGCGAAAGGTTTTTAACGCCGAAAACCCCGACTGCCACCACCCAGGAAATTCCCCCGGAAGACAGCACTCCTGTCAGCACCCCGAGCGGCACAACCTATCCGCCTTCTGGTCAGCCCCCCTATACCACCATTCCCGCCACCGGTCCCGAGGATTGGGCCTATGTTTTTCTGGCCCTTCTTGCCCTGACCGGTTTCTCCTCACTCCTTTTTGCCCGGAAATTGTCCTCCTCATAAAAATTCCTGTTGACCGCGGGTGATATACTTCTGTCATGAACATTGTTGTTTCCGTTCTTGCTCTGATAATTCTTGGTGTCGGCCTCTATCAGCAAAGGAACGTAATCCTTAAACCCAAAAAAGTGACCCAAATCACCACCCCCACTGTCACTAAAAGTGCCGTGTTATCAAAAAGCACAGCTTCAGGAGAAATTAAAGAAGCCACGCCAACAGCTGCGAAAACTCCGGAATCCAAACCGACCCCCAAATCACCAGCTCCTTCTTCCGAAAATAATCTCGAGCAGTTTCGCTATCCGGGTAGCACTGTCGTAAACTCTTCGCCAACGTCTTTGTCACTGGAAAGCTCCGATAACCCCGATTCAATCACCAATTGGTACAAAGATAAACTGAAAAGCCTTGGTTACAATGCCAACTCTTTTGTCACCACAAAATCTAACGACAAAATTGTGAACAAACTCGTTAGTGCCGACGGCAATACTGAAATCCGAGTCGAAATCACCCGTAATCCGGGAGACAGCATCACAAAAACAACCGTCACGAAAAACTCCCCTTGACACTGCTAAACCACGTTGTTAAGATAGCGCCTGACAACTGCCCCAAGTCTGGGGCTTTTTTTTTGGATTAAATATGACCATGCCAACAAACCTCACAAATTCAAGATTAAAGTCGCTCTTCGCTTCCAGTGATAGAAAAACCCGGCTCAAAAAACTTCTTCCGGTCATCATTCTCTTTGGTGTCATAATTTTTGCCCTATCTATGATTATTAGATTCGTTCAATCGGCCACCTCTGCCGGATCAAACGGCAGTGACAGCCGAGTCGAGCTTAAAGCTGCCAGGGGAAAAGTTACTTTGAATAAAACCTATGGATTTCCCATCACCGACGACAAGGGCAGAGAAATTACCAAGCTGAAATTTCTTCTCGATTCGGCCGAGCTTCGGGACGAAATCATCTTGCGCGGTCAAAAAGCCGTTTCCCTCAAAGGCCGAACCTACTTGATCGTCTCCCTTAAACTTACTAACAGCACCGACAAATTCATTAATATCAACGTTCGCAACTACATCCGCCTCAACACTAGCAGCAATAGGGACGAGTGGACCGCCGCCGAAATCTATAATGATCCGGTCGAGGTTCAGCCCCAATCAACCAAACTCACCCGACTCGGTTTCCCCATTAGCGACACCGATAAAGACATCAAAATCCGGGCCGGGGACCTAAACGGCGAAAAAGAAACCATCCCTCTAAATTTTAAATAACCATGGGCAACAACCCTAAGAAGACGTCATTTCTGGACGAAATCCAAGCCGCTCTCCAAACCATTCGCTTTGGCAGTGTGGAAATTTACGTCCAAGACGGCGTTGTCACTCAGGTGACGGTCCGTAACATCAAAAAAACCAAAGTTGACCTTGGTAAAGAAGCAAAATCTTCCAAAAGTTCCAAATGAGAGCCGGGCTTAGTTGTGTAGACCTTATAATAACAGCAAATAAGTCAAATCTGTTCACACTTATGCAATAGGGTATTGACAAAATAATTTTTTATGCAAATAATGTCCTTGTTCATAGTCGAAACTATAAAAATTTCTGCCACCGCCTGTCCCAACAACTGAAAGAAAAATTAAATAACTAGAGCTTACCGCAAACGGAGGCTTCTTTACCTGATCCCGAGCATAGTCGAGGGACGGGTCAAGACGCCTCCGTTTTTTTGATTTAAATTTGTCATCGGGACCCGATCCGATCGGGGATGACAAAGGAAAACGGAGAAATTTCGGAGTGCTTTCCGCCCGAGGCGGAAAAAATTGGAAGGGGGTGAAAAGTAAAATGACACAATTAAAAAAACAAATTACTGGCGCTCTCACAATCGGCCTTATGGTTGCCCAACTTTTGGCTCCCGTGGCCGCTTACGCTGAAGACGGCATTAATCTGACAATCAGTGGCAACGGAGCACAATCAACTTCTGTTGAAAATGTCGCCGTTGTTAACACCACCACGGTTAGCCAAACTAACACTTCCAATGTCACAAACAATGTTGACTCGAAGTCCAATAGTGGTGGCAATGATGCCAACTACAACACCGGCGGTGACGTCGCTGTGATAACCGGAAAGGCAACATCCAATGTTGATGTCCTTAACGATTTGAACAAAAACATCGCTACCGTTGATTGTTGTGAGCCCGCTTCCACAACCGTAACTATTGATGGCAATGGCTACCAAACGAAGAACGATGTTAATCTTTCCCAGACAAATACCAACGCCTTGGTGCAAACCAACGTGGCAAATGTCTTGAATAACGTTGATTCTAAAGCCAACAGTGGCTGGAATGATGCTAAATATAACACTGGCGGAGACACCACCATCATAACTGGTGATGCTGAAGCTGGGGCTGAAGTCGCCACTCACGCTAATACCAACGTCGGAATGATCGGAGAACCCCTCGTCGGTGGAAACAATGGAGGAGTCTCCTTGTGGATCACTGGCAATGGTGCCAACTCTGACAATAGCATCGCCTTAGCACTCGCTAAAGCCAACACTATTGCTCAAACCAACGTTGCTAACATCACCAATGATGTTTACGCCAAAGCCAATTCCGGTGGAAACGACGCCAACGGTAATACCGGCGGCGATGTTGCCATCATCACTGGCAAGGCTGACGCCATGGTCGGAGTTGATAACGATGTCAACTTCAACTGGGCAGACGTTGACTGTGGCTGCATAACGAACGTCGAGGGGAAAATTGCTGGCAATGGCTACATGTCTAAAAATGACATCAATGCCTCTCTGACTAGCTATCTCTATGACGCTCAATTGAACACGGCCAACCTTCTCAACGACGTGGACGCTAAAGCCAAGTCTGGCTACAACGATGCCAACTACAACACCGGACCCGTCTTGGACGATCCCGTGGTCATCATGACCGGGGCAGCTTCCTCGTCAACCGAGGTTGCTAATTCCACCAACACTAATGTCTACGGGCAAGGGGTTTTCCCCCTTCCTCCTATGCCAGAAGTTGATTGGGATTTCGACCTGGGATGGTCTTGGTTTTTAGGCTGGATGCATTCATAAACGCTTTTGGTCCGTAGGGGCTCTTTGCCAAGCACTTCAGCAAAGACCCCTACGACCGAAAGAAGTCTAAAAATACTAGTAATTAAAAAAAATTAAAAAACTAATGAAAAAAATTAAAACCAAACTTGCTAAAACCCTGACAATTTTCTTAATTTTTATCCTTCTGCTTGGTCAAGGACTCACGAATAATTTTGTTCGGGCTGAAGATGTCTTGCCCCTGACTCCTCCGACCCCGCCGGCAGAAGTCGTGGTCGCCCCGGTTGATCCCGTCGCCCCGGCTGCTCCCACGCAGCCGGACACTAATAATATTATTGCTCCGACCTCGCCGACGGCCCCTTCTTCTCCAACACCGGTGGAAACCAACGAGACAAAGGACACCAACCATAATAGTGATCCAAACTCCGAAAATTCAGATCAGGCGCCGGCAAAGGCCACGCCCACTGGGGAGACTTCCACCATCGATCCGGGAACAAGCACCATTGACACTGGCGATGCTGATAACAGCGCTGCCCTAATCGCCACAGGTAATGATAATCTTTCAACCTCGGGACAAGCTGGAGCATCAGGCGGCGGGGTCAGTGTCACTAGTGCCAACAACGGTTCGGCCTCAAACAATAGTGGGTCAGCAACAATCGTCAATAATACCAATACCAACCAGAACAATGCTGCGAATTTAGACAACGGTCTCAACCTGCAAACAACAACGGGCCAGAACTGGGGAAGCGCTAACGTCGGGGATACCAATATCACGACCGGTGATGCCAACACTTCCGGAACAATTATTAGTGCCGTCAACACCAATGTCGCTGGCGTCATGGTCTCGGAGTTTAATGTTGCTGATGACCACGTTGGAGACATTGTCCTGGATTTTGGGGCCAATTGCGTCTCCGGTTGCGCCACCAGCGATGTTCAGGTAGAAAATGCCACTAATGGAGCCGACTCGACTAATAATGCTTCCGCCAGTGCCATAAGTAGCGACACCACTTTTCAAAGTAACGATGCCACCGTCGAAAATTCCCTCGTTTTGGGGGCCAATTCCGGCGACAACAAAGCCAATTTCAATACCGGTGGGGATTCTACCATCCAAACTGGGAATGCCAATGTCTCGGGTAATGTTTTAACTTTTGCCAATAATAATTTGGCTGGGAATGTCGTCTATGGGGTTGTGAACATCTATGGTGATCTTCAGGGAGACATCATCTTTCCCGAAGAGCAACTGACCGTTTGTTGCGGCGGAAATTTGGCCGCTTCGAACACGGCAAACGGAACCGGTTCTGCCAACACCGCAGCTGCTTCCGAGACAAACAACACCACTACGACTCAAGGAAACGCTGCGACGATCACAAACAATCTCGACCTAGCCGGTACCACGGGCGGAAACGACGCCAATTTCAACACTAACGGCGACTCGACTGTCATTACCGGAACATCTGACGTCTCAGCTAACGTCGTGAATGTCACCAATAGTAACGTTGACGGTGGCAACATGTGGCTCGTTCTCATTAACAATGCCGGGCAGTGGGTCGGCAAGCTCATCGGCGGCGACGGCAACATGGCCGCCTCTGACGGGACGGTTTTGATCATGGGACCAGATGGCCAAATCACCGCTTCCAATAATGGTAATGGAGCTGGTTCGAGCAACACTTCCAATGCCAGTTCCATTAGTAGTACCAACACAACTCAGACTAACAACGCCAATATTACCAACAACGTTCAGCTGACAGCTAACACCGGCGGCAACTCCACCAGTTTCAACACCGGCGGGGACAACACCATCATCACCGGCGAAGCCAAAATCGTGGCTAACATGGTCAACTTTGTCAACAACAACATCACCGGTGGCGGCAAACTCTTTGTCACCGTCGTCAATGTTTTTGGCAGTTGGGTGGGTGACTTCCTCACCCCCGGACAGCACAAAGAAGCCCAAAATGATTCCGCTTCCAACGACGGTGCTAACCACCTGGGGGGTGACAATGGCCAAAGCGGGAGCAGCGAAAGCTCCTCAGAAAACACTATCCAAACACCTGCGACAACCACCACCACCCAAGTCGCCACTGGTCAAGTGGCCGCAGCGATCGCCGATCCGAAAAATTCCGTTGTTTCCGGAGCCGCCACTCCCTTCTCGGGTTTAGTTGCTGGAGCCAATACTCTCAATTCCAATGCCCAGCCGTCTCTAACTGCCGGCCAAAAAGCTTCCCCCGTTAATAACAAGATCAAGATCAATCTTGCCTACTTGTTACTCGCGGTTCCATTTGTTATACTCCTTCGCATCAGGAAAAATCTGGCAAAAATTTATACCAAGCTGCTCTCTGTCCTCCTGTAATTTAAATGACGTCCTCTCCGCTACTCTCGTGCGGAGTATCCTTCAGGATACGAAGGCCGTCTTTTCCGTTCGCATTCATCCCCGATTGTCATCGGGGTACTCTGCGAGCAGTAAAATAATTAAGTTCTTCTTAGAGCCTTGGGTAAGAAGATGATACGTGAACAAAAAAGCACTGGTCTTCTCCCTTGCTGCCTTATTTGTCCTCATTCTTGGCGCCTCGGTCGTCCGGGCGGAAACATTTAAAATTTTTGGAAACGCCGCCGACACGAATAACACTGTCAATTTCCAGAACACTAACACCACGATTGTCACCCAAGAAGACAACTCTCAGGTGAATAACCAAACGGGTGGCCAAGCTGATACTGGTGGTAATTCCGCCTCCGGAAACACTGGCGGCGCAACCGTGATCACTGGCGATGCGACGGTCAAGACCACGGTAACAAACAATGCCAACGGCAACGCGGCTGAAACGACCTGCAAGACTTGTCCAAAACCTCCAGTGCCTTCCCCCTCACCAAGCCCATCACCTTCCCCATCTCCATCAGCGGGTGATGGTGATGGAGGCGGCGGCAATGGCGGCGGCGGGGGAGTTGGCGGTGAAGTTGCCGGCCCGGCCGTTCTCGGACTCTCACCAGCCAGTGGTGAAAACCCCGGGCAATATCTCTTCTATTCTTTCGGCCTGTTATGCCTAGGTCTAGGAAGCAAACTGCTTCTTCTCAGAAAGTAAGTTCTCTTTCTAGTCTTACCTATAAGATAAAGAATTATCTCCAAGTCCTGTATGTTGCAACTCGCGGTCGCGTAAAGCAACCTACAGCTAAAGTTCAGCGATTTGCTTCAATTTTTGAACTTGCGAGTACCTTGGGCGTGAGCCCAAGGGTGAAGCAAGCTCGAA
>CAZSSJ010000009.1:0-39033 GCA_964609775.1 uncultured Gammaproteobacteria bacterium
AATCTCAAGGACAATCTGTTCCCATCAAGAAAAGTACCGGCAGTCAGTGACCCAACGTGTGACAGCACGGAATTATGTTATCCCTGAACTTGTAAAACTTTACCGTTTGTTTGGAGAAGATGTCTCAAGGCTAGCTTTTCAATCTCAATCCTTCCCCCCAATAGGTATTAGAATCGTTGTATAATCTAATTATTATGCCGAAAGTAAGTATTATAATGCCCACCCACAATCGTTCTTGGATTATAGAAAGAGCAATCAATAGTGTACTATCACAAACATTCCTTGATTATGAATTAATTGTAATCGATGATGCTTCAACTGATGATACTCAAGAAAAACTTAAACAATTTACAGACGAGCGAGTCGTTGTGCAATCGCTTTCAGAAAATAAAAAACCAGCTGGCGCTAGAAATGAAGGGATAAAACTTGCTAAAGGCGATATCATTGCATTTCTGGATTCTGATAACGTTTGGTTTCCAAATTATCTTGAAGTGATGGTGCAAGAATTAACTGATTATTACGTAATGATATACGCATCTCAAAACATGTTGCTTGTAGGGGGAGACAAACATGAAATGAATGTTATTGGAAGAGCTGTAAGAGATTTTCCATACAACCCTAAAGCTATGACGCGAGATAACTCAATTGACATTAATTGTGCTGTTCTTCGAAAAAGTTTACTAAACGACATAGGACTATTTGATGAAACACTTAAGTCGTTAGAAGATTGGGATTTATTCGCAAGAGCTGTTGTAAAATATCCTTTTAGGATAAAGCACGTAAGCCAAGTTCTGGGAGATTATTATTTCTTCCTCAGAGACACCGAATCCACTATCGAAAATGGTATCCTTACAGATGAGAGGTTATTGAATGAATTTAAGATTGGAAAAGGTGAAGGAGACGAAGTGACAATTAGAGAAAAAATAAACAAACTGATTGAGAGAGAGTAATTTAATGCTTATTAATGCTTGATTGAATGGGTGACTGAATTTGAAGCTGGTGACCCAAAAGACCAACACTTTTTACATCGAAATCTTTTTTCACCAACCCAAATTATCCTGGCACTATGACATTTCCTACAGGATATGTTTTTACCATCAGTCGTTTGAACAAAGATTTTTCGAATACCTTTATCTGTTAAAGAGCTTGAGAATACTTTCCGAAATGCCATTGTCTAATGATACATTTCGTTCCTTAAGTGCAATATACCCCTGTCATACTCGATTCGTCCCTGTCTTCTTTCTAGCTCATTTTTATACTCTTGTGAATCAGGGTCAAAAACGTAGTTCGGAGCATAATTGCGGTGACTACCACCCCTTGTGCAAGGCTGACTAAGCTTTGATGAGTCAGTCAGTTCTATCCTTTCTTTAAGGCAATATAACCTGCTGAGTACGCCAGAAGACATTGCAATTCTCACCTCAACAGGCACAGGTGTTCCCTTTCCCCGACGGATCGATGCATTTAAATGTTGTCCGCAACCTCCACACTCAACAACAAAAGCCTTTTGTCCCATGGTAAGGATTATATCAAAGTACATCACTAAAAGTGTTAGCTCTTATGGTATACTATTAAGAACACAAATTCATGGAGCCATCACTCCGCCCCGAGCGAAAGCGAGGGGATTAAGGGAAGAAATCCTGAGCAACGTCGAAGGAGACTAGAACCCTACCAAATTGAGAAGCAATCAAGGTGGTACCACGCTTCGACAAGCTCAGCGCAAGCGGCTTATTGATCCGTCCTTGTCCCTAGCAACTAGTTTTCGAAAACTAGTAAACTAGAGAGGACGGATTTTTGATGGCAAAGCAAACTTTTAAACCAGTTTCTTCACAGGTCAATTTTCCCGCTCTTGAAGAAGAGACCCTACACTATTGGAAAGAGAACAAAACGTTTGAGAAGTCAATCGAGAGCCGGCCGGAAAACAAAAAATGGACCTTCCTTGACGGTCCGCCTTTCATCACCGGCATGCCCCACTACGGTACTCTCCTTTCTAGCATCCCCAAAGACGTCTTTGGCAGATATTGGACCATGAAGGGCTTTCGTGTGCGCCGCGTCTGGGGATGGGACTGCCATGGCTTGCCGGCGGAAAACAAAGTCGAAACTAAGCTGGGCCTCAAACGCAAAAAAGACATCGAGGAAAAAGTCGGGGTCAAAAAATTCATCGACGAGTGTAAGCTCTACGTCTCCGAAGTGTCAAGTGAATGGGAGTGGTATGTCGATCACATCGCCCGCTGGGTCGATTTCAAACACGCCTATAAAACCATGGACACACCCTACATGGAAACAGTTATGTGGGTTTTTAAAAATCTCTACGACAAAGATTTAATCTATAAAGGCCTGCGCGTTTCCCTTTTCTGCCCCCACTGCTCAACACCTATTTCCAACTTTGAAGTTGCCATGGACGCGGACAACTATCAGGAAATTACTGAGCCAGCCAATGTCTACAAATACAAACTTCGCGGCCAGAACAACACCTACCTTCTTGCCTGGTCAACCACACCATGGAACAAAATTGTCACTCCGGCACTGGCTCTGGATCCGGAATTTACGTACGTCAAAGTTAAGCAGGGCCAAGAAAACTATATTCTGGCCGAAAGCACTCTCAAGATGCTTAAAGCGGAGCCGTACGAAATCGTTGAGAAATTTTCCGGCCGCGACTTGATCGGTTTGGAATTCGAACCTCATTTTGACTTCTATCCCATCGAGCCAGGCAAAAAAGCATTTATCGTAATTGCGGGCGACTTTGTCACAGCTGATGAGGGAACGGGCATTGTCACCATTGCCGCCTATGGCGAGGAAGATTTAGCTGTCATGAAGCGCGACAATATCCAAATTTACTTGCATGTTGACGACGAAGGGAAACTAAAGCCGGAAGTCCCCAGGTGGGGCGGAATGTATTATCTCGACGTTAATGACAAAGTTAACGAGGATCTCAAAAGTAGGGGACTCCTCTATCGTGAAGATGCCTATACTCACACCGTCCCAACATGCTGGCGCTGTCACACCCGTTTGTTCTATGCTCCCCAGGATGCCTGGTACATTAATGTTCAAAAACTCAAACCTGCCCTGGAAAAAACCAACGAGGACGTCAACTGGTTTCCTGAACACTTTAAATATGGTCGCTACTTAAACAGTCTGAAAGCTGCCCCGGATTGGTGTATCAGTCGGAGCCGCTATTGGGGTTCGCCGGTGCCAGTTTGGGAGTGCGAAAAATGTGCCGAGCGTTTCGTCCCAGAGTCAATCGAAGAACTTGAAAAATGGTCCGGCCAAAAGGTGGCTGATCTTCATAAACCGGATATAGACGAAATAATTGGCAAATGCGTTAAATGCAGGGGCATTTCGCGCCGGGTGCCGGAAGTTCTCGATAGTTGGATAGAAGCCGGTTCCGCCCCGTTTGCCGAACGTCACTTCCCTTTCGAGAAAAGAATTAAACTCGAAGACTTTTTCCCGCCGGATTTCATTGTCGAATACACCGGCCAGATTCGGGCCTGGTTTTATGTCCTGCACGTTATAGCTGTGGGCCTCTACAAAAGTAAAGCTTTCAAAAATGTTCTGGTGACCGGTGTCATTTTGGGCACTGACGGTCGGAAAATGAGCAAAAACTATGGCAACTACCCCGATCCCAAGGAAATGCTTCAGAAATATGGCGGCGATGCCCTCCGGCTCTATCTGCTGGGCAGCCCGGTCATGCGCGGCGAAGACATCCGCATTTCCGAGGAAGAATATCGCAATCAAGTCCGGACTTTTCTTCTGACCTTGTGGAACGTTTACAGTTTTTTCATCATGTATGCCAATATCGATGGTTGGGATAATTCAGATCAGTCACCAATTAAAAGTAGCAACATTCTCGATTCCTGGATACTGATGCGTCTTAACGAACTTCAGGAACGGATAACCGCGAGTCTCAATTTCTACGACACCGTCATTGCTGTTGTTGATCTAAAAAAGTTCGTTGAAGATTTGTCGACCTGGTACATTCGTCGTAGCCGCGATCGGATTGGTCCCACAGCAATCAATTCTGAAGATAAAAATGCCTTCTACGAAACTTGCTACCACGTATTGGTTACTCTTGCCAAACTTCTGGCACCGTTAACTCCTTTTATTGCTGAGGAAATGTACCGGAATTTAACCGGTGAAGAAAGTGTTCATCTGGAAGACTGGCCCAAAATAGCGGATAGCGTAAAGCGCAGAGCGGATAGTAAAAAACTTTTCAGAGAAATGCTTGCCGCCCGAGAAGTGTCTGCTCGTCTTCATTCCCTGAGAAAAAAACATGGCATTGCCGTAAAGATCCCGTTTATAAAAGCAAGATACGGAGGACCATTTAAACTTTCTGATGAAATTGAAGAACTGGTAAAAGATGAAACGAATGTTCTGGGGCTTGAATTTGAACGTATTGAATTAGCTTTCTATACACCCGGAGACCCCGATCTAACAAAAGAAGATAATCTTGATAGAATTGCCGGGCAAGCTCGTGATATTGTCCGTCAAATTCAAGAGGCAAGAAAACAATTGGGGACATCACTTGACGAAAAAATAATCGTCACTCTGCCGGAGTGGCCAAGAAAACATGAGGACTTCATCAAAACCCAAACCTTGGCGAGCGATCTTCGTGTTGGTCCTGAGCTTCACATTGAAAGAGTAAAATGAACCAATGGGAAGTCTTTTCAAAAATTTCGACTGGTCGATCCTAATTGCCATTCTGCTTCTCTTTGGCATTGGCGGTGCCACAATTGCCAGTGTTGTTCCCGATCTCCTCCCGGCCCAAGTCCTTTTTTTTGCGATCGGCCTCGGGCTTTTCTTTTTCTTTTCGAGAATTGACCACCGCATCTTTCCCTCACTCGCCTGGCTCATCTATTGGCTGGCGATCGTCTTTTTTCTCTTCACTCTCTTTCTTGGTCTGGAGAGCCACGGAGCCGTTCGCTGGATTTCCCTTGGCGCCTTTCGCCTGCAATTTTCGGAAATTTTTAAGCCCTTTCTGATTCTAAGCTTTGCCTCATTTTTCAGCAAAATTCCCAAAAACAGTTTTCGAGTCTTCTTTCTGCTCATGCTCCTCATCCTTCTTCCCTCGACACTCATTTTTAAGCAACCGGACTTTGGCAGCGCTCTGGTCTATCTCTTAACCCTCACGACGATGCTTCTTTTTTCCGGCGTAAACCTCATCTATATAGCCATTTCCGTTGTCTCGGGGATCATCCTCACCCCCCTGGTCTGGCGCCTTCTGGCAGCCTATCAGAAAAATCGCCTTCTTTCCTTCATTAGCCCCAACTACGACCCTCTGGGTGCAAGCTATAATGCCATTCAATCGGTAATTGCGGTGGGTTCAGGCATGCTTCTGGGCCGGGGCCTGGGCCGGGGGACTCAGTCGCACCTAGCGTTTCTTCCCGAGCACCACACTGATTTTATCTTTGCTTCAGTGGCTGAGGAGCTGGGTTTTGTCGGCGCCGGTTTCGTCTTGGCAGTCTACTTTTTTCTTCTCTGGCGCATCTTTTCCCTCCTCCTTAAGATTGAAAACTCCTTTTCTCGTCTCGTCATTCTGGGCCTCGGCCTCTATCTTCTTGTTCAAGGAACGATCAACATCGGCATGAATCTCGGTCTTCTCCCTGTGACCGGCGTTCCCTTACCGCTTGTTTCCTACGGTGGTAGTTCTCTTCTCTCCACCATGATCACTCTCGGCCTTGTGGAAAATATCGCCAAAAGTCAGTCTCAGAGAGAAACCGAGTCAGATCTTGTTTAAATCCCGCCGGCACGATAAAATCAAACAATGAAAAACTTTGCTGTTGTTCGCCTTGCCGGAAAGCAACATCTCGTTTCTGAGGATGACACCCTCGTTGTTGATGGCCAGTTGGCCTCTGCTAACGATACGATAACCCTATCAGAAGTCCTTCTCCTTGTTCGCGGAGATAATTGCCAAGTTGGGACCCCGCTAGTCGGTGGCGCCAGTGTTCAAGCTAAAATTTTATCCTCAGGGAAAGGTGTTAAAATCGATGTCTCCAAATTTAAGGCCAAAAGCCGTTATCGCCGCAAAATGGGCTTCCGGCCAATTAAAACCACGTTAAAAATCGGTAAAATTGACAGCCAATAGCTTGCCCGCCTATCTTTTCGTCTTTGGGAACTCCCCTGACCTGGCTCAGGCTGAGCTGGCCGCCGTTCTCAACCGCCTTTCTTCTCCAGGCAAAATCGCCAGCTTCAGTCCACCCTCTCTTGTTCTTCAAGCTGATTCGCCTCTTTCATCCCAGCTTTTTGAACTCCTGGGCGGGACCGTGAAGATCGGAGAAATCTTTGATCGCCTTCCGAAAACCGATCCCGATGAGCTCCAGAAAAACATTGTTCAAAAATTAATTCTTGCCGCTAAGGAAAAACAAAAAGACAAAATTTCCTTTGGAATAAGTCAAATCGGGGAGACGCCACCGGTCAATTTGTTATCCTTGACTAAAGCCGTAAAAAAGACGTTAGAGGCCGCCGGCTACAAGGTCCGCTTTGTCCTTCCAACGCGTGGGGAAAGAGAGTTGACCAGCGTTGTTATCACTAAGGAAGGACTTGACGAGATCATTCTGTCCCAGAGCGGCAAAGAAGTTCTTCTGACTAAAACTGTCTGGGTGCAAAATTTTGAATCTTGGAACAAGCGCGATTATGACCGGCCGAAAGTTGCCCCCCACACCGGCATGATCCCGCCCAAACTCGCCCGCATGATGGTCAATCTCGCCCTACCAGCTACCAGCTTCAAGCCACCAGCCGTGGTTCTTGATCCTTTCTGTGGCGTGGGCACGATTCTCGCCGAAGCCATGCAGCTAGGCGCTGATGTCATCGGGACGGACATCGATCCTAAACAGGTCCAGCGCACCAAGGAAAACCTGGCATGGCTCAAGGATCAATACAGTTTATCAACAAAATTCTCCGCTCATCAGTCCGATGCGACGCAGATCTCTCGAAAAATTAAACAAAAACTCACCGCCATTGTCACTGAGCCTGATCTTGGTCCCAATGATCTCCAGATCCGAAGATACTCCCCGGAAAGCCGGCAAACGCTCATGGAAAAATTGACCAATTTATATCTGTCTGGCTTAAAGGATTGGCACCACCTTCTTCCCAAAAGTGGGCGAGTCGGGATCGTTCTCCCCTCATTTACTATATCAAAAGATAAAGAACTATCTCTCGTGAAAATGGTCATTGACAAGGCAAAAATTATGGGCTATAGTCTTTCCGCTGGACCATTCAAATACGCCCGCCCCCAGGCAACTGTGCGAAGAAACATCTGTGTGTTTGAAAGTGAGAAGAGATAAGTGAGAGGTAAGAATTAGATCTCTCTTCTCAATTCTCAAATCTCAATTCCAAAATGGCTCACATTAAAGCTTCGGCCACCACAAAAGGCAACCGGGACTCCAAGCCCAAAATGCTTGGCGTGAAGGTCTATGCAGGGCAGCGAGTTCAGCCTGGCAGCATCCTCGTTCGCCAACGAGGAACTCAATTTCATCCCGGATTCGGAACTAAACGGGGAGGCGACGACACTCTCTATGCCGTCATGTCAGGAGTTGTCAGCTATATTCGAAAGTCAGGAAAAAAATATTTGACTGTCCGACCAGAATAATTCGATGGCCGAAAATTCCCAGATCACCTATCTCGACGTCAACCTGCTCCAACCAAATCCCCTTCAACCCCGCGGTCTCATCACCCCCGAATCTCTTGCTGATCTTGTAGAATCAATTCGGGAACATGGCATCCTCGAGCCGTTAGTTGTCGCTGAAACCCCCGCCGGCTATCAGATCATTGCTGGTGAGCGCCGCTGGCGCGCCGCCAAAGTCATCGGCATGGAAAAAATCCCCGCCATTGTCAAGCGCACGTCCCACCGGGGCATGCTCGAAATGGCCATCGTCGAAAACGTCCAGCGCGTCGATCTCAATCCCTTAGAACGCGCCCAGGGTTTTAAACGCATGATGGACGAGTTTGGTCTGGGAACGGCCGAGATTGCCCAGCGCGTCGGTAAGTCCCAGTCGTTTGTCAGTAATTCCCTTCGCCTCCTGACTCTTCCCGACGCTCTCAAGGACGCGCTTCTTGCCGGCATCGTCACCGAAGGCCACATTCGCGCCCTGGCTGCCATCGAGGACCCCAATCAGATGATCGAAGCCCTTCGGCAAATTCTGCGCGAAGAAGGCAGTGTCCGCCGGGCCGAGGAGCTGTCCCGAGAATATAAAGCTAAGGCTAACATCGCCCCCAAGCACGTCGAAGAGCGCATCCACAGTGACGAACTCTCAGAAATGGAAAAAAATCTCACCGCTCACCTGGGGGGCAAAGTCAAGGTCACCCAGTCCATGCGCGAGGCCAGAATGGTCATCGTTCTCAAAGGCAACATCGAAAAAACGGGCAAAGTCCTTCGGGCCATCAAACAAGCTCTGGAGAGTGTCGCTACAGCTGAAGTCAGTGTTGATTTAGAAATCGAAGGGAACGCTCAAGCCACTTCCAGTCTCTAGCTAAATAAGTCAGCTCCCTTGGGTAATCTGATACTGCGGCGTTTCTGTCTTCCCGAAATCGGAAATCGGCCAATAGCGGAAAAAAACCCGCCCTACAAACTCACTTGGAACGACCGGTCCAAAATCTCTCGAATCACTCGAATGTTCCCGGTTGTCCCCCATAACAAAATATTTTCCTTCAGGGATAACAAATTCCTGATTTTCCCCGAGAGCGGCTTCTGGTCCCGTGTTTACATCCAGACCCAAATAGTCCGATTCATCCAGAAGCGCACCGTTAACATAAACCTTGCCGGCGCTGATCTTGATTGTCTCTCCAGAAAGTCCAATAATTCTTTTGATGAAGTCGATCTCAGAGTTTTTGGGTGAGCGGAAAACAACGACATCACCCCGCTTGGGTGGTCCAAAGCGATAGGTCACCTTGTCCGTGAAAATGAACTGCCCGTCTTTGAATGTTGGATACATCGAACCGCCCTTGACCTGGTTAGGTTGAAACAGGAAAAGGTAGACAACGACGAAAATCGCCAGGGCAAAAACAATCGCCTCAATGAAGTCCCAGAAAACCCCAAAAACGCTTTTTAACGAGTCAATCACTTAGATTTTCAGTGTAATTAATTCTCACCCGGTGTTCAAGGTGTCAAAGTTACGGAAAAGCCCCAAACTCATCAGGAGGCCACCACTTGAAGATAAATTTTCCGATGATGTCACTTTGTGTCACCGGTCCGAAATCCCGCGAGTCACTCGAGTTAGCCCGGTTGTCGCCCATGATAAACAAGTGGTTTTCCGGAATAACAAAATCTTCATTTTCCCCTAAAAAAGACTCCGGCTCAGTCGCGTCTCCTTTTGACAAGTAGGGTTCTGGAAGGAGAGACCCATTGATATAAACTTTTCCCGCCGAAATCCTGATCGTTTCTCCGGGAAGGCCCACCACCCGCTTGATAAAGTCGACATTAGGGTTCCTGGGCGATCTGATGACGACAAAATCTCCCCGTTGCGGGGCGTTAAAACGGTAGGAAATCTTATCAACTACATATCTCTCACCATTTTTAAGAGTCGGGTACGACGATGCCCCGACCACCTCAGCGGTTTGGAATAATCCCAGGTAGGCGACCACGAAGATCGCCAAGGCAAAAGTGATTGATTCCAAGATATCCCAGAAAAATGAGCTCAGTTTTTTGAATAAGTCCATGGAGAGCAGTATTTTCTAATCCACTAATGAGCATGAAACCCGGTCTTAAAAATCGACAGGATCGATGAGTATTTTATTAAACAATTTTTCTTTTTCGTTGGTCATTTCTTCTGCTGACTCATTGTCGCTTGTCTTCATTGCCATTATATCAAGTTTTTCCTTGGTCATTCCCGGCTTCAAAAACTTCTCAAAATTAGGAATCTTTTTTAACGCCTCATATGGTGTTTGATAAGTGTCATAGACTTTCTTAAATTTTCCAGTTTTTGTTGGAACTGCCTTTTGGGTTGCAAAGCCACAAGGACGATGAAAGTTGAGATAAGGGTTAAAGTATTTTTGATAAAACTCATTAATCATTGGAGCAAATTTCTGATTAATGTAAAAGTAGCCCATATGCTTTCTGACGACACTGCCATTCTTGCTTTCAACAAGAGCATTGTCATTTGTTTGCCTGGATCTGCCCTTGGTCAGTTTAATGAGTAATTTATTCAAAAGTTCAGCCACTATTTTATTGACATATTCACCACCATTGTCCGAGTGAAATTCAATGATGATGAAAGGATACTGGTCTAAAATTAACAGGAGAATTGGTTCCAGGTAGGCTTCAGAAATCTTTTCGGTGGCAGCCACAATTTCCCATTGAATGACCTCGTCAACACTATTAATGTGATAAACACCTTTCTCTCTTTCTGAGTCTCCCTGGTGCACCGTATCCACCCTAATGTATCCGGGGTTTCCATTTGGTTCTGGCTTTCTTCTCTCACCGATATTCCTCTGGACCGCGATGGTTTTAGTGAAAGTTAAACTGTGGGTTTGGTACTGTCGGGTCTTTCGTAAGTTGTAAATGTGGGAGACAGAAATCTGACTGATCTTCTGGTACTCCACTTTCCCAAAAACAGTAAATTCTCTGACAAGAATTCTTTTGGTGGCCACGGCATTTAGACGACAATGGCTATTGTCAGTTTTGACAAGAAGGGCAATGTCAGAAGGAGCATATTTAGTGGGAAAACTGTGATGAGTAATTGTCGCTAAAAACAGTTTTCCACCAAGATATTTTGTCACCAGCCTGGTTGTCTGGGAAGTGGAATATCCGGTTATCTTTTGCAGATAATTTCGGACTGTCCCTCGTTCACTTTTTTGAAGATGCCGATAACTAAACCTGTTAAAAAGATCTTTGGCAAATTGATATTTTTCTGATCTTTTGGAAAGAGCAAAACTCACCTCTTCCGACCCATGCAAAAAGAGAGATAGTTGGGTACAATTGTCCAAACGCGAGTCCGTCATGGTGATCTTCATACAATCCCATGATTTTAAAGACTCGCGTTTCTTTATGCTCAAGTAGCATTAGAAACACCTTCTGTTTCATGCTCATCTTGTATTGGACAAGAGGAGAGCAAGATCTACAAAAGGTGCGGATGATATAATCTTAATTATACCCAATTGGAAACTTGGTTTCCATGGTCGCTTGGCTCAGTGGTAGAGCGCTTCGTTCACATCGAAGAGGTCGAAGGTTCAATCCCTTCAGCGACCACCAAAAATCCAGCGGGCAGGCTCGAGAGGTAGAAGGAGCGTCACCTTCCGAGTCCACAACGAAATGGCAACATCTTGAAGCGGACGTTGGTTCAAATCCACAGGTGGGAGATTCGTCTTTTGGAGCCTAAGAATGCTCCATATTTTGTGATAAAATAAGCCATGGCTAACCCTGATAACGAATATGCGGCAGCAATTTTTGCTGGTGGTGGAGGCCCAGATTTGGGGAAAGCAGCTGCTGGATATTTAAAAGAAATTAGAGTACAAGGTCTAAAGTCTGAATCCGCCAAGGAGTCTCTTAATATCCTGTGGTCCATGGCTGAAATAGGTTCGCTATTATCTAATATTGGCTGGCGAGTAATTACTGGTGGATACTACATGGGACCAATGGGAATGGCAAGCAAGGCCGCCTTCGAAACTTCTAAAAACCAGGGAGGCAGAGCCACCCCAATCGGAGCCATATTTAGTGATTTTTTTCCTGAAGACCCATTAACAGCTAAGGGAGAAGTCCTCGAAGTTAAAAATTTATCGCAAAGACAAGAAATGTACTTCTCAAGAGCAAGGGCCTTTTTCTTTATGGGTGGAGGAGGGCTTGGAACTTTAAGTGAAATTACTGGAGCGATGAAGGATGATAGTCTCAGAGAAGAGGTTCTAAAATTCGGAACGCATACTGAGAAAGATAATCTTAAACCTAGACCATTTTTTGTTATCGATCCAACAGGGAAAATGCAAGAGTTATTAACTTTTATAATCGAAAAGTACATTGGTAAAGAAAAAGCATTAGGGGATGAAATTATCAGTGGAATATTGAAGCGAATGTATATTTTTGGTGAAGATTCTTTCGTTCCTGCTGGAGGGCAAGGTAAATATCCCGGACTAGTTCATCTTTCAGAGGATAGTAAAAAAGCGATTGAACAAATTCTGACTGCACAATCTAATGAACAAACTCCAAAACTTCCTGAAGTGGCCACTCTTTACGGCATGATTACTGCCATCTAGCCTTTTCATTACTGAGCACAAAAAGTCCGAACATCGTTCTGCCGTCCTCCACAAAGTCACGACAGAAACTCCGAAGGGGTATATAATTAGGTTACTAGAATAAGCATATGGCTCTCAATAAAAGCGAGATCACAAAACTTCTTAGTAAAGAACAACTTGTATACATAGCCACCGTTAAGCAAAACGGCAATCCCCATATTGCTCCCATCTGGTTTGTCTACCATCAAGGAAAAATCTACTTCGAGACCGATAAAACCACTGTTAAATTCGGAAATATTAAGAGGCATAATAGAATTGCCCTGTGTTTCAGCGGTAAACCGGGTTACATCATTGAAGGTTCTGTTGAATGGTGGGTGGAAAAAGAAGCTCCTGTACCATTTCGTAAATTACTCTGGGAAAAATATGGCAAAGATATGGACGACAGCTATATTACTGAAAAGACTTACATCTTCGAAGTTATCCCAGAAAAAGAAATGTCCTGGCATTATGCTCCTGGGTGGGATTAGGAAATATGAAGATAATTGATTTGTCACAACCACTTTTCGACGGAATGGAAGTTTACCCTGGTGATCCAGAAGCTCATATAAAGAAAATTCATACTTTGGATAAGGAAGGTTGGAGATTAAGGTATCTTCAATTTTCGACTCATATTGGTACTCATGCAGACGCTCTCGCCCACATGGATAAAAAGGGTAAAACAATTGACAAAATACCCATAAATAAGTTTTTAGGCAAAACGATTTTAGTTAAAACAGGCGACACCTTTCCTAAGAAAGTCGGTCTTGCTTTTAGAGACGACATTCTCGGATTAAATCTTTTTAAGAAGATTGTCGATGCTAAACCACTGTTTGTTGTGGCCGGAGGTAAGTGTGATTTTGAACTTGAAATGGAAAGAAAACTCCTCCAAGCAGGGATTCTAACCATGGCCGGATTGGTCAATATGGATAAGTTGCCAAAAAATAAACCATTTATGTTCTACGGAGTTCCTCTAAAGATTAAGGACGGAGATGGTTCTCCCATTAGAGCATTTGCTGTCATAGATTAGAAAATTGTTAAACCTGAGCACAGAAAGTCCAAACATCGACTACTACCCTAGACTTACGACAGAAAAGCTAATTAAAAAAACCGTCAAACTTCTTGCTCTGGTTTTTCTCCAAAAAGATCGAGAAAGAGTTCATCGTTCGATCAATCCCCGAATCACTGGTGTACCATCCATGAACATTAAAGCTGGCCCTTTTAAGAGCAAGTAGGTTTATTTTTCGCTTCTTTGTTTTCGGGTTAAGAATAAACAGGACATTTGAATCAGGTTGCACAATTTTTTCCCCGTTTTCCGCCTCAACACTCAAAGATGCTTCTGGGTCTTCGCTATAAAATATCATCGAGGAAGTAGTGGGAGAAAGAGCCAAAGGACCAATGGGGGAAAGACCGAGAAATTTAAGAATGTCGCTCACTGCCGGATCGGTGTTTAGATAGTCACCATGTTCCAGGTCGTAGCCCTTGTTCAACGCTCCTGAGACATGCGAACTTAAGGCCAGAACAGTTCCGTCACCAATGTCCTTACCCTTTTTCTTCGGTTTCCCGTCGCGCCACTGACCCAGAAATTTCTCCAGAAGGTTTGGGGATTTGACATCAAATTCAAAAGTGGTGCTTTTTGGCTTGTTTCCAGAAAGTGTCATGGTTTTTCCGGCAAAATCACCGGAAAGGGGCAGAGTTTCCAACACCGGGTTTTTAGCCAAGTCAGAAAGCGAAGCGTAAGGCTTGGAAATAATGTAATCAAAAATTGGCATAAAGTCCTTAGCTCCGACCACTTTTTCCTGGATAATTTTGACCTTGTTCCACTCGGGCAGTCCATAAACGTGCAAAAGAAGCTTGGCGGCATATTTTGCCATGGGATCCATGGAAGAAAAATCCGCTCCTTCCCAGAAGAAATAGTCATCAACTGCTCCCCTGTGGGGAACACCAGCGGAGACAATTTTGTTGATTTTGCTCTTGCATCCGGGAACAGATTCAAAACAATACCTCGTCACTAAACCGCCCATGCTGTGCGCCACCACATCGACAGTGGCGCCGGGGTTTTCGGAAAGAACCTCATTCTCCAGAAATTCATTCAGCCAATTTCCCGTTTCTGCCACTGACAGGGTGAAATCATAGGCAAAGAAAAAGACCTTGTCACCGCGCAGATAGTTCAGCGTTTGGAGAGAATTCATGAAGGGGTCATAAATTTCCGGAGCTTTCACCGGCATCATGACCCAATCATGATAGTCATTTGCGTCCTGGCGGAGAATGAATTTTTTTGTCGAAAAGCTCCCACCAAATCCCGGAACGACCACAACTGGATGTGGCCCGCTTGGCGGTGGGGGCGGGGGAGGAGGAAGGGAAACAACTGCCGATTCCACAGAGCTCAAAACAGCTCCATCACCACACTCCCTAACCCCACCAGTCGCATACATTCGATTGCCGACAGCTACTACCGCTAACCCTTTTCTGACTTCATTCATTGGCGTTCTCATTTCCCAATTTCCAAGACCACCGTCAGGATTAATTGTTGCCCCTTCAACGCTGTTCAATCCACACGGATCTGAACCACCAACTACAAATAAATTGTTAGCAATGATAGAAGAGCCTAAATACGCCCTTGAAGATTGCATGGAAGAGGCGAATGACCATCCAAATAAGGAGCCGTCATTTGCCGCTAATGACATTTCTGTCGTGTTTAAAGGAGTTCCAGGGTCAGTATTCCCTCCTAACACATAGATTCGATTGTTATTTGCTTGTGCTGTAAAACTGGCACGAGAGCTTATTAACGAAGATGTCGAATTCCAATTACCCAACGAGCCATCCGGGTTGATTGCAGCCTCGATAATGCTCTGAACTGCTGGAAGAACACCATCATATCCACCGATCACGTAAATATGATTATTTAATGCTACCATTGCATGGTGTTCTCGAGGAACTGGCATATGCGAAATAGCTTCCCAAGTTCCCAAAACAAAATCTGGGTCTATAGATGCCCTTTCTACACTGCCTACTGGTCCGCCACCCGATACAGCTTCACCTCCAGAGACGTAAATATAATTTCCATAAACTGTGGCTGCCGGATGCATCCTTGACGTTGTCATTGAAGGCATCGACTCCCATGAACCCAAAGAGCCGTCAGGATTAACCAGAGCCCTTTCCACCGTTGCAATGTGTTGTGTTCCATCTGACCCCCCAATCACATAAATATAATTTCCCACCGTGACTGCGGTATGATAGAACCTTGGAGCATTCATTGAGCTAACGAAAGTCCAGCTTCCAATCGGATCAGAAGCGACGGCAATTTTGGGAAATAACGAAATGAAGAGGAAAAAAATAAATCCGACCAAGAAGTAGCTGAGAATTTTTTTCACCAATTCAATTACATAACTACAAATAAAATCATGTCAAGGGGCAAAAAAAATTCTCTCATCACCGTAATAATCCCCACCTACAACGAAGAAAATTCCGTCGCGTGGTGTCTACTAAGTCTCTCGGTCCAAAGCAATCCTCACTACGAAATAGTTGTTATCGATGACGGTTCGAGTGATAAAACCATTCAATCAATTGAGAACTTAAATGACAAAGTAAAAAACTTCAGAATTTTCAAACAGGAACACAAAGGACCAGGTGAAGCCAGAAATCTAGGAGCCAAACATGCCAAAGGAGAAATATTAGTCTTTATTGATGCGGACATGACTTTCGACCCCAATTTCCTCCACGAACTAACGAAACCGATTCGAGAAGGAAAAACAATTGGAACCGATTCTCAATCAGAATTCCTGGCAAACCCTGAAAACTTTTGGGCCCTCTGTTGGAACATTGGCAGATTTTCGTCTGCTGGAGTCGTTAGTGATAACTACAAAACATCGATGGTACCGAACCCATCAAACTCAGGAGGAATTTTCAGAGCAATATTAAAAAGTGAATTTCGCAGAGTTGGAGGATTTGAAAGAGGTGGTGATTACACAGACGATGAATCACTGAGAAGAAAGTTAGGAACTAACGCTACTCTTGCCAATAATGCGAAGTTCTATCACTACAACCCTTCGAGTCTCTCGGAAGTCTGGCATCGGGCTATTTGGATTGGGTCCGGAAGAAATTTTACCGGATCTTCCCGATCAAAAATAATAAACATTCCTAGATTCCTGCTGCCCCTCTCAGTTATAAAAGGTTTAGTAATAGGGTTAAGGTATAATTACCCAAGGTTTGTTTTCTTCAAAATTGTTTATGATGCGGCAATTTGGATTGCCATCTTGAGATCTCTATGAAAATTGCTCTCGTTCGTGGAGCTTTCCTTAACCAGTACGAAGCCCAGATCTTTTTTCCCATTGTAAAAAAGCACGATCTGGTGGGTTTTAGCAGTCTCCACCCAATTCATGATCAGTTTCTCTTCCCGGTGGTCAAATGCCCTTCCCCAATGGATCTGAATTTCGGATCGTTCAGTCGAATAAAGATGCCTCTTTTGAACCGCTTATTTATTGATGCTCATCTCCTTTGGGGCCTGGAAGATAAACTGGAAGGGTTTGACATCGCTCATTGTGCCGACACTTTCTATCACTTCACCCATCAATGCGTCGTTGCTAAAAAACAGGGAAAAGTCAAAAAAGTTGTCGCCACCATTTTTGAAAATATTCCTTTCAATAACGAAGGGATTTGGGGCAGAAAACAATTCAAGCAAGACGCCATTGCCAACATTGACCATTTCATCGCAATTTCCGAGCGTTCAAAAGCTGCCCTTATATTAGAAGGAGCACCGGAAGAAAAGATAACTGTTATTGGACAGAGAATTGACACTCATAGGTTTACTCCGTCAAATAGAAAGAGTGACAATAAAAATCTCACAATTCTTTTTACGGGACGACTCGAATTCTATAAGGGAGTCTATGAAGTTATCTACAGCGCAAAACGACTTATTACGGATAGGGAACTTTCACAGCATAAATTAAAGTTTCTCCTAGTAGGGGAGGGTACTGAGAAACCAAAATTAGAAGAGTTGATAAAACGCTTGAGTTTAGAAAAAAACGTCACAATTAAATCCGTAAGTTATGACAAAATGCCTGAAATCTATCACGAGGCAGACATTTTTGTTGCTCCCAGTCGAGCCACACGGACCTACCAAGAGCAATTTTCCACCGTCCTTTTGGAAGCGCAGGCAAGCGGCCTTCCAATTGTCACAACCTACAGTGGAGGAATTCCAGAAAACGTCGAAGACGCTGCGTTAATGGCCAACCCCGGCGATTTTTATTCCATCAGCAGTTCAATTAAGAAGTTAATTCTAAATCCTAACCTCAGAAATCACTATGGAATTTTGGCCAGAAAACATGTCCAGAAATATAGTATTTCTTTAGGTTCAAAACAGGTAGAGAGAGTTTACCGGAGTGTCCTACAAGCTTAGATATGAATCCTTTTCTTCGTTCAAGAATTATAATTAAGCAAACAGTCCAAAAAACCAAAACAGCTTTGCTTCCCGACCGGTTCTTCACCATTGACTTTGTTGACCAAAAATACCATCAGAATATAGGTGAATTTACCTACGGAAATCCGAGGATTATCGATTGGAGTGACGGCGGAACTTTAAAAATTGGTAAATTTTGTTCAATCGCTGGAGGCACCACTATCCTTCTTGGGGGTCACCATCGATATGAGTGGATTACCACCTATCCGTTCCCTTCTCGCAAAGACCTATGGCCAGAAGCAAAGCAAATTAACAATCAATCGTGGTCAAAAGGCGATGTGATAATCGGCAACGACGTCCTTCTAGGCCATGAATCGCTTATAATGTCAGGGGTGAAGATTGGCGATGGAGCAGTCATAGGAACACGGTCTTTAGTCACTCACGATGTTCCTCCATATGCGATTGTCGCCGGACAGCCAGCCAAGTTAATTCGTTACCGTTTCAAAAAATCGGTGATAAGTAAATTGCTAAAAGTAAAATGGTGGAATTGGCCTATTGAAAAAATAAGAGAAAATATCCCTCTTTTGTGTAGCAATAATGTTGAAGCTATTATCAAGAAAAATGAATCTAATTAGTGTTGATTGTGTATTATTAAATTACAATTCAGGTTCTCTAACTGTAAATCTTGCTGAGCATCTCGCAAAGTCTCCTTCTGTAAACTCTGTAATAATTGTTGACAATAAATCATCAAACAATAGTCTCAAAGAACTAAATAAAGTTAAAAACTCGAAAATCGTCATTATTCAGAACAAAGACAACCTAGGATTTGCAGCCGGAATAAACGTTGGTATTCGAAGAGCATTAAAAAAACAAACAGGTCAAATTTTGATTGTTAATCCCGATATAAATATTAATAATAGTGACTTGAGTAAGCTGTACCTCTCTCAAGCACAAATCATCTCCCCGGTTCTTAAGTTTAAGAAGAAAGACACGTGGCTCTATGACTTAGGCGGAAAAGTTAACTGGATTCTTGGCAGAACATATCATAAGGAAACTTCAGTTATGCCTTCAGTCAGCTCACACAATAACTCCATCGACTTTGTTTCAGGTGCTTGCATGATGGTCAGTAAAAATGTATTTCGTAAAATTGGTTTATTTGACGAAAGATACTTCATGTATTTTGAAGACGTTGATTTTTGTTTAAGGGCAAAGAGAGAAGAGTTTAACATTGACGTAAACTTGAATGTAATTGTTCAACATAACCTAGAAATTCACAAAATCTCAAAGAACCTTTCAAAAATAAAAAATTCCCTCATCTCAAACTATAAATTTATAAAAAAATGGCTACCGGCTATTCTTAAACCAACTGCGTACCTCTACATTTTCTTTCTAGTGATGAAGTATTTATATTTATTGCTTACAACAAGCTACAGCACTCATTCGTATTTTCCAGAAAGAGCGTAATATTTTAGCAGAAACATATCTTTCATAATTCTGGAAACTTCCATAATAACATTTAGTCTTGTCCCTGGGCGGCGGACCCAATTGACCGGAATTTGGTCAATCCGAAATCCGAATCTTCTGGCCAGAAAAAGAATCTCCGTGTCCACTGCCCCCATGTAGGCATCCTTCAAATTCCTGGGGATGCTCACTTTGAGTGACGAGAAGATCTTTTTGGCTGCATCATTCGTGTACAACTTAAACCCGCAGCTGGTGTCCACAATTCCCGGAAGAAGAAGCGCCCGCGACAGGCGGGCAAAAACGCCGGCCCGGACTTTGTTCAAAATTGAATCATACCGAACTGTAGTTCCATATCCTCGTGACCCAATGGCCACATCATAGCCACTTTTGAGCGATTTGATAAACGGAACGACCTGATCAAGCGAGGTAGACTGATCAAAATCGGTGTAAAGAACATATTTTCCTCGGGCTTCAAGCATTCCCTTTGCCATTGCCGCCGCCCGACCCCCATGAGAAATCCGCAGAACCCGGCAGTTCTTGTTTTTGTGACAAAGGTCAATGAGCAGTTTATATGTTTCATCGGTTGACCCATCGTCCACAAAAATCACTTCCCAGGAAAACTTCTGCTTCCGCAAAAAATCAAAAGATGGCTTAAGAACGCCGGCCTTAAAATTTACCGTTTCATTGAATGCCGGGATGACAATTGAAAGAAACAATTTACTTTGCATACGGTTTGACTCCAATCATCGTCCAAGAATTATTGTTGACTAAGTTAATTTTAATATTTCTTAAACCTGATCTACGAAGCAGTTCTCTGGCTTTATCCTGGCGATAGTATCGAACAATTTTTGGAATTAGATGATCAAAAATAATTGATCGGATGTGATGAAACTTATATTTTGCAATTTGTTCAAAATATGGATGCTTTATGAATCGTAGACGAACCAAAACAAAAACAGGAATTGTCAGAAAGAAGGAAATTTTACTGACTATTGACAGCGGCAGCCAAGAAGTAACAAAACGAGCGGGGCCAAAAAACCTTCGTACCCACTCATTTCCCTCATAACTCAAGGTCCAGATAATTACTTTTCCTCCTTGTTTGGTTGCCTTTGCCAGTTGCCTAATTGCCCTCTCCGGATCTTCAAGATGGGAAATCACTCCAATAGCGTGGCTGATGTCAAACGTCTCTTTTCCAGGGATGTCATAGATGTTCCCCGATCGAACAATTGCGTTTCTAAATTGCTTCAGATTCCTCCTGGCCACATTAACGGTTCTTGGATCGAGGTCAAAAGCCAAGACAGATTTAGCTCCATATCTCAGTGGCCAATAGCTATTTCTCCCGATTCCGCAGCCGGCATCAAGAATTGTTTTGCCACGAAAATCTTCTGGCTTAAGCGGAGTCACCCATTTTCGAAATTGTTCCTCGTATTCGGGAAGAATTTGGTGATATTTATCCCACTCATAACCAAATCTTTCTGAAGACGCCATCACCGGAGTATATCTTTAAATACCGCTCTTGAGTAGATAGACGCTGTCTTTGCCGCCTGGTTTTTCTCCGAATTTAATTTCCGACGCAGCCAGGCGTCCAAAGAAGTCTCGATAGGTTGGAATTAGATAATCTTCGGTCAGAACAAAAATCGTTTTCTTTCTGGCTAAACTGATTATTTTTTCCTGGTCATCAAGATTTGGCCACTGGCGGATGATAGTGAGTTGATCGTTGTCGAAAAATTCAAGATTGGTAGCATTCAGAAGTTGGCCATAATAGTCAGATTGAACAACTAACGTCACTTCATTTTTCTGCAATTCCGCATCCAATGCCTCAAAAACCGCCGCTAGCCCATATCCTGATGGAGAATTTGCCACATATTGCCGATGGTCAATTTCTGGAAAAGGGGCTTTTGAAGGATCAGTTAGAAGAAGAAAATCAAAGTGCATTAAGGGAAACAATAAACAGATAGAAAACAGTAAAAAGGCGTGTCGAGAAAGGTGCAGAATTTTGACGAGAAAATTGGCAGTCACCACCAAAAACAGGGGCGCGGTGAAGAGTAAATAGCGCGGGAAATAGATTTGTCCCAAAAGAGAAAAGGCCAGCCAGGGAGCAATCGTCAATAGAAGTAAACTCAACCCAACGCGGAAGTTTCGACCTAGCAACACATAGGCGTAACTGGCAAAGCCCGTTAAGAGTAAGGGGGCTGTAAAATAGGCTCTGAGCCATTGCCATGTCAGCTGCAAATTTGGGAAAAAAACTGTGGTCAAGGTCGCTAATATGCGTTCGCCCGGAGTATAGTCCACTGATTTAACCAGATATTCCCCATAGCCTCGGGACGCAACCTGCACATTCGCGACCAATTGACTGACAACAAAGGCCACCAGGACGAGCTTAAGCACCCGTTGAAAATCACCCCCGGAAATTTTCCTTAGAGTTAAAAAAGTAAACGCGATTGGAGTCAAAAGAACATACGAAAGGGCCGAAGCTTTGGCAAGAAGTGCCGAGCCAAGGAAAATTCCCCACAAGGTCGCGTCACGTAATTTAAAGGATCTTGCTGTCTTGAAGACAAAGAACCCTGCCCAAATCATCATGGCTGAAAGCATACTGTCATAGATTGCCATGCGGTCATGAAATAAAGTAAAGGGAACCAAAACATAAAGAAAAGCAGCTAGGTAACCAACACGCTTTGATTCAAAAATAAAGGACGCTAATTTATAAGTCCCCAAAAGGGTCATTAAACCGAATACCACCGAAGGTAATCGACCGGCGAGAAGATAGGCATCCGAGGGTAAAATTTTAATAAACAGAACCATAAACCAGATTAAGGGAAATGGTTTTCCCGCGGAAAGGCTGACAAACCAATGGGCGTTAGAGGCGGCAACACCTTTTGCCCAATAAATATAGTTCGTCTCATCCATGAAAATCGGCAAAAGGCTGAGATTAAAAAGTCGTGTCAAAAGGTATAAAATCACCACCAGAAGAAAAAACAGGCGATACTTTTGAGAAATGGATACCATACCCTCACATTCTAACTTTTTAAGCCTCACTTATGAAGCATCTCTCCTTAATTAGTGACTATCAGAAAAACGTCACTCGTTTGATAAACGATCTTGATGTTGCGACCTTTCAAAAAATGATCGTCATCTTGGATAAAGCCTATCGTCACCAGCAGTTAATATTAGTAATTGGTAATGGGGGTTCAGCGGCCACCGCAGCCCATCTGGCTTGTGACCTGGCCAAAACCGTCCGCTCCAGAAATCACCACTCCCCGATGGTCCCTGGTTTTCGAGCCATTTCCCTTCCGGATAATGTTCCCACCCTCACTGCCTGGGCCAACGATTTTGCCTACGATCGGGCTTTTGAGCAAGAGGTCATAAATCTTGGCCAGAAAGGAGATGTTTTGATTGCCATTTCCTCATCCGGCAACTCCCCAAATATTCTTCGGGCAGTAAAAGCCGCCAGAGAAAAAGGGCTCGTCACCCTTGGCATTTCTGGATTTGGTGGAGGAAAGCTGGCTCGTCTTTGTGACCAGGACCTGGTTTTTAATCATCACGAATATGGTCCGGTAGAAGACATGCAACTTGTGGTTTGCCACCTGATCACCGCCATCTTTCAAAAAAAGCTTGCTACCGGCCAACAATGAGAACCATCGCCAAGCACCTTCTCGTCATCACCTTTTTCACTCTCGTCACTCTCATCGTCACCTGGCCCCTGATCTTTAATCCTAACACCCTGATAATCGATCGTTTTGACGGCCTGCTCATCACCTGGATTCTCAACTGGAACATTCACAGCTTTTCCTCCGGAATCACTGGTCTGACCAACTACTTTCAGGCCAACATTTTCTATCCTTTCTCTAATACCTTGGCCTTTTCTGACTATCATTTTCTCTCGGCCCTCATCGCCACCCCTTTCGTCCTCGTCTTTAAAGAACCACTCATCGCCTACAACCTCACCCTGATCCTGGGCTTCATTCTCACGGCCTACACCACCTTTCTGCTCCTAGACTTTCTAACTAAGGACCCCAAAACCGCCACGCTTGGCGCCATACTCTTCACCTTTTCCACCCTTCATATAAATTATCTCGCCCACCTGCAACTCTTTGCCTTCTGGCCAGTCATTCTGACGCTCTACTTTTTGTTTCGAAAGTGGCGCTTTCCCTACATCGCCCTTTTTGTCCTCTCAAGTTTAAATTCGCCTCTGAATTTCTACTTTCTACTGCTATCTTTTACTCTCGTCCTGATTTTCCAAAAAGACCAGCGCTGGGCCACCATCCCAACAATCCTTTCGGCCATCATCGTCGCCCCCTTTTTCCTTCCGTACATCCAAATTTCCCGAATTTCTGGCTACGTCCGACCAATAAACGACGTCATCCACTTTTCTTTTCAAATTCCCGACCTCTTCCATATCAGTCCCGCTAGCCGCTTGTGGTCTCTTTCCCCGATTCGGGACAACCTGACTCCTGGTTATTTTGGTTTGGTATTTTTTGGCCTGGCAGCTTTAATGTTGGCTTTCAATTTCCCTCATCGGGAAAAAATCAAGCTCCAGACAAAGTTCTTTGTGTTCCTGGCTGGCATCTCCTTCATTCTTTCCCTTGGCCCTGGTTTGCACATTTTCCGTGACACTATCCACGTGGGTCCGCTTCCCATCATTCCCTTGCCCTACCTTGCGCTCTACTACCTCCTGCCCGGTTTTTCCGGCTTTCGCACCCCCTCAAGATGGATTTTGCTCACGGCCTTTGCCTTGGCAATGGCCATCGGCTTATATTTTGCTAAAAGACTAAACGGTAAACTGATCACGTTTCTGATCATCACGATTCTGGTCGAGATCAATTTCCCCTTCTCCTATTCCCGGGTTCCATCGCTCCAAGACTTTCCTCCGGAGCAAGCGTGGCTGGTTAATAACTATGTGGGTGAACCGATCATCCAGTTTCCCCTATATAACTGGTCGGACCAGCCGGAATTCGGACTTGAGACCCTCCGAGAGTACTATTCCACCATCCATTTCCATCCCATGGTTAACGGCTTTTCCGGCTATTCGCCAAAACCTTGGGAAGAAAGAGTCAAATGGCTGCAGAAAAATTTTCCTTCAGAGGAATCTCTCAGCTATCTTCAAAATCTCGGGATCAAACTTGTTTTGGCGCCAGCCGCTTGGCGAAATATGACTGCCTGGGAAAATAGGTTAAAACTGGTGGCTTCATTTCCCGAAACTAATATCTACGAAATGCTCTAGAATTGACTCGTGATGACAAAACTGTCAGCCATCGTTCTCACTCGCAACGAGGAGACCAATCTTGCCCGCTGTCTTGCCAGTCTTCACTGGTGCGATGAAATCATCGTCCTTGATGATTTTTCCTCCGACCAAACCCCACTTCTAGCCGCCAAATCTCGGAAAGCGAAACTCTTCCGCCGCCACACTAATGGTGATCTAGCGGCCCAGCGCAATTTTGCTCTTGACAAGGCGAGCGGGGAGTGGGTTCTTTTTGTCGATGCCGACGAAGAAGTGAGTCCCGTCCTGGCAAAAGAAATTAACGGGGTTTTAAGTGGCAATAAAAATATGTCGGGCTATTTTCTTCGCCGCCGTGATAGTTTTTGGGGTCGGTGGCTAAACTACGGCGAAACCGGAAATGTCAAGCTACTGCGGCTAGCTAAAAAAAGCGCCGGCCGGTGGCGCCGGCGGGTTCACGAAACCTGGCACGTATCCGGCAGAGTAGGGGAGATGCAAAATCCGCTCTGGCACTATCCGCACCCGACAATTCATGACTTTTTGGCAAGCATTAACCGCTGGACAGAAATTGACGCTGGGGAATTGACAACCGAAGGCAAAAGTTTCCGTTTTTTCCGTGTTTTTGTCAACCCCACAGGAAAGTTTCTCCAAAACTACATCCTTAAACTTGGTTTTCTTGACGGCTTGCCGGGTTTCGTCTCTGCCTTCATGATGAGTCTCCACTCCCTGATCGTTCGGGTTAAACAGTACGACCTGGCCACAAAACCTGCAAACCCTGCTGCCAAAACACCATGATCTTCTTTAAAATTTTTGGCCTTCTTGGAGCAGACTTTGTCGTCTATTATGAAGCTGCTTGGGTTGTCTTTCAAAACCATGCCAACCCGTATCTTGGCCTCATCACTCGTTCCTTCCCTTTCAACTACCCTCCAACCTCGCTGCTGCTCCTCTGGCCTCTCGCCTTCCTTAACTTCAAAGCGGCTAATATTCTCTGGAATATTTCCTCAATTTTCTCTGTTTTCCTAACAATTTTTCTCCTTCTTAAACTAATTCTTCCAAAACTGAATCGAAAAATTTTCCTTCTGATCTTTTTGGTCCTCTCCTTTGCTTTTACCATTCCCTTTTTTCCAGTCAAATTTAACATCGGCAACGGCCAAATTAACCATTTTCTGCTGCTACTATTCACCCTTTCCCTCTATCTCTACCAAACCGGCCGTAAAAAGGCCTCGGCCTTCTTCCTGGCCCTGGCCACCGCAATTAAACTGGCCCCGGCTGTTCTCATCTTGTACTTTCTCATCAAACGTGACTATCGCCAAATTGGCTACCTTCTTCTTTTTCTCGCTCTTTTTGTGCTCATTTCTCTACTCTACCTACCGTTAAACTTCCAGCTTACCTACCTGACCCAAGTTGCTCCCATGTCCTTTACGCTGGCTGCCAAGGATTGGTACTACAACCAATCACTCGAAGGCTTCCTCACTCGCTCGCTGACTCAATCTCCGATAATCTTAACTCTCACCTACTTCCTTTCCGGCCTTAGCATTGTCCTCACTTGGTGGCGGGGAAGAAAGATAAATGCCTGGCGGGCCATCTCCGCCGTCACCCTTCTCTATCTCCTCATTCACCCGATTGCCCTCCAGCACTATTTCGGCTTTGCCATAATTCCCCTCATTCTTCTTGGCGTCGATTTCTGGCGAACTCACGTAAGCGCTAAACATTGGCTGCTTCTGATCGTTGCCTATATTCTCCTGGCCCTTGACATCAAGAACTTCACTCAAATTCCGAAAGAATTCAATTTTCTGTTGTCCCACGACTTTTTCGCCGTCTTGCTTCTTTGGCTTCTGGCCCTCTGGAAAGAAAACATTAGTAAAGCCCTCGCCCTTGTATGGGTTGGGGTAATCATCGCCAGTTATCTATCCATTCTCCTTTGCCAGGCCAAACTATGTCCCTAAGTTCTCTCGTCAACCACCTGTCGGCTAAATTTTTCCTGATCATCTTGCTTGTTACGGCGCTAGTCAACCTGCTCGGTGCGTTGGGGCCAGAGCTTGCCTTTGATGCTCTGTGGTATCACCTGACCATTCCCAAAATCTATCTTTCTCTCGGCCAAATCCAGCATCTCCCTGGCGGCCTTCTCTATTATTCTGAAATGCCCAGGCTAGCAGAAACTCTCTACCTATTTGTTTTGCCGTCCCTAGACGAAATCGGACCGCACCTCGTGAGTTGGGGAGCGGGGATTGGCACCTCTCTTGTGATCTATAAACTAGGCAAAAAATTAAGTCTCCCTTCTCCCTTGGCCCTTCTCCCTTCCGTCATTTTCTATGTCACTCCCCTGGTGGGTTGGCAGTCGGGGAGTGCCTATGTCGACTTGCTTCGGACATTTTTTGAAATTTTGGCTCTATATTTTCTTGTGACCAAAAAACCAACCATGTCCGGCCTGGCAATTGGTTTGGCCATTTCGACTAAAACTCTTGCTCTGGGCTCTCTTGGGATCCTTGCCGTCATTAGCCACTTTCTCTATCACGACTGGAAAAAAACCGGTAAGCTAATCCTTCTCGCCGCCCTTGTCTGCCTGCCTTGGTTCCTAAGTGCCTTTCTAACAACTGGTAATCCCCTCTATCCAATCGGCAGTTCTCTCTTGGACTCGCGCCATAAGCTCAACCTCGATCTTTGGAATCTGCCGAAACTTTTTGGTGACTTTTTCCGCCTTTGGTTTGCTCCTGAAGATCCCATTACTCCAGTCTATCTTCTCATCCTGCCCTTTTTTCTCCTCAACATTAAAAAACTCTGGCCAAAAAACCAGCCCCTTATTCTTTATTCGCTATTCTCTATTCTGGTCTGGTACATTACTCCTCGAACCGGCGGCGGCCGATTTATCATGGCCTATCTTCCCGCTTGGGCCATTCTGATCGGGAGCACTGTCGCCGTCATTTCTGACCGATTTGTTAAATCTACCATCATTGCGGCCATTCTATTTATTAGCCTTCTCAATCTGCTCTATCGCGGCGCAGCGACCACCCGCTTGTCACCGTATCTCCTGGGCCGGGAAACTAAAACACACTATTTATGCCGCCACCTCGACTTTGCCACCAGTGTCTTTGTTGACTGCGGCGGGTTTTTAACTAAAACGATAAAAAAGACTGACCTAGTCTACGTGGCCGGTGTCCACAATCTTTATTATATCGACTTTCCTTTCGTTCACGAGAGTTGGTATCGCGCAGAAGAGGTAAACTATATTCTAACCCAGAGTCAAGACATTAACGCCATTCTCGATAGACCAAGCATCCTAAACCCGTCGACACCCGGGAGCTGGCAATTAATTCATGAAAACACCCTAACCAAATTAAAACTTTACCAATGGACAAGTTCCTAATCATCCTTCTTTTCGCCGTTTTTCCTCTTGGCCAGCTCGATCGCTTTAATCTCGCCGGCAGTGAGGTCGTCATCCACCTGAATGATGCCATCGTCGCTGTCGTCACCCTGCTTCTCACCTGGCACCACCGCCGAGAATTTCTTCAGAATTTGAAAACAGACGCCCTCGTCAAGCCACTTGGGTTTTGGCTTCTGGCAATTCTTGCTTCGCTTGCTGTTAATTTGCCTCATCTAACCAGCCGGCAACTCCTCATCTCCGGCCTCTACCCGCTCCGCTGGTTCCTCTATGCTGCTCTCTACCTCGCCGTAGCACCGCTGCCGGAAAAATCCCGCAGCCTCATTCGTCCTGGCCTCATTTTTGCTGGCCTCACCGTCTCATTCGTTGGTCTTCTTCAGTACATTTTTTTGCCGGACGTCTCCTTTCTCAAAACCCTCGACTGGGACGATCACTACTATCGTCTCGTCGGCTCTTTTCTCGATCCCGGGTTCACTGGAGCCATCCTTGTCCTTGCCCTCATCCTCGCCGTCGAAAAAATTCTTCAAAACCCGCTTCAAAAATTGTTCTGGTTTCTGTCACTTGGAGTCTATACGACTCTGGCTCTGACCTATTCCCGCGCCACCTATCTCATGTATCTCGTGGCCTTCGTCGTCATTTCCCTGGCCAGGCGTTCCTCTAAGATTTTTCTCGTCGCCGCCCTCGTTCTCTTTTTCACCCTCCTAGTTCTTCCCCGGCCTTTTGGCGAAGGCGTTCGCCTGACGCGCGAAAACAGCGCTTGGGCCAGGCTTCGCAATTGGCAGCAATCAGCGGAGATTTGGTCAAAGCACCCGCTCTTCGGCGTTGGTTTTAACGCCTACCGCTACGCGACCAACTCTTCCTCCAAAAGCCACGCCGGTGCCGGTGCCGACTCTTCTCTCCTTCTTGTCGCTGCTACCACCGGCCTTCTTGGTCTTCTGAGCTACCTCTACATTCTCAAACGCCTGTTCCTCCAGGGCCGAAACGATCTTGTTTTTATCGCCAGTTTTTTCGCCGTTTTGGTCCACAGTGCTTTTAATAACACCCTTTTCTACCCGTGGATCATGGAGTGGTTGTGGCTCCTTCTGGCTACGGGGAGAATTTTAAAGTGAAGCTTTTTTCCGTTCTATTGCCAGCCTGATCAGTTGCCACGACCTTGATTGGATTATCACCATTAGCCAGATTCAGACTATATTCAAAAGCCCCGTCCGAGCCAACAATCACCCGATGATCATTAACAGTAACGACGCCTCCCACCTCCGTCTTTCCTTTAACCAAGACTGGATTTTCCGAAAAAGAGTCACCGTCTTTGGGGTTTTCGATCTCCAATTTTGGCGGTTCGGTCGAGAAACGAATGTGATAGGCCTCTGGCTGGTCGCTTCTCTTGCCCGAAGAATCAATGGCGACAGCCAGAAACTCATTGTCGCCCTTTTCCAGCTCGACGTCATAGGAAAACTTGCCATCCTTGGCTAGGGCCGTTCCCAGTGATCGCCCGTTTTGAAAAAGCTCCACGGTGATCTTGTCATCAGCCAATCCGTTGATTTTGACTTGGGCCGACGACGTCGCTTGATACTCCTCAATAAGCCTCGGCGCATTCGGTGCCAATTGGTCAACCTGGTTCAATTGCGTTTCCGGTGTCTTTTTGAAACCAATAATCCTCGACGTCAGAGAAAAAACGAAGGGCACACCAAAAAGGAGCATCAAAATGAGCAAAACAACCGATCCTGCCAGAAACAAATAGACCTGCCTTTGGGTGAACCTTTCCCGTCGCCGCTGCAATCGTGAATAGTTGCTCATATCCAAACCAGGCTCATTGATATCCATCTCGCCAGCTCTGCTTGTCTCCTCTTTGGCCATAAAGCTTAACCCTGAGCCGATGGTGAGAATCGAACTCACAACCTACTCTTTACGAAAGAGTCGCTCTACCATTGAGCCACATCGGCAAATTGAAAACAAGCTACGGAACAACCCTACCCGCACCATTTTACACCTTACTTGTTTCGGTCACCAGCTGAAGTGTTATTCTAAATGATAATGAGCCGCCTGCCCAAAAGTCAGTATTTTATTCTCGGGGCCCTGATTTTGCAGCTGGCCGTAACAATTCTTCTCTTCCTTTCCGGCCGCACTGCTCTCATGGCCAGCCTCTTTTTTGTCACCAGCTCATCAATCCTGGTTCTTGGCCTCTCTAAGAGCCTGACCACGGTCACAACTACCCTTCAGCAGAAAACCCAGGAAGCCGCCAGCCGTCTTGGGGAACTTGAAGAGACCAAGAAGCAGATGACCCAGGTCTTGGCGGACCTTCGGAACGAAAAAGCCAACATGGAAAAGGAGAAGGCCAAAGACGAAGCTCTCCTGGAAAGCATCGGCGATGGTTTGGTTGCCACCTCCCCGGACGGTCGAGTTCTCGTCGTCAATCACGCCACCGAAGAACTGTTCGGCTTTGCTAAGGACGAATTGATCGGAAAAAGGTTCTATGAGATCATCCCCATGGCCGACGCTCGCGGAGAGCTCATCAAAACCGAAGATCGCCCGATGAAAATTGCTCTCACCGAAGATCGGAAAATTTCCTCATCCGACTACTTCCTTTTCGGCAAGGGGACACGAAAATTTCCAGCAGCCATCACCGTGGCCCCAGTTCATCTGAATGGGGAAATAATTGCTGCCATCGGCATCTACCGCGACATCTCTCATGAAAAAGACGTCGACCGAATGAAAACCGAGTTTATTTCTCTGGCTTCTCATCAACTGCGCACGCCCCTCTCAGCCATCAAGTGGTTCGCCGAGCTCCTGTCCGACAGCAGCTCTTCGCTCTCAAGCGAGCAGAACGATTTCGTTCAAAACATCGCTTTGTCCACCGAAAGAATGATCGAGCTTGTCAATTCTCTTCTCAACGTCTCCCGCATCGAGTCTGGTCGAATCATCATCGACCCGAAGCCAACCGACCTCGTCGCGCTTGTCAAAAATCTCCTTCTTGAACTTGAGGGAAAAATCAAGGAAAAACATCACCGCGTCATCGTCACCGCCCATGAACAACTCCCGGAAATCACCATCGATCCCAAACTCGTCCGCCAGGTCTATATGAATCTTTTAACCAATGCCATCAAATACACTCCCGATTACGGTGAAATTGAGGTCGCCATCTCTAAAAACGACACGGACATCATTTCCCGGGTGAGCGACAATGGCTATGGCATCCCTCAGGCCAACAAGGAAAAGCTGTTCCAAAAGTTCTATCGCGCTGAGAATGTGGTCAAAATCGAACCCGATGGCAACGGCCTCGGCCTCTATCTGGTCAAAGCCATCATCGAGTCATCCGGCGGCAAAGTTTGGTTTGAGAGTCAGGAAAATAAGGGAACAACATTCTATTTTAGCCTCCCGCTGTCTGGCAGTGTTCGAAAACCCGGTGAAGTCACCATTAATTCCTGATTGCCAATTTACAAAAAAAGGATATATTTAAATGAGCAACAACCATGGAAGATCAACCAACAGTTCTTGTCGTTGAGGATGACAAGCAACTCCTAAACGCCATCACCATCAAGCTTTCTAAAGAGGGCATCAGTGGCATTGGCGTTTTGACCGGCGAGCAAGGTTTAAAATATCTCCAGGAAAGCGGACCTAAACTTCCAAACGCCATTTGGCTTGACTACTACCTCAAAGACATGAACGGACTGGAGTTCATGCAAAAAATTCAAACCCAACCGGCCTGGACCGAAATTCCCGTCATCGTCGTGTCCAACTCCGCTTCGGAAGACAAGGTCCACTCAATGTTGACTATTGGGGCAAAAAAATATATCCTCAAAGCACAAAGCCGACTCGAGGACATTATTGATCAAATAAAGGACCTGATCGCCCAAAGCCCGGTCCCTTCTTCATGAGAACCATTCTGGTTGTTGAAGACGATCCAACCCAGGCGCAAGCTCTGCTGACTAAGCTAACTCGAGCAAACTTTTCTGTGGACATCGCCCATGACGGCCTTGAAGGTTTAGAGCTTTTTTCCGGCAAAAAATATGATTTGATCATCTTGGATATCCTCATGCCGCGCATGGAAGGAACCGAAATGCTTCGAAAGTTGCAACAGCAGCATGAAACCCTGCCCCCCATCATTATTCTTACGAATAAGGAGGGGGTCAGCGAACCGGAAGGTGTAGCCGCCGTCCTCTACAAATCTAATACCAGTCTCGAAACCCTAGTTACCATGGTAAAAAGCTTGCTCACCACAGATTAATGGACACTAATTCAAAAAAAATTCTCGTTGCCGAGGACGACCACTTTCTGCTGTCAGCCTATAAAGTCAAATTAACCAAAGCTGGTTTTGATGTCAAAACAGCCACTGATGGGGAAGAGGCCTTGGCTATTCTGAAAGATTTTACACCGGACATCATCCTTCTCGATCTGGTCATGCCCAAAATGGACGGCTTTGATTTTTTGAAAAAATTCCGAGCCAACGAGACCTGGAAAAAAATTCCCGTCATCGTCGCCTCAAATCTGGGCCAAAAAGACGATCTTGATAAAGCCAGGTCTCTTGGGGCCAGCGACTATGTCATTAAAAGCGATCTGTCCCTCGACGCGCTCACTACCAAAATTAACTCCAATCTCAAGTAGGCATTGCCCCCAAACTTTGCTATAGTTTTAAGGTATGGCTGCCTATTCTGATGACGACCTCTATAAATCCCTTTTGGAGTTGGGGGTCATCGACAAAGACAAACTCATTGCGGCTTCCGAACAGGCAAGGAAAGACCACAAACCTCTGGAAGACGTTCTTCTTGACACTGACCTTCTTTCCGACGAAAACCTCGCCCAAACAATTTCCGATCTAATCAAAATTCCCTTCATCCGTCTTCGGGAAGTCGCTATTGCCCCCGACGTCCTCAAAATCATCCCCCAAGTGGTGGCTAAAAAACAGCAAATCATTACCTTTGCCTTCGACGAACAGGGCCTCAAACTAGCCATGGCTGATCCCACAAGTCAAACAATCCTTGATTTTGTCGCTAAAAAAACTGGCAACAAAGTCACTCCCTATTTCGCCACCAAGCGGGACATCGACAACGCCTTGCTTCTCTATCGTGAGGACCTCCAAAAATCCTTCGACGAACTTCTCAAGGAAAAGGTCAACCAAGCCGCTGCCTCAAGCTCGGATAAAGAGGCGCCCATCTCTGAAATCGTTGACCTACTAATTAATTATGCCTTTGGCAATCGTGCCTCGGATATCCACATCGAGCCGGAAAAGGATCGCTCTCTGGTGCGCTTTCGAATCGACGGCATCCTCCATGATGTTTTGGAAATTCCCCGCGACCTCCACGATCAGATCGTTTCCCGCGTTAAAGTTGCCTCCAAACTCAAAACCGATGAGCATCTGAGTGCCCAAGACGGCAAAATGCAGCTTCAACTGCCGGAAGAAGAGCTCGACATCCGAGTCTCCATTGTTCCCACCACCAAAGGCGAGAAAGTCGTCATGCGGCTCTTGTCGTCCACTTCACGTCAATTTGCCCTTTCTGACCTGGGCATGCGTGAAGGTGACCTGAACCGGGTCAAAGACGGATTTAATAAGCCCTACGGCATGGTGCTCTCCACCGGCCCCACCGGCTCCGGCAAAACAACCACCATCTATGCTATCGTTAAAATCATTAATACCCGAGACGTCAACATTGCGACCATCGAAGACCCTGTGGAATATGAAATCGAGGGTGTCAATCAAATCCAAGTCAATTCCAAAACTAACCTCACCTTCGCCAGTGGCTTAAGATCAATTCTTCGTCAGGACCCCAACGCCATTTTTGTCGGGGAAATTCGTGACAATGAAACAGCGGACATCGCCGTCAATTCCGCGACCACCGGCCACCTCGTCCTCTCCACTCTCCACACCAATGATGCCGCGACAACCCTTCCCCGGCTTTTGGATATGGGGGTCGAGCCCTACCTAGTCGCCTCCACCGTCAATGTCATCATCGGCCAAAGACTGGTCCGCAAAATTTGCGAGAAATGCCGCTTTTCCGTCGAGCTTGATCTGGAAGAACTGGGGAAAAACGTCACCCCAACCCTTCTCAAAAAACAATTTGGCGAACAAAAACAGGTCCGGGTCTACAAAGGCAAAGGCTGCCCCGTGTGCCACCAGAGCGGCTACGACGGCCGCGTCGGTATCTTTGAAGTCCTGGTCATGAGCCCGGAAGTGAAAGAACTAATCACCTCTAAAGCCACTTCTGACACCATCCGCGAAAAAGCTGTCGCTCTCGGGATGACCACCATGCTCGAAGACGGGCTAGAAAAAGTTCAGCAGGGCATCACCACTATTGACGAAGTCCTGCGGGCCACGAAAGAATAGACATATGAAACTTTCCCAAATCACCGTTTTTGACCGCGTTAACTTCATCGACATTCTGCTTTTCACCAAGCATCTTTCAGTGATGATCAAGGCGGGGATTCCTCTGGCTGAGGCCCTGGAGATTCTTCGTGACCAAACTCAGAACCCGGCGTTCAAAAAAGTTCTCGTCACTGTCTCCACCGAGATCAGAAACGGCCAAAGTCTGACTAAAACTTTGGCGCTCTTCCCAAAAATTTTTAATCCCTTTTATCTCAGCCTCGTCAGCGTTGGGGAACAAGCGGGCGATCTCGAAGTCAACCTGGAATATCTGGCCACTCAGCTCCAGAAAAACTATGAATTCAAAAAAAAGGTCCAAGGAGCCATGCTCTACCCCTCCTTCGTGATCGTCGTTGCCCTCCTCATGGGCAGCGCCATGGCCATCTTTGTTCTGCCGCAATTGGCCGGGCTCTTCACCTCCCTCGATGTGGACCTGCCAACTTCTACAAGGATCCTCATCTTCGTCGCCGATCTCATGAAAAAACACGGCTTAATCATTATCCCTGGTCTTTTTGCCGTGTTCTTTCTGACGACCTTTCTTGTCAAAACACCAGCCGTCAAACCTCTCTGGCAGCGTTTTCTAATCAACCTACCTATCTTCGGGCTCTTCATTAAAAACGTCGAGTCGGCCAATTTTTGTCGTAGCCTCGGTCTAATGCTCAAAAGTGGTTTGACTTTAAGTAAGGCTCTGGAAATTGCCCGGGAAGCCACTGACAACACAATCTTTAAAGAGTATATCGAGGGGATTGAGAAAGCCGTTGATAAAGGCCACACGATTGAATCCGAACTATCAAAGAAGAAATACCAGCACTTTCCTCTCATTGTTTCAAAAATGATTGGCGTCGGGGAAAAAACCGGCAAACTTGACGAAACTCTTCTCTACTTGGGCGATTTTTTTGAAGAAGAAGTTGATTCCATGGCGAAAAACTTCCCGACCATCCTTGAACCAATCCTGCTTGTCATCATCGCCCTCATGGTTGCTTTTATGGCTCTGGCCATCATCTCACCCATTTATCAATTCACCGCCAGCATCCACAAATGAATTTTCAATTCTCATTTCTCAATTTACATTCAACTTGCATTGAATAAATGTCACATTGAAAATTGAATGAAAATTATGCGCCAGCGCAGAATTTCTGCGGATGCACAAATTGAAAATTGCAAATTGAAAATTAATACAGGCTTCACTCTCATCGAACTACTCCTCACCATGGCCATCATGTCCTTCGTTGGTCTCCTGACCGTCCCGTTCTATGGCCGCTTTCTCACTCAAAATGCCGTTTCTAACACCCAAGATCAAATCATCCAAGATCTGCGCAAGGCTCAATTCTATGCCCTGGTGAGCCGCAAAAGCAACTCCGGCGGCTGGGGCGTGAATTGGGACGACGCCACCAACACCCTCACTCTCTATCAGGGATCGGACTATCAAAACCGTAATCAGGCTCTCGATGAAACATTTCCCATCAATGACAATATCACTATTTCCGGCCTGACAGATTTAAACTTTCCCCGGCTCACCGGCGTCCCTGCCGCCGGCGCAACTATCACCATCAGTGGCCAAAACACGACTAAAACTATAACCGTCAATGGTCAGGGGATAGCCACGCGCTAACATGAGAAATAAATCTACGTCCACGACTGTTCACCGTTTCCTGTTCACCGTTGACGGCTCTGTCGGTTTTTCTATTCTTGAAGTCATGCTCGCCGTCGCCATCTTCGCCATCTTTGGCGTTTCCGCCGCCATTGGCATTGTGGGAGCACTTCAGACTAATCGTGTCGCTCTTGAAAAAACGATCGCCACCCAATATGCCTCCGAGGGTCTGGAAGCAGCCCGATCAATCCGTAACCAGTCATACCCGACTTTCACTTCACCGGGAGGCCCAACAGGCATAAGCCAAAGTCCAACGACTGGTTCCTGGCAATGGTCCGGCAGCAGCAACATTCTTGACAGTCGCTACACCCGAACGATCACCTTGTCAACTGTCCAGCGGGACGGCAACGGGAACATTGTCTCCTCCGGAGGAACAGATGATCCGAACACCCGAAAAGTGACTTCCCAAGTGACCTGGAACTTTGTTTCTAACCGATCATTGGACGTTTCCCTCTCAGAATATCTCACAAACTGGAAGGCGGCCATCGTCACCTCCCGCGGCGGGATGCTCGTCTACGGCGATGGTGGCACCACGACCGACGCCATGAAATACCGTCTCCTGAACCCTGACGGCACTTGGGCAGCGGTGCAAAATTTCCCTGATTTTGACACCGATTCGACTAATAAAGTTTTAATGGTCATTCGGGTCTATGCTTCCTCAAACCGCAATGAAAAAATCGCTCTCACCAGGCATTATAATGGGGCTTCCCAATACATCTACGCCCATGTCTGGGACGGAACAACGTGGAGCAGTTCCTTATTTGGCAGCTTTAATGCGACGAATTTTCTAACGGTTCACAATGTCGACGGCACCTACTTAAATAATGGGGACTTTTTGGCTGTTTATTCAGACAATAGCCAAACGCCAAAATATCGAATCTGGAATGGAGTCTCCTGGACTCCCGATCCTCCTGCTGTCGGGGCCCCGACCACAATCGTTGGAAACATTCCGCTTAACATCGTCATCAAAAATCGACCAAACACCGACGAAGCCCTGATGGCCGTTTATGATCAAGGCAGTGACACCAATACATCCTATTTTGACAGCACCGGTTGGTCAGCCGCTCTCGAGCACGCCATACAAGCTCCGACCAACACCAAAGAATTCGTCGACTTTTCCTGGAGCGTTCAAAACCCGGCTAAAGGTGCCCTAATAGCAGCTTCAGCAAGTAATGACCGATCGATGAATATGAAGATTTGCACCGCTCCCTGCCCCACCCCGGCAGGGTGGAGCGCTGCCACCCAGACCTCCAATCAAGGTGTCCTCGGAGCTATGGAAATAGACAGCCGGAAGGGGGCCGAAGAATATATTACTTGCGATAAAGATGCCAGCAATGACATTTATTGTTTTAAGGGAAACAACACTCCTTTGTTTACGAATCCAAGTAATCGCCTAATCACCAACAATACCGATTCGGGAATTCAAAGAAGTTTCGATTTTGTCTTTGAAGCCATAAGTGGAACCCAGGGAGTAATCGTTTATTCTGATGCGACCAACATTGCAAAGTTAAAAAAATATCAAGCGGGCATAAATCCTGATCCTGACTCATTTGATTTAAATCCGACCTCAATAAACCCCTCTAATCCTCTAAATAGCGTTCTCAAAACCGTCAGACTACGACCGCTTAGTGATAATGATGACATTATGATCCTGATGGGCGACGCCAGTAGCCCCGCTCGGTTTTACACTGCAGTCTGGGATGGTAGTAATAATTCGATCTACACCTCTCCACCCGACAAAGCTTTCCTGGCTCAAGGATCAAATGGTTCAAGCGGTCTTGAATATTGGTATGGCTTTGCCTGGGACCAATACTAATGAAAAAATCTCAATTCTCCAATCTCCAATCTCAAATCCGCGGGGGTTTTACCTTCATCGAAACTATTCTTTACGTGGCCATTGTGACAATAATGCTCAGCGCCCTCATTCCTTTTGCCTGGAACATCATTGAATCGGGGACAAAAAGTTCCGTCCAGCAAGAATTGTCCAGTAACGCCCGCTTCATTTCAGAAAAGATAAAGTCTGAAATTCGTCAGGCAAACGGAATAACATCAGTTAACGGTTCGAGTCTTTCCCTGACAGGCCCGGGCGGAACGACAGACTTCAACCTGGTCGGCGGCAAAATACGCATTAATAAACCCGGCGGCGGACCCGTTGCTCTCAATTCTGATGATACCCAGGCGACAACTTTAAATTTTACTGACTATTCTTCCGCCGACGGCAAAACCAAACACATCCAATACCGCTTCACCCTGGAAGACAACTACAACTCGACTCGAAGCGAATTTCAAGGTTCAGTCACGATCGAAGGCAGCGCCGAAATCAGGAGTAATTAATATGTACTATAATTTTCAAATCTCCAATCTCCAATCTCAAATCCATGAAGGCTTTGTTGCTCTATCCACAATCCTGCTGGTTTCAGCCGTCATGCTCGCCGTTCTTGGCACAATGACGTACCTTGCAATTGGCGAGGGTCAAGCTTCACTCGCTCTGGAGCTTGGTGAGAGCAATCTTGCCCTGGTTGAAGGTTGTGCCGAGGATCTCCTCCAAAAAGTCCACGACAACCCATCTTTTAATGAAACAGTCATCACTCGACCACCTGGTGAGGGCAACTGTGCCCTTTCCTACTCTCAATCAGGTCCGACAAACTGGGATGTAACTGTCACTTCCAACCAGACCAACTTTCAACGCCAGGTGCGGGTGGTCTTCATCCGAACAACCCAAATCACCATCACCAGCTGGCAAGAAATTTAAACTCGTTTTTGCCCCTTGACACAACTGTTTAAAGTGTCCTACTCTAAAAATGTTATTATATTTTATATATTCCTAAACCTATGAAATTCTCTGCCCACTCCTCTAAAGGATTTACGTTAATCGAACTTCTGCTGGTGATTACAATCATCGCTGTTCTCGCTGTCGCCGTCTTTGCCGCTTTAAATCCGGCGCAGCGGCTTTCCGACGCCAAAGACGCCCGACGAACCTCAGATGTTGATACAATCCTGACGGCAGTCCACCAGTCAATCATCGACAATCAAGGGACTCTGCCCACTAATATGCCTGCAGCGGGAACAACCAAACAGATCGGAACAGGAGCCACGGGGTGCGCGATTTCCAACACAAATTGCACAATTGCCGCGGTGGATTGTGTGGACTTAATGAGTGGAACTCAGAATTTATCCGCCTATCTTGCTTCGATGCCAATCGATCCAACAGGGGGGACGACATATACTGCTGCCCAGACTGGATATGGAGTCGTTGCCGACACAAATGGCATTGTCACCATCACCGCCTGCGGAACGGAAGGGACAACAACAATTTCAGCCTCAAGGTAATCATCTAGACGGAGTCGCGTCAGCGACAGAGACCCACGGCTTTAGCCGTGGGTGAATA
>CAZSSJ010000010.1:0-36285 GCA_964609775.1 uncultured Gammaproteobacteria bacterium
GGATTCTAATGTCCCATAGAACGAGCAGTTTCGTTCCTTATTGACTAAAGACCCTTAACGATTTGCCCGTTATATTGAGAAAAACGAAGACTATGGAAGGAAAAGATCAGATTATCAGAAAAATCTTCTCGAACTTTGTTCTCAAGGACAAGAAAGTGGCGTCATATCAACTAAATCAACCATTCAAAGACTTCATCGAAAAGGGATTTTTCGTCTCTAGTCGGGGAGCGGAGAATCGAACTCCGACTGCTAGACCCCCAGCCTAGCGCGCTACCACTACGCCACTCCCCGTATTAATTTGAATTCTCCCGATGAAATTCTCCTGTTTAGAAAATCATGACTCCGCTTGTATTTAATCTCAAATATCCGCGCTTCTCCTATCGATGTAAAGTATTGATACCCAATTAAGTTAAAGGGTCGGCGCGGCTTAGTCGAGCGTACTTTCCCACCGTTATGCAACTTGAGCCGTTCTTCAGGTTGTAAAGTCGTTGACCCAATATATTTATTATGATCCTTGTCACTAATCAGCAAATAAACGTATGCCATCCATAATCCTACTTGCCCAGAGGGCTTTAGCCCGGCGGGCGCCACTCCCCGCACCTCTATTTTATCACCTTGTTGTCCATGGTAAAATAGACTCATGAACGCCAAAAATGACAAGCTAATCGCCAGAGTCTATGCTGATCCAAAATATCGTGGCAAACACATCATCCTGGCCGCCGGTAAATTGTTCACTGCCAAAACCGGCGAGGGAGCCCTCAAAATTTTAAGGACCATCCGCAAGAAAAATCCCAAAATAACTCCCGAAGTCACCTACATCCCCAAAGGAAAATTTCTCATCGTCTAAAAAGTGGCCACCACTTTCTCCTATCAGGAAAATGGCTCAACAAAATTTGGGAGAATCTATGTTCCCATAGCTCGGGTCAGGTTCTTCTGGCCAAAGACTAAATCCAGAATCGATCCGGTACTGATTGTCGACACCGGAGCAGATTTCACCATTCTTCCAAACTATCTGGGCCGGGACTTGGGGATTTCTTTTAAAGATGACTGCATAGAAGAATCAATCGGTGGTGTCGGGGGAACAAGAAAAACTTTTTTCGTTAAACAGTTAGTTCCAGTTGAAATTGGAAAATTCAGACGAAATGTTCCTCTTGCCATCATGGAAGATGACTCTGTTCCTCCTCTTCTTGGGCGGCTTGGATTTTTCGAAACTTTTAATGTCGAATTTCTCAAAACCAAGAAGATAAACTTTAAGGACTGATGCCTTTTGACACAGTTGACTCTCAAACCCATAAATAGTTTAATCCGGCTATCTATGTCAAGAGGAAAATCTTCCGACGATCTCCCGCCTGTTTCCCAAACCACCAATCAGGATGCCAAACTTTCGGCCATCCGTTTGGCCATGGAGCAAATCGAAAAGCAATATGGCAAGGGCTCGATCATGAAGATGGGGGAAGCGGTTCCGAGAATGACCACCGATGTCATCTCGACAGGCATCATGCCCCTTGACTTGGCCCTTGGTGTCGGCGGTCTTCCCCGGGGAAGAATTGTCGAAATCTACGGCCCCGAAGCTTCCGGCAAAACGACCGTCATGCTCTCGGCCATTGCCCAGGCTCGAACACGCCCTCGATCCCCAATGGGCCGAAAAAATCGGCATCAACCTCAACGAACTTTTAATTTCCCAACCGGACACCGGCGAGCAGGCCTTGGAAATTGCCGAAACCCTGATCCGCTCCGGTGGCGTCGATCTGATTGTTGTCGATTCGGTGGCAGCACTGGTACCAAGAGCCGAAATTGAAGGCGAAATGGGCGATGCCATGGTTGGCCTCCAAGCCCGCCTCATGTCCCAGGCTCTAAGAAAATTGACCGGCGTCATCAACAAATCTAAGACAGTCGTCATCTTCACCAACCAACTCCGTCAGAAAATCGGCATCATGTTTGGCAACCCGGAAACGACCCCCGGCGGCCTGGCCATGAAGTTCTACGCTTCGATCAGATTGGACATTCGCAAAATTGAACAACTCAAAGACGGCGACAATGTCATTGGCAGCCGGCACCGCGTCAAAGTCGTCAAAAACAAAGTTGCCCCGCCATTTCGGGTTGCTGAATTTAATATCTATGGCACCACCGGTCCTTCCTATGAAGACGGTCTCATTGACGTCGGCGTCGAGCTAGGAGTCATTTCTAAATCCGGCGCCTTTCTCAAGTATAAAGACACCATGCTTGGCCAGGGCCGCGAAACCGCCCGGGATTTCCTCGTCGAAAATAAAAAGGTGGCCAGACAAATTCATGATGACATCATGGCCAGGGTAAAGTCCGGCGACGCCGCCGAAAAAGTCGTCCTTGGTGAAGAGGAGGAAGAAGAAACCACTTCTTAATCACTCCGTTGACTCCTCCACTGACCTAGTTTGTGGGATAATTGTCAAAGTGTCTAAATACTTGCAGTATTTCAAAATTGGCTACCAGATAATGACCACCTATCGTGGCCAAATCATATTTGGGTCCCTTCGGCATCTGACTGTAGTTATCATGGCTGTGATTCTTTGGGGAACAATTTTCCGGGGCAAACAATCGGTTGGTGGCTTTGATTTGGGACAAATTGTAACCTATTATATTCTCGTTGAGTTGATCGACATCTTCTACATGACTGCCTCAGCCAGAGTATTAACCAGGGACATCAATACCGGTGACCTCAGCAACTATCTAGTTAAGCCCATAAACTATTGGAACTATCTGCTATTTTACAGTTATGGTAACCAACTGGGCTATGTTTCCCTAGGCATTGTAATCCTTCTAGTTGCCAGCCGGATTTTGCCATCCCTATTCTTCGTTCAAACGAACATCATTTTTATAATCCAAACAGCACTCCTTTTATCTGTCAGCTCAATGTTATATTTCCAAATATTTTTCCTCATTGGCGCAATGACATTTTGGCTATCAGACAGCTCTCATTTCCGTTCGGGCGTGAAACAGTTAATTGGAGTTCTGGGAGGCAGATGGGCCCCCTTGGCCTTCTTTCCTTTATGGGCTCAAGAAATTTTGAACTACACCCCATTCCCGTACCTTTTTAATTTTGTCGTCAAGGCTTATCAAGGAGGACTAAAACCTACCGAATTTTTAAATTTGTTTTGTATAGAGCTTCTATGGCTTGGTGCCCTTCTTTTTGTTGGCCGGATTGTCTGGAAAAAAGGCATGATTAGCTACGCAAGTTTTGGTAAATGAAAAAGATATTTAAAGTCTATCTAACACTGGTAAAAATGAATTACATGAAAGCCATGGAGTATCGGTTAGATCTTCTCTCAACCTTGCTCCCGACCATGACCTATTCATTGGGTTATCTAGTTTTCTTAAAGGTGATCTTAAGTAAAATTCCCACAATAGCGGGCTGGGACCTGGACAAAATGTTGTTGATTTTTGGATTAGAACAATTGTCTTTCTACATCACTTGGATTTTCTATAAAAAATCCCTTGAAGTCTTTTATCTTTCGATCCGCGACGGCACATTTGATTTCACCATTCGTCTGCCGATAAATTCCAAATTCATCACCTCCTTTCGGGAACACTCGTTTGACGTTATTCCCCCGACTTTTTTCGCCATAGCCTTAATCGTCTATTCTTTAAGAAACACCGACCTATCGATACCCGGAATAGCTCTGGGCACATTCCTGTTTATCTGCGGGTCTATTATTCTTTATAATCTGACCTTTGCCATTGCCTCTGTTGCTTTCTTGACCGTGGAGGCTAAAGACTTAACGGATTTATTTAACGAGCTGACAAGTTTTGCGCGTTACCCTCTGGCCGTCTATCCCGGCCCCATGATCTTCGTGCTCCTATTTATTATTCCCGCCCTTTTATTTGCCTATGTACCAGCCACCGTTATCTTGTCCATGATTGATTGGAAGTTAGTCATAATATCCATCTCTATGGTGTTCCTGACACATATTATTTCTAACTATGCTTGGCAAGCCGGCCTGCGCCGCTATTCTTCTGCGAGTTCGTAAGGACGAGTAGAAGAACTGGCCTTGGCGTCTTCCAGACCAGTTCTTGATCTGAGAGAAATTGACACAGAATTCACACTAGCGAATTTTGTGTCAAAATGTCAAAACCATGAATCAAAACCATGAATAAGAATAATTTCGTCTCGCGGGGAGGAATCAAGTTAGAACACGCTCTCCAAACATTCCAATTAAATGTCTCCGGCATGACAGTTCTGGATGTAGGCAGCTCCACCGGCGGCTTTGTCAATTGCCTTCTCCAGCATGGCGCTGCAAAAGTGTATTCGCTTGACACTGCCTATGGTGAACTGGCCTGGAAACTGCGCCAGGACCCTCGCGTGGTTGTCCTCGAGCGAACAAATATCCTTTTTCTTGAATCACTTCCTCCCTCATTACCCTCATTTCCCTCACGTCCCCCAAATTCTAATCTTGAGACAGTCGATCTCGTGACTATCGATGTCACTTTCACTTCCCTGACTAAAATTCTTCCAAAAATAAAGCCGTTTCTCAAAGCCTCCAGAAAAGTCATTGCCCTTTTAAAACCACAGTATGAAGACCAAAATCTGGCTCTCAAAAATCGGGGAGTGATTCCTGAGAAAGATAGACAGAATATCGTTAATACTGTGATAAACTCAGCCCGAGATAATGGCTGGCGGCTTTTGGGACAAACCCAATCGCCGATCATGGGCAAAGACGGCAATACAGAGTATCTGCTCTATATCTGCTACCATCCGCTGAAATCATAGAATGAAAATAACCAGGCTTGAGTATCAGAAAAAAGACCCCAACAGGGTTAATGTTTATGTTGACGACAAATTTCTTGCTGGAATTGATGCTAATGACGTCATCAAGCTTGATCTCTACGCTAACAAAGAAATTACTCCTGATGAACTAAACAAGATCATTGCCGACAGCGAATTTGGCAAACTCTTCAACGCCACTCTGAATTTTCTCTCCTTTCGCCCGCGAAGCGAATGGGAAGTCCGACAGTTTTTTCTTCGCAAACAAAAGCATAAAGACCATCGGGCCAGGACAAAAGCCCCGTCAGACATCACTCTAACCACTTCAGAGAACCAGATGGACGCGGTTCTTGCTAAGCTTCGGCAAATTGGCCAAATTGATGACGCCGCCTTTGCCCGCTGGTTTGTTGACCAGCGCCGAACTTTCAAACCTCTGGGTAAGCGGGCTCTCAAATATGAACTTCGCAAAAAAGGCCTTGACCAAAAAGTCATCGCCGGAATTTTGGCTGAACCAGCGGGAGAAGACACCGCCCCGAGTGAGGCTGATCTTGCAACGAGAGCACTCACCAAGAAGCTCTCCAGGCTTAAAATGACCGCGACCGACGCCAAAAGCCGTTTTGAAACTAAAACCAAGCTCATCCAGTTTCTCCTGACTCGGGGTTTTGACTATGACGTGGCTAAGGAGGTAGTGGAAAAAGCCCTCAAAATGGAGTATACTCAAGACTAGAAAAAAAATTAAATAGATATCATCGGTCCCAGGTAATGAAAGAGTATTTGGACACATTGATCGCTATTTGGCGAGACTCCTAGGCTCAAACCAACTTGAGTCCTTCGTCCTATTCTTTTTGACCCTGAAGTAAAAACTATGTCCCTTTTTTCCCGGCTAAGTACAACCCTCAATAAACCAAAACGGGAAGTTAAATACCCTAAAACTCAGGAGAAAAAAGCTCCCATAACCAGAACTTCCAGCAGCCAATTGGGGGCCACTTCTCAACAGGCCATTTTCCAGGCTCAAACCCAAGCCCGGGAAATTGTTTTCTCTGCTAAGGAGGAAGCTATCAAGATCAAATCCCAGGCTGAAGACGAGGACCGCAAACTTCGGGCCGAACTCATTGAACTGGAGAGACGTCTTGCCCAAAAAGAAGAGTCTCTCGACACCCGCCTTCGAAGTCTTGAAGACCGGGAAAAGAAAACCACTGAAACAGAAAAGAGTCTTGCCGAAAAACAGATTGAAGTTGAGAAAATTCGCGCCGACCAGCTCACCCGTCTCCAGAAAATCGCTAGCCTTTCCGTCGAGGAGGCCAAAGAAAAAATCATCGCCGCCGTTGAGGAAAAATCCCGAAACGAAGCTGGCCGGGTAGCTAAAGGCATTCTTGACGAAGCTAAAGAGCAAGCTTCCGCTAAGGCCAGAGAAATTCTTGTCTCCGAAATGCTTCACGGGGCGACCGACTATGTGGCCGAATACACCGTTTCCATCGTCTCGGTGGGCAGCGAAGAGGTCAAAGGCCGCATCATCGGCAAGGAGGGCCGCAACATTCGGGCCTTCGAGCAGGCCACCGGCGTCGACGTTGAACTTGATGAGGAAGGAGTCATCCGCCTCTCCAGTTTTGACTCCATTCGTCGGGAAATCGCCCGGGTTGCCCTGGAAAGGCTGATCCGGGACACTCGCATCCAGCCAGCCCGCATTGAAGAGGTTGTCGCCCAGGTTCGTAAGGAAATTGAACGCATCATGTTCGACGAAGGCGAAAAACTCTGTCACACCGTTGGGGTCTACAACCTCCCTCGACCGATCGTGGAAATGCTCGGCCGTTTCAAATACCGCTTCTCCTATGGCCAGAACATGATTCTGCACACCCTGGAAGAAACAAAAGTCGGGATCGCCATCACTTCCGAAATCGGCGCTGACGTCAACGTCGTTCGCCTCGGCTGCCTTCTCCACGACATTGGCAAAGTCATTGAATCTGAAGAAGGTTCCCACGTCACTTTGGGAGCTGACTTTCTGCGCAAGATGGGCATCCCCGAGAAAGTGGTGGCCTGCGTCGAGGAGCATCATGAAGACAAGCCTTTCAGCAGCGTCGAATCCATGATCGTCTATTTGGCTGATGCCATTTCCGGCAGTCGCCCGGGTGCCCGGTATGAAGACTTGGAAAAATATCTTGCCCGGATGAAACAACTGGAAGAGATCTGTAAAAGCTTTCCTGGGGTCAATGATGCTTGGGTCTTTCAGGCTGGCCGTGAAGTTCGTGTCCTCGTCGATCCCGAGAAGATGACTGACAACGAAGCCGTCATTCTTGCTCAAAAAATCAAAGAAAGAGTCGAATCAGAGATAAAAGAATTTCCCGGACAGATTAAATTAACGGTGATTCGGGAACTGCGGATAACAGAAACTGCAAAGTAACAAAAGTAACAATTGAATGTTTGTTAAACATTAAACATTAGAAAAATGGATAACCGTAGGATTCTTATCGTCACTCTCACCCTAATTATTTTTGTTGGTCTTGCCTTGGCCACAAAGTTCTTTTTTCTTGACCGGAAGGTTAACTCCATCTCTGCCCTCAGGGTTGATTCTTTTCCGGCGGCAACTGTCTTTCTTGATGACAGGCAAGTCGGCCAGACACCCTATTTGAACGATAAACTGGGTCCTGGAGAATACAAACTTCGCGTCGCTGTCACTGGGACACCAGGCACCTTCTACCCTTGGGAAACAAAAATAAAACTTTCACCGGAAAGCCTCACCTATGTCAGCCGGGACATTGGCAAAGATGACCAAACTTCCGGTGGTCAAATTCTTTGGCTCGAACGACTTTCGTCCAACAAATCCGCCGAGGCCGCCATCATTTCCGACCCCTCCAGCGCCACAATAAAATTCGACGGCAGCGAAAAAGGAACAACTTCCCAGGTCCTAAAAGATCTCCCCGCCGGCGATCACGAGATTTCGGTTTCTTTGCCTGGCTATTCTGACCAAATTATCAAAGCTCGGATAAGCGGCGGTTTTCGTCTCAACGCCGCCGTTAAGTTGGCTAAAATCTCTCTCGATGCCCTCGTCGAAGAGGCGCCAGTCGCCACTGAATCGGCCACCAAAACAGCCACAGCTTCAGCTGACACCCCCCCAAAGCCCTATGTTGTCATCGAAGAAACTGGCCTGGGCTTCTTGCGCGTTCGCAGTGGGCCTTCGACTTCGGCGACGCAGTCCGCTCTGGTCACCCCGGGAGACAAATATCCTCTCATCTCTGAAGTAAGCGGCTGGGTCCAAATTAAGTTAGCGTCCGTTTCCGGTTGGGTGAGTGACAAATACGTTCAGAAGGTGAAGTAGCTACTTGCCAATAATGTAAATTATTCCAAAAACAAGCGAGCCGGTAATGATGGCCGTGATAATTAGTGGCCGATCTGACAAGAGAACTTTCTCTGGCGACTCTCCTTCATTCTTCTCGTAAATCAGCTGAAGATAGCGCATTATTCCGAAGATCACAAAGGGGATTGTAACAACCATCCATTTTCTTTCCTGAAACAAATAGAGGTTGCTGTCGTCAAGGAGCACCTGAAAAGATTTTCGCAAGATTGGCGGAGGCGCCAGAAAAGTATACAAAGCGTAAGTCAGCCAAGCCGAATTGGCAAACATCGAAAGATAAACATCCAGCATCCTTTCACTATACCGCGAGAGTGTTGCTCTGGTTCTAGCCGGTATCCCGCCTTCCCAACCGGACATCAGTGTCAACTCTGACCGCCGTTTTCCGATCGCTAAAAACAACGAAACAGAAATCACCGTCAGAAAAAGCCAAAAATTAATGTGATACCCGGTGGCCACCTCGCCGCCAAAGACTCGAATAATAAAGCCAGCGGCAATGGCCAAAATGTCCAACAGCATAATATTCTTGAGAACAAAAGAATAGGACAGATGCAGGGCATAATAGGCGGCAATTACCATAAGAAAAGGTAAAGAAATCAACGAGGCCGTCAAAACCCCTCCTGCGATTAAAACGATTAGTGTTGCTAAGGCTAAATTCTTAGAAATTTTTCCGGCAGCAATTGGTCGATTTCTTTTGAACGGATGAAGTCTGTCCTTCTCAATGTCCGTGAGATCATTAATATAATAAATTGATGACGATACGAGGCAAAAAGAAATATAGGCAATAATCGTCGTTTGCAAAAGCGGAAAATTAAGCAGCTGCCCGCTGAAAAAAACCGCCGTAAAAACGACCGCATTCTTTATCCACTGCCTGGGACGGGCCTCCTTAAGAAGATAGTAGAAAGTTTTAGCCATAATATAACCGCCAGAATCACAATTGCCACCAGCAAAATCGTGAAGAATTTCTGCTTCGGACCGACTGTCAGCGCAATAAGCCCCAATATACCAGACACTCCCCAGTAAAACAAGGCAACTTTCGGCTTACTCCAGCCAGCATTTAAAAGCCGATGATGTAAATGCGACCTCGTAGGTTGGGTTGGATTTTTTCCTGATAAAATTCTTGAAACTAAAACATAGACAGCGTCAATAACCGGAATGCCAAGAACTAATATCGCTGTTCCCACCTTGGCTGAAGATAAAATCGCCAGCGTTCCCAGAAGATAACCCGCCAGAGCCTTGCCGCCATATCCCGGCATAATTCTTTGCGGATAAAAGTTCCAGGGAAGAAACCCTAGGTAAGCCCCGGCGGTAATAAAAGCCAAAGCTGTTCCTGTCCAGGCTGGAAAATTATCAATAGAAATTTGACTGAAAGACAATAGACCAATCGTAAAGGCTGAAATCGTTACAAAACCGGGCATTTGTCCGTCGACACCAGTGCTCCAGCCAACAATATTCATCGTCCAAACAAGCCAGATAATTGCCAACAAATCAGCGATCGGCAAAATGCTGTGGGGTCCCAGAAAATTGAATGACCAACGAATCGTGTCAAAGTGGAGAATCGACCCATCAAGTGGGTTAGTGATAAATCCGACTCCGGCTCCTCCGGCCACAGCCAGTCCCGCCGCCGCGACATTCACCAGCAGGCGCACATATGGATGAACATCTTTTTTGTCATCCAAAATGCCGATAAAAACTAATAATGCTCCTCCCAAAACGATGCCAGCCACGCCTTTGGCAAAAGGAATAAAAATGGCCGTAGTGACCAGAAATCCCAAGAAAATTGCCAACCCCCCGGCTCGGGGGATCACCCGGCTTTCGGTATGGGCCGGATGAGGCCTTTTTGCCGGATCATCCATCAGTCCAAAATATCGTGCCACCCTAACAACCGCCGGAATGGAGATAAAGGTTAGAATAGTTGCCGTCACTAGTGGCACAAGGGCAATATTTTTGAAAAGAGTCGCCGTCATACAAACAAGTTAACAATATTGAAAATCGTCACGGCGGTGAGGACTGTCAGAAGTGAAGACGTCCCGCAAAGCAGATAGGTCATCACCTTATCCCGAGACAAAAAAAACATTGCTGCCGCTTGGTTTACAATTCCCCAGAAAAAAACTCCCCCAAGAACCACAAAAATAAACTCTTTTTTTGCCAGTTGTCCTTCTCCCCACACCCGGCTGTAGAACAGAGGCACCTCGCTCGGCAGTGTCCGCCATTTTAAAAGGAGAAAAATCAGTGTCAAAACAAGTGGCAGAAGCCAGAGAACAAAAAAGATGACAAATAGACGGTCCGCTGCTGCTCCTTCCCAAAACGAAAGTATCTTCGCCGGCGATATCCGTCCCTCTCCGTTGTTTTTCCCTTTAGCATTTTTAAAAGCTCTCATAAGTTTTCCTTCACCCTAGAACGGCATAGATTCTTCGAATTCCCGCCGCCACCGCCTCTTCTCGGGTAATTTTGAAGTGTCCCATTATTGCCGTATTTTCCACGTGTGGCCCGCCGCAGATTTCTCGACTGACAACCATTCCGTCACTGCGACTGAAAGTATAAACAGTCACTTTCTCCGGATATCTTTCTTTAAAAAACGCCAAGGCCCCGGACCTAATCGCTTCTTCGTAAGTAACCGTCTCCACATTTCTCTCAAGCCCCTTATTAATGTAATCATTGACCAGATCTTCAACCTGTTTGATTTCATCCGGACTCAACTTTGCCCCGTGCGAAAAATCAAACCGCAGCCTTTCCCCGGTCAGATTTGATCCCTCTTGGTGAACATGACTTCCTAAAATTTTCCGGAGTGCCGCCTGCAAAAGATGGGTCGCGGTGTGATATTTAACAACTTGTTCGCTTTGATCGACTAATCCTCCTTTAAACATTCCCGCTGAAGCCGTCCGGGATAACTCCTGATGTTTTTGAAATTCCTTTTTAAAATCCTCTATGCTAATTTGAAACCCTTTTTCTTTCGCTATTTCCGCGGTGAGTTCCCAAGGAAATCCAAAAGTTTGGAAGAGGTCGAAGGCCACTTTGCCATCGACTGTGTCTAGTTTTTGAAATTCTTTGAGACCTTTATCTAAAGTCTGAAGAAATCGTTTCACCTCTTCAGAAAGTGTTTGGTGGATTATCGGTCTGCTTTCTAACAAATGTGGATAAGGGTCAGACATAATTTCAACAAATACATCCGCAACACTATCTACAGCTTGTTCAAAATTTTTAATTTCCAGGTACCGGGCTTGGAGAACTGACCGGCGAATCAAGCGTCTAAGGATATAACCCCTCTCTTTATTTGATGGTCGAACTCCATCCGCAATGGCAAATACTGCCGCTCGTATATGGTCCGTAATAACACGAAAGGATTTTAAGTGATCACTATATTTTTTCCCAGACAATTTACTTATCTTGTTAATGGCCGGCTGCCAGAGCTCTGTTAAATAATCATCATCAAATCCATCGACTACTGCTAAAGTGCGCTCGAGGCCCATTCCTGTATCAACATTAGGTTGTGGTAATTTTTCAAATTTTCCTTCAGCTGTCTTGTTATACTGCATAAATACGTCGTTCCAGATTTCCGAAAACCGGCCACAATTATCCCCTGGCTTGCAATCAGGACCGTGAGGTTTCTGTGTCACGTCATAATGCATCTCTGTATCAGGGCCACATGGTCCGGTCTGTCCTGCCGGACCCCACCAGTTATCCTTTTTCCCATAGAAGTAGATTCTTTCTTTTGGAATCCCCAAAGATTCCCAAATCGTTGCCGATTCGGTATCTTTTGGAGCATCACTGTCTCCCGCAAAGCAAGTGATATAAAGTCTTTGGGGATCAAGTTTTAATTGCTCGATAAGGAACTCATATGACCAAATTATTGCTTCCTTCTTAAAGTAATCTCCGAGCGACCAATTCCCCAACATTTCAAAAAATGTGTGATGGATGGTATCACCAACTTCATCAATATCATCTGTCCGAAGGCACTTTTGGCAACTTGCGAGCCTTCGCCCTAATGGGTGTGGTTGACCTAATAAATAGGGAACTAAGGGGTGCATTCCCGCAGTCGTAAACAGGACCGAAGGATCATTTTCCGGCACGAGCGAGCTGCCCGGAATGGCCACATGACTGCGTGGTGCCTCCTGCCAGAATCTAAAGAACTTGTCGCGGAGATCCAAATGAGTCATGGTGACTAATACCCAATTATACCGAACTTCACTTCTCCAATCGAATATTGATCGTTTTTGCTGACTGCCGGTTAAATTTGTTGCTAGCCACAATCGTCAAGGTGTTGAGGCCGCTTTGAAGAGGAACATCAACCGAAAATTCACCGGAAGGCGAAACGGCAACCGGCTGATTATTAATCGTCAGTTTGGCGTCTGGGTCTGTCTTCCCATTCACCTTTATCTGCTCTTCATTTACCACCCGATTATTTTCTGGAGAATTGACAACAAGTGCCGGGGCCCCAGCATAATTGAAGTATGAGAACATTAAGTAGGCAAAAAAGATCACCAAAAGCAGGACCACTGAGAGTGTCGTAAAGACCTGTGGGGTGATCGCAATTCTCCTGGTTCCGAAAGGCCGCCGGTGATTAGTCATAATTTTTGTCTTGTTTTCATCAACTTGGCGTCTATAGAAGGCCAGTGTGTCTTCGGGCGAAAGACCCAGATACGAAGCATAGTTTTTGACAAAACCTCTGGCAAATGTCCCGGGCGGCAGCTTGTCCAGTTGGTTTTTTTCGATTGCCTCGAGAAATTTCCGCCGGATATGGGTGGCCTTTTCAACCTGTTCCAGAGTCAGTCGTTTGTCAACTCTGGCCCGCTGTAATAGTTCCCCAACTGTTAACATAATTTAAGTGTCTTAAGCATTAAGTTGCTTAAGGTGTGATCTCAGAAGAATTGGAAGCCTGCCCGGAAGCACGACTGGCAAAATACTCATCCGCATTCCGAACCAGAACGTCTCTTGGTTTGCTTCCTTCGCCGGGCCCCACGATGCCCATCTCCTCAAGAGTGTCCAAAATTCGGGCGGCTCGGGCATAGCCAATCGACAATTTTCGCTGGAGAAGCGAGGCTGACGCTCGATCATACTGGCAAACCACTCGAATTGCCTCATCAGCCAGCGGGTCGCCCCCGTCGGTTGTGATTTGTTTGCCGCCCGGGCCCTTATGATAGCCAGCCGGCATACTGGTAACTTCTTCGGTATATTGAACGGGGCCCCCGCGGCTTTTCAAATAATCAACCACCCGGTGAACCTCTGAGTCGGAAATAAACGCCCCCTGAATGCGTGACGGTTTGCTCTGGTCTGGCGGAATGTAGAGCATGTCTCCGCGTCCAAGGAGCTTTTCTGCTCCGGGCATGTCAATGATCACCCGCGAATCAATCATCGAGGTCACATTGAAGGCAATCCGGCAGGGAATATTTGCTTTAATGAGTCCGGTGATGACATCCACGCTCGGTCGCTGAGTGGAAAGGATCAGATGAATCCCTGTGGCCCGGGCCATCTGTGCCAGCCGGCAGATGGCGTCTTCAACTTCGACCGGGGCAAACATCATCACATCGGCCATTTCATCGACAACGACCACCAAATAGGGGAGCGCCTGAAAGCCGGCCAGTTCGTTGTAGCCCTCGATGTTGCGCACGCCGACCGAGGCAAACAGTTTGTATCTTCTCTCCATTTCGGACATTGCCCATTTGAGGGCCGAGAGAACCTTATCCACATCCACAATAACCGGTGTCAGAAGATGGGGAACGCCGTTATACAAAGACAGCTCCACTCGTTTGGGGTCGACCAAAATGAGCTTGAGCTCCGAGGGGGAGTTCCGGAACAGAAGTGAAGCCAGAAACGCGTTGATGGCCACAGATTTGCCCGACCCCGTCGATCCAGCAATCAAAACGTGGGGCATTTTGGCAATGTCCGCCACCTCCGCCTGTCCGGAAACATTCAACCCCAGCGCCACCGTCAGTTTGCTCTTGCTGTTTTGAACCTTGTCCGATTCGAGGATTCGCCGGACGGTGACAAACTCCGGGCTCCGATTGGGAATTTCAATGCCCACGAGTGACCTTCCGGGGATTGGCGCTTCGATCCTGATCTGTCCCGGAGCCGCCAGGGCCAGAGCTAGATCATTCTGGAGCGTGGTAATTTTTGACAACTTTGTCCCCAGGGCAATTTCTAAGGCGTATTGCGTCACTGCTGGTCCCTGGTTCACCTCGGCGACTCGGGCCGTCAGGCCGAACGATTCTAACGTCTTTTCGATAATCGCTGCATTTTGTTTAATGTCGCCCCTGTCCGCCTTGCCCCCGGCCGTATCCGCGAGAATCGAAAGTGACGGATATTCCCAGATCTCCGTGTCCTTGCCTTCATTTTGAATGATCCGGCTATCGGCAAGATTCATCTGGACACCAGCCGGAATCGGGGAGACGGGTGACTTTGTCCCGACCTGACCGTCTTTGATCAGGGGTTTGCTATCTTTTTGCTCACCACTCATTGCTGATTGCTCATTGCCCATTTTGACCTGATTGTCTTTGACAAAAACGGGCGCCGGCTTTCGCCCAAGATGGAGATATTTTTGCCAGAACTCCCGTAGCCCCTTGACGGCATCTGTCACCATCTTGACCGCCTCGCCAAGCGAAATGTTAAAGAAAATTGTCGCTCCGAACAGGGCCACCATCAAAAGGATGAAAAAAACCACTAGTCCCAGGGGGATAAAGATATAAATTGCTTGGAAAATGCTCTGGCCGAAAGCACCAGATTGCGACAGCCCCAAAAGAGCTAAAAAGACGAACAAGTAGCCCAGAACACTGTTCAATTTGGCCAGTCCGATTTTGACCTTGGCAAAGGCGAGCCCCACTTGAAAAAGGCTGAAGGCGAACAATATTCTCCCAAACCCAAAATAGAGGTCAAAAACCGCATCGAGTCCTTGGAGAATCCCTCGGGGATAAAACGTCGCCACCAAAAGAAGCCCCGCCAATCCGAATAAACCCAGAGAGAAGACCGAATAAACGGCCTGTTTTTTCAATTTGAGCTTAAAAATTCCTCTTCTTCGTGCCATGACACCAATCAATATACCAGATTTGAACTTGAAACTAAACCTAATGGCCTGAAGGAATGGCTGGTCCACTGTCAACCACGACTTTAACCAGCTGATTAATATTTTATAAGTGGAAAAATATGCCCAGACCAGGGGATTAATGGTGGCCAATAAAGACGACTTCAGAAAGCCGGCACATTGTTTGCTGCCCGGAGGACGACTCCAAATGCCGGCAGTTATTGATATTGGTCTCAGAGCAGTAGATGACCAAAGGAAAGATTAGACTAAGACGACAGCCTGTTAAATTTCCACAATCACAGGGAGAATTAGAAGGCAGATTTTCGGAGAGGGTTGAGCACCTTAATGTCAGTCATGGAGAAATGGCGGGTGTTGAGAGTAACGAGCGTGGCATTTTGGATTTTTGCGGTCGCGGCAACAATACAATCTGCTAGGTTTAGATTCTTAAGACTTTTCCGATTTTCAAGCCAGTAGTATCCACCAGTTTTAGCAATTACCAGTGAGACATCAATAATTTCCTGTTCTTTTAAGAAAATTTCAATTGCTTCAACTTCGTGTGGAAGAATGCCAGCGTATATTTCGGCGATTGAAATAGTGGAAATTGCTGTGCCACCCTCGGAGACAAGTTTTGCGACTACATCTAAAATGTCTTTTCTACCACGAGTAATCCAGATTACTATATCTGTATCAAGAAGGTACATGAATTCGTCGATCACTTGCTTTACGGATTTTGCGTAGCCATTTTTCCGTTTTAGCAATTGTTGCCCACTCAGGATGATTCTTAGCAGAAATTGTTCCCGATACCCGATCCAACATCGCTCTATAAGCTACAGGGTTAAACTTCTTTTTAGCGGCTCTCACCACGGCAACCTCTTCATCCTTTTTTTCATCTTTTACCACGAGGTCATCTCCGGCTTTTACTTTATCAATATAGTCGGAAAGATTATTTCGAAGGTCGCTGATGGAAACTGTCCAAGTCATAAAAAAATATTAGTACAATATGTACAAATTGTCAAATCTCCACAATCACCGGCAGAATGAGGGGGCGGCGGCCCGTGGCGTCAAAAAGGAATTTTTCTAATTTGTCGCTGACATGCCGCTTCACAAATCGAAAGTCAGTCACCGGCCCCGGATGGTCTTCCAAGGCTTTCCGGATGACTTCTTTGGCCTCGCCAATTAACTCATCAGATTCTTTCATATAGACAAACCCCCGGGAAATGATGTCAATGTCTCCAACCACCTCGCCGGTGGCTTTTTCCACCGGGACGGTGACCATCACCACTCCATCAGCGGACATAGTTTTCCGGTCGCGCAAAACCACGTTTCCCACATCTCCGATTCCCAGCCCGTCAATTAAAACATTCTTCACTTCCGTCCGCCCGGCAATCCTGACCTTCCCCCCTTCAATTTCAAAGATTTGTCCCTCCTGGGGAATGATGATTTGACCGTCACCATAGCCCATGCTCCTTGCCATCTTGGCATAGCGTTTGATCTGCCGCAACTCCCCTCCAATCGGCCAGACATATTTCGGCTTGACGAGATTCAGCATCAGTTTCAGCCCGTCTGCCGACTCGTGTCCGGAGACGTGCAAGTCGTCCAAAATTGCTGAATAGTAGACATCCGCCCCGACCCTAATCAGTGTATTGATGAGCGCATCCACCGCTCCCTCACTTCCCGGGATCGGGTCTTGAGAAAAAATGACAAAGTCGCCCTCTCTGATTCTGATTTTGTGCTCGCCGTTGGCCATGCGCGCCAGCGCCGAATTATCCTGCCCTTGCGAGCCGGTGGCTAGGACCATCACCGCATTTGCCGGATATCTTTCCACTTCTTCCATTTTGATAATGAGTTGCCGCGGCAAGGTCAGATAGCCCAGTTTCACTGCCGCCTCAGCGTTTTGCTCAATCGATCTTCCGGCAAAAGCAATTTTCCGATTATGTCTCTGGGCAACGTTGACTGCTTGCTGAATCCTGCTAATATTCGAAGACGTCGTCGTAATAATAAATTTCCCCGAGCATTTTTGAATCTGCTGTTCAAACGTCTGCTCAATCATTTGCTCCGAAAGTGTGTACCCCGGCTTTTCCACCCGGACACAATCAGACAGCAGCAGAATCACCCCTTCACTGCCCACCCTGGCGATCTTTTGCACTTCCGTCGGAAATCCGTCCACCGGCGTCCAGTCAAATTTAAAGTCCGATCCATGATAAACAATTCCTGCCGGTGTTCTGATAACCAAATTGGCGGCATCCGGGATCGAATGGGTCACGTGGACAAAGCTCACCGTAAAGTCACCAACGGAAATTGTTCTTTGGTAATCAACCTCCCGAAAATCGGCTTTAATCCCGGCATCATCGCATTTAATCTTGGCCAGACCTAATGTTAGTCTCGTGCCGTAAATTGGAATCTTGGGTAACTCCGGCAAGACATACGGCAGCGCCCCGCGGTGGTCCTCGTGGCCGTGTGTCAGAAAAATCGCCCGAATCTTGGACAGTCTGTCCCGCAGATAGGTGATATCCGGGATGATAAGATCAATCCCCGGCATGTTTTCGTCGGGGAAAGCAATGCCGCAGTCGACGATAATAATGTCCCGCTCGGTTTCGTAAACGTGCATGTTGCGCGTCACATCCACCCCGCCCAGAGAGATAATACGCAACTTCCCAGACCTTTGTCCCGGCATCTTTTGTTGTCTATTCATGTTTGGTCTACTAAAAAACGCCAACAGTCAATTTACAATTTGAAATTTGAAATTTGAAATGAAATCTCAATTTTTCAAATTGAAATATTTCAAATTTGATATTCAATTCAAATTGTAAATTTAAAATTTCAAATTAATTCAAGTTGTTCTCCCTCTTTCTCCTTTTTCTCCTCTGCTTTTATCTCCTCACCATCTGCTGAAATTATACCCTCTTTTTTATCGATTAAGCTCCTCAATTTTTTGAAATCCTCTTCAAATTGCTCCATCACCGCCCCTTGCCGCAGCGCCGCCGCCGGGTGAAACATCGGGAATATAAGGATACTTTTTCCATTCCAGGCAATCTTCCTGGGCATCCCGTGAACCCGGCTGATTGACGCCCCTTCTCCCAAAAATTTGTACATCGAGTAGCGCCCAAGAGTGACAACGATTTCCGGATCGATGATTTCTATCTGCCTGTCTAAAAATGGCCGGAAAAATTCAATCTCTGCCGGGGTGGGGTCACGGTTTTCCGGCGGGCGATATTTAACAATATTAGTAATGTACACTTCGTCTTCCTTCCACCCATTGACAGCCAGGGTCTTACGTAGCAGTTTCCCCGCCTGTCCCACAAACGGTCTTCGCTGTTCGTTCTCATTAAACCCCGGCGCCTCGCCGATGAACATCACCTTGGCATCCGGATTTCCTTCCCCGGCAACAGGGTTAATCCCCGGTCCTTTCAGTGGCCCCCCACGTGTAGCAGCGATCTCATCACCGACCTCGTCTAGAAGTTTTTGTTTTTGGTCTTTTGTCATCATCGATATAGCTCTCGATGTGTGCCTATGTTAACAAAATAGGCCACCCTATCTTCTCCATAACTTCTTTCTTCATAAACCGCCCGCCAATCAGCTGTCACATCAATGCTTCGAAGCCCAGCAAAATCGTTTCTAAGCACGTGATTGTTCAGTCGTGGGTCGAGGTGATCTTTGAGAAAGAGGCCGATTTTTTCTTTAAAGCTTTTTCGAATTCTGACATCCACTTGTTTCAACTTCTTGAGAAAGAAAGGGGAGTACTTTATGATCATATCCCGATCTTTTCAAGATAAGCGATCGCGTCATCTGCATTATCGAACATTGGGGATCCCTTGCCCGCCTTCCAATCTTTATCTGCTTGGCGTAATATCCGTCTAAATCTGGCGTTCGGGATTTCGGTCTGTTCGGCTTTAAAAGTCACTGTTTTAGTTTTAACAAGTTGCCGTAGCCACCCATTTACCAGAGCACTCAGAGATAGACCCATCTGCCTAGCCACTTCTTGTGCCTGTTTTTTCACCTCTGGTTGGGTCTTGATATAAATCGCCGCCGTGTTCATAAAGTCAGTATATACAAAGTATATAATTCTGTCAAATAATCCTTCTGGACTTAATAATTAGATAATGGCCTTTTCTAAGCCCCTTTCCGTAATAAAGTATATCTCTCTATGTTCCTGATCGAAATAGACAGGGGACAGTTTTTCTCTATTAATTTCTCCTTTAACGGTTCCTAGGGATCCGTTAATTTTGAGTGAGTGGTAATACAGGCGGCAATTATCAAGGCATGGTCCAAGAATTTCGTCCTCCACTTTGTAGGCAACTTCAGAAGCGGAAATTGAAAACTCATTTTCATCGTAGCTATCTATTGACCTGACTTTTCTCCGATCAAAAAAGGCAGTTGGGTCATGGAAGTTATCACCATTCCAATGAAAGGCAAAATTATAAGTTGCGTCACCATCGACGCCTAGAAGAAGAATAACTGGAGAACTATCTATTTTTATTACCTCTGAAATTCTTCTGTTAATACAAGAAAGTTCACTTTGGTCTATCGTTTTGAGCACCGGTCTACCCGGATCTAAAGAGTTCATATTCGGTATGCGAGAAAAGTCAAATAATGGCCCCGTGGCCTTACAAACAAGTGGGTAACATTGATAGCCTTCGCTGCAATTACCCACAGAAACGCCCAAGGTGGTATAAGCCGAATTTTGAAGGACAAATATTTTTGCAGATTGTAAATCGAAAATTCTTCCACTGGCTAGAAGCCGGTGATTGTCAAGCCAGGCTGACCTTGGTTTTTCTGATTCCTTATCAATACTAATCGGGTAAAGGGCTGTCTCTTCTTTGAAGACAAATGACTGAGATATGGTGACGTCTTCCGTTATAATAAACGCTTTTCCACTTTGCAGATTGATAAAAAAATATTCATGACTAGGCGTAATGTAAAGGGAAGCACCAGCCAGAGGAATTGCTATTTCATTACCAGTTTTTAGCTCCCTAATATATGTATTTTTGTCCTTCTCATAGTAAATAATTGGATTTTGTTTAGGAATGGCGTCATAAGCATCGCTTACATTTTCCTGAGCAACAACTATTTCAGATTTATATGTATCCGCAGGCAGTTTTGCTTCGTTTCGGTAGGCAAGGATTAGTGAAAGTAAAAATCCACCTGCAATTAGTAGAGGCAAAACAAAGTTGACAGCTATAATAGCAAGCGCAATTACCAAAACTGGTTTGTTCTTTCTCCTCCAACCGATAAAGGCTGCTACTATGAATACGATGAAAGCAAAAACCTGAAACGCCGATTTAAGTGTCTCAATCATCGCTTGTTACGCAGGCAAAAATTGTTGCACATTCTGCTCATTGATCACAATCTGTTGGGCCTGCCCGGAGACGATCTCTCTTGCCGCCTTCCTGACCATATTATTGATGGTTCGTTCCAGCGTTCGGATCCCGCCGTCAAACCCCAACGGTCGGACAACTTTTGGCCAAACTGAATCACCAATAGAGATCGCATTCGGCGGCAGGTTTGATTCCCGCATGATCTTGGGCAGCACATAGTCTTTTCCGATCTTAATTTTCTCCTCGTCAGAATAGGATGGCATCAAAAGGGGCTCCAAGCGATCTAGGACGGCCGTGCTAATGTGGGTTGTGTTGTTGCCGGTGGCAATAAAGAGCACTTCGGAAAGATCAAACGGATAATCGATGTAGTGGTCGGTGTACCGGGCATTTTGTTCCGGATCCAAAAGCTCGACCAAAACACCCATAATCGTCGCCCGGGCTTCTTCGGCCACCCGGTCAATTTCGTCAAGCAGAATCACCGGATTTTTCGTTCCCGCCCGGGCCAAAGCTTTGATAATCGCCCCTGGTTCGGCGTCAGCATACGCTCTGGCCTGGCCGCGTAAAAACAGAGCGTCCCCAATCCCGCCAAACGGGATCCGTTCAAACTTTCGTCCCATCGCCTCGGCAATCGAGTAGGCCAGTGTCGTTTTCCCCGTGCCCACCAGACCAATTAGCGCAAGAATTGGTGCCCGGTTAAATTTTTTTTCATTGGACTCATAAGACCCATAAGACCCATTGGCCACATTCGTCCCTGTGGTGCTTGTCAATTTCAGCACTGCAAGATACTCCAAAATCTTGTCCTTAATGCCCGAAAGCCCATAGTGATTCTTGTTTAGAACTTCCTCGGCATGCTTCAAGTCCAAAACGTCCTGGGACCGCTTCTGCCAGGGCAGCGACGTGATCCAGCCAATATACCGGCTCGTGGCGTCAAAGTCATTGGCATAATTTCCCCCCAGTCTGGCAATTCGATCAAGCCGAACAATCATCCCCTTGGCCTTTTCCAGAAGATCACTTGGAAGATTTGCCGCCAGAACCTTTTCTTCGAGTTGGGAGATTTCCGCCAGTTGAGCCGTGTCCATGAAATCAGTATACCACCCTAATATCTGTCCCTTCTTCCCCCACTGCGGTCATCCCGCTTGCCCGCCGTAGCTCCCGAAGGAGCGAAGGAGGGGCGTCCGCCAAATCCTCCGCGCCCGCCGCGATCCCCGAATCCTCGTCTCGGCCCACCGAATCCCCCTCTTTGTGGCCTCTCTCCAAACCGTGGTTGAAACTCTCTCCGCTGTGTCATCTCATTGCCCATTGCTGATTGCTCATTGCTCATTTGTTTCGGTCCCCAATACATTGCCAAATTAATCCTCCCCATCTCATCAATTTCAATCACTTTGACTTTGACTTTGTCGCCAATTTTGACCACTTCCTCCGGACTGCCGACAAACCCGGCTGACATTTTGGACACATGCACCAGCCCCTCTTTCCCCGGTAAGATTTCTACAAATGCGCCGAAATTAAGGATTCGTTTGACCTCTCCTTCAAATTCCTCGCCCACTTGCACTTCCCGGGTCATCCCCGAAATCCAATCCTGAGCTTTTTGCACTGCTTCCGCATCAATTGAGGAAATTGTCACCGTCCCGTCGTCATCAATATCCACTGCCGCTCCCGTGGTCGCGATAATATTTTTAATATTTCGTCCCCCTGGTCCGATCACTTCGCCAATTTTGTCGACAGGGATGTGGATCGTAACAACCTTCGGGGCATATTGACTGACACTCTTTCGGCTCTCTGGCAAAACCCTCAGCATTTTTTCCAGAATTTCCAACCGACCATCTCTTGCCTGGGCCAGGATTTCTCTGATCATCTTTATCGACAGTCCGCGGAACGTGTCTCCCAGTTTGATGTCAAGTTGGATTGCCGTGATACCTGTTTCCGTCCCGGCGACTTTAAAGTCCATATTGCCATAAAAATCCTCTTCACCCCGCAAATCCGTCAAAATGACATAGTTTTTCTGATCCTCCGCGACCAGTCCCATAGCCACTCCGGAAACCGGAGCTGACAGGGGCACGCCCGCATCCATGAGAGCTAGGGTTGATCCGCAGGTCGAGCCCATCGATGAAGAACCGTTTTGTGACAAGACCTCCGACACCACCCGGATCGTGTAGGGAAATCGGCTCTGATCCGGAATGACCGCCAGAAGCGCTCTTTCCGCCAAAGCCCCGTGGCCAACTTCTCGCCTTCCTGGTCCGCCAGCCATTCGTCCCACTTCCCCTAAGGAATAAGGTGGGGCATTGTAATGATGAATATAATGCTTTTCTTCCATGCCTTCGGCGGTCTCAATCCATTGTTCCAAAGACGGACTGGCGAGCGTCACGACGGACAAAACTTGCGTCAAACCGCGCTCAAAAATTGCCGATCCGTGGGTCCGGGGCAGAAGTCCCACTTCCCCGGAAATCGGCCGAATCTCATCGAGCTTTCGTCCGTCGGCTCTTTTCTTCTTCTCCAAGGTCTGTTTTCGCAGCGCCTTTCTAAGAAGGGATTCGACAATTTGCGCCAGGTCACTTTTTTGGGGATTCTCGGCATATTCCTGGCCTAAGGCTTTCTTGAATTCCTCGATAGCGCCGCCGTCCATCTTTGCCTCGGAACCGGAAATGCTGATGTAATCTTCTATCTCTTTCCCATGTTTCTTTTCAATTTCTGTCAGAAGGTTTTTGTCCACAGTGTGCGGCCCATAAGGAAATTTCTCTCCCCCGACACTTTTCTGCAGCTCTTCCAGGGCTTCAATGATCTTTTGGTTTTCCTCGTGCGCTATTTCGATCGCTTTCGCCACCGTTTCTTCCAGAATCTGCTTTGCTCCCGCTTCCAGCATAATCACCCCGTCAGAATTAGAAGTCACCACTAGGTCCAGATTTGAGTAGTCCATTTCCGTCAGGAGGGGATTGACGATGAGATTTTCTTCCGGGGAGGAAACTTGTCCCATCCGCACTGCTCCCACCGGTCCATTCCAGGGAATGCTCGAAACGGCTAGCGCCGCCGAAACAGCATTCAGGGCCACCACATCATGATCATTGGCATTATCCGTGGACAAAAGAGTGACCACGATTTGCACCTCATTGACTAAGTCCTTGGGGAACAAGGGCCGAATTGATCTGTCAATGAGTCTGTTAGTCAGAATTGCCTCATCAGTTCCTCGTCCCTCACGTTTGACCCATCTGGAGCCTTTAATAATGCCACCGGCGTAGAGCCTTTCAATGAAATCGACCGTCACCGGCGCCCCGCCGTCAGCCATGGGTTTTTCCGCTCCCAGCATGACTGTAACCAGGACCTCAGTGTCGCCGTAGCGCGCAATCACCGACGCATTCGCCTGTGGTGCCACCTTGTTCACTTCCAGAGTCAGCACTCTCCCGGCAATCTCAATTTCTTTTTTGATGGGTTTCTTTGTGGTCATGTAAAGTTCTTAAGCTTCTTAAGTTCCCTAAGTTTCCTAAGAAGAAAATTCGAGGTGATCCGCCAGCTGGCAGATCACTTTGCCAGCCCCAACGAGGCAATCACGTGGGAGTAACGATCCTTTGCTTTCTTCGACAGGTAGTTTAGCAGACGGCGCCGCTTGGACACAATAGTCAAAAGCCCCCGACGGGAATGGACATCGTGGGCGTGTTTTTTTAAATGAGCCGCCAGTTTGTTAATCCGCTCCGAAAGAAGCGCCACTTGAACTTCCGGCGACCCGGTGTCGCCCTTCCCTTGCGAAAACTTCTCAATGATCTTTTTCTTATCGTCGCTTGCTAGTGCCATAACCGCATTTAACCAATCAGTCTAATTGGACTAATGTGACAAATTAATTGTAACTTAGAAGCCCCTCCCTTGTCCAGCCTTAATTAAACCACCGAAGTTCCCCGATATGCCTTTGGCTGAGTCCAGTCCGAAGGGATGCTCTGAGCATTTTGTGGTGCCGGTTGCGCTGGCGGAACCACTTGGTGTTGGGGTTGCCCCATCTGAGGCCGCTGACTCACCTGTTGCTTATTGCTAGCCCCTAACTGCTCGCCCCTAGCCCCTTGTTTGGCTCCGGCTCGCAGACAAATTGCCGCTGCTTCAAAAGTTGCCGCGGCCACTTTCGGGTTTTGGAAATTCTGACTCGCTTGAACAATTCCTTGATAAAGATTTCTCGCCATGTCCGCGTCAATCTGGGCGTTAATCGCCCGCAGGAAAAAGGTCACAATCTCCGAAATAGAAGCTGCGTCCGGCTCAACCAGGTTAAACCGACCGTAATCTTTATTTGGATCATGATTATCAATATTAATAACCTGCGCATTTGCAAACATCTGAGCATCGTACAATTTTCCTGCCTGCGTCGGCTCAAGAATCTCGACAGTAATGATAAGATCAAAAAGACTAGCCGGCCCACCGGCGAGATTGAATTGAAAATTGCGTGTCTCGGGGACAAACCCTGGACGCAGTTTAATCGTCATGCTAAACGTGTCTTCGGAAAGACCGACCGCTGCCGGATTCTCGTTATACTTGACATCCTCGAAGTCTCCTAATTGGTAAGGTTTGTATGTCAGAAGCAAACTTCCTCCGCCACTTGTTGAGAGCGACGTCTTCACCTTATCCACTCCGACGAGGTTCGAAACTTCGACTAAAACTTCCCCATCCATCGCCACCGTCACGTCTTTCCCTAATTTCACCAGAGCCAAGTAGAGAGCCAGGGCCGAGGCCATCGTGTCAACCGTTGGGTTGGCATGAGTCAAAACCAGCACTTTTCGTGCTGAAGTAACGAGGCTTTGAATCTGTTGCAAGTCTTCGTTGGTCATTTATTAAATTCTTAGGCCCGCAGGGCGAAGCCCGAGGAACGCAGAATCGCCTTTAGGCGATTCTATAGGCCATTATATCATCCCCAACCCTAAAGTCAACTTGGGGATCAAGAAAGACACCGCATTCACGACCTTTTTCCGCCTTGTTCACTTCCTCTTTCCCCGCTCGCATCGATTTAATTCGACTTCTTCTCACAACTCCCTCATCTCCCTCAGATCCCTCACGAACCACCTTCACTAGATCGCCCCGAGCCAAACGCCCCTCGGCCACCTTTGTCCCGCAGATGCGCATTTTCTCAAAAGGAAATTCGGCCACAATTTGTCCCTGGCCGAGAATTTCTTCCGTCTCTTCGGGAACAAGCATTCCGGCCGCTGCATCTTTCAGCTCATCCAAAAGTTCATAAATAATCCTATAGGTTCGGGCCAGGACTTTTTCCGTTTCCGTCAGTTGTTTAGCCGCCGGCGTGATTTTTGTGTTAAACCCGAGAATAATTGCTCCGGTCGATTTGGCCAGCATCACATCAGCCTCACCGATCTCTCCCACCCCGGAAGAAATCAAGTTGACATTTGCCGGGATCTGAGCCGTAACGGCTTCCAATGATCCCAGGGTGTCGGCTTTCAAAATAAGCGATAAAGACTGTGCCCCTTCCTGGTCGCTCCGATTAAGAGCGGAGCCTTTTAAAGCCATTTGCAAGAGGGCCTCTTGCGAAGGTCGTTCGGAAGCGCTGATCACAGACCCGACTAGAGGAACCTCAGTCAATCCTAAAATTTCGACCGGAGTTCCTGGTGTGGCTTCTTTAATCTGCTCACCCATATAATTGACAAGCGCCCGGACTTTGGACTTTTTGCCGTTAACAAATATTTCTTCCCCGACCATAAGCTTGCCGCCCTTGACAATTGCGCTGGCCAGTGCTCCTCGGCTCTTATCTAATCGGGATTCAATAACCACCGCCTCAAGGGTGTCAGAGGAATGTTTTCCGATTTCTTTGACCTCAGCCAGAAGTTCAATAAGATCGAGCAACTCTTTGACCCCCTCTCCCTTTTTGGCGGAAACTTTGACAAACGGCACGTCCCCGCCATAATTCTCGAGCATCACTTCATGGCGCAATAAATCTTGGACGACCTTGTCGAAGTTTGCTTCCGGCAGGTCAATCTTATTGATAGCAACAATATAAGGAATATTCGCCTCTTTAATAAGCTTTATTGACTCCACTGTCTGCGGCATAACCGAATCATTTGCCGCCACCACTAAAATAGCAATATCCGCGACCGCTGCTCCGCGGCTGCGCATATTTGTGAACGCCTCGTGCCCCGGCGTATCAATAAAAGTAATCTTACTTCTCCCTTCTCCCTTATCACTTCTCCCTTCAACCTGGTATGCTCCAATCCCTTGCGTAATCCCCCCATATTCTTTAGCCGCCATGTCAGTTCTTCGAATCGCATCCAGAAGAGTTGTTTTGCCGTGATCCACGTGGCCCATAACCACCACAATCGGAGGCCTAGCGAAGAAGGCAGTCGGAGACAACTGTAAAGTTTGCTTCTTTTGTGCCATTACCCCAATTTACAATTTGAAATTTTAAATTTTCAACCAATGTCATAATTTTGAATTTGCAAATTCAGACATTCGAAATTGAATTCAAATTGTAAATTGAAAAGTGTAAATTAGCTGGATTGCTACTCATTTTCTGCTTTTTGTTTTTTTACTTTTTTTAGTTGAGCCGTCAGTGGCTCCTGAGTCTTTTATCAAGTCTTCTTTTTTCTCTGCCCCTTTCGCTTCTGCCACCTTCTCTTCCTCGGTCTTTTCCTTAACATCTTCCTTTGTTCCATCTTTTTTGGAATATTCCATTTTTCCCTTAATGTCGATTTTCCAGCCGGTGAGTTTTGCCGCCAGTCGGACATTTTGGCCTTCCCGCCCAATTGCCAGGCTCAATTGATCGTCGGGAACGACCGCAATGGCTGATTGGCTAGTCTCCGTGAGAATAACTTCGATGTCTTTGGCCGGCGCCAGAGCCGAGGCGATGAGCGTGGCCACATCCTCGGTATATTGGATAATGTCCACCTTCTCCATTCCCCCCAGTTCGTTGATGACCGCTTGAACACGGACGCCTTTCTGGCCGACGCACGCCCCGACCGGGTCCACACCCGATTGCGCACTCACAACCGCCAATTTTGTTCGCCCGCCGGCTTCTCGAGCAAGAAGTTTAATTTCCACCGCTCCGGACTGAACTTCTGGCACCTCTCGGCGGAACAGCTCCACAACGAGATTCTTATGCGCTCGGGAAACGACAATCTCCTGACCCCTGGCTGATTCCCGAATTCCTTCAATATAGAACGTCAATCGCTGATTGAGCCGGTAGTGTTCAGCCGGATTCTGCTCCTGGGGTGGCATGACGGCCTCAGCTCTGGAGATGTCCACCATAATGTTCGGCCCGTCAAACCGCAGAACCGTTCCGTTGGTAATCGTCCCGACTCGGGCGGTAAAGTCTTCAATCACCGCTTTCTTTTCTGCCTCCCGAATCCGCTGCCGAAGAACCTGTCCGGCCGTCTGGGCTGCAATTCGCCCAAATCCCGGCGGGGTGACATTTCCCCCTTTCGATCCATCCCCATTTTTTACAAAAATTGCCGCTTCCCCCGTGTCGGAATTAATCTCTGCTGTATATCCTTCGACCTCAACCGTCTCCCCGGCCATCTGGCGATCTTTGCGATAGGCCATAAGAAGCGCGTCCTCGATGGTCTTAATAATCGTCTCGAGGCTGATATTTCTTTCCGCTGCAACTTGGTTTAGTGCGAGTAGAAACTCGCTTCTCACCTGTGCCGGCATAAAATCCTGAGCGAGCGTAGCGAGTCGAAGGATCTCGTGCTCACTATGCTCTGCTAAACTAATTTACCAAAAATAAAGGTGGGCATCTCCTCCCACCGCTTACGCCTAATTTTAACACCGTTGCTTATAGACAGTCAAGAACCTCCCCTTATTGAGAGCGGTGTCTTTTTAAAAATCAAAAGTCCTAACTCCAGTGAGACATGCACGATTAAATAACTCACCACAAACGTGAGTAAAAGTCCGTATGGCAAAATCAAAGGGTAGATAAACGTTCTCACTTCAGAAGACCAAGAAGCTAACGCATTAAGAGCATCAAAGCTTATAGAGAGCGGTAATTGTATCGAATATTTTATTACCATTGGTATCGGTCTTGGGGGAAAGACATAACTCAAACTATGTCCGAAGGCGATGAGCGTCCATACTGAGGCGATAACAAATTTAAAAATAATCTTCTTCATTTTTCTTAAACCCCCCCCGTCCCATTTTAATAATATCTTTCCGAAAAGGCCAGTTCCAAAAGACCTGTTATTCCTAATTTCCTGGCATTTTCAGACAATTTTATCTAGTTTTCCTTTCTGCACCCCCAAAATTCCCTTATCTAAGTTGGGATTTTGGGATTGGATATTAGCCAGGGCAATCTCCCGAACCATAATCAGATAGTTCACAAGCAATTTCCATCCTTTTTGTCCCAGAAAAACTTTTTAAAATCGCCGTCTGATCCCTCTTTCTCACATTTCCATTTTACCACTTCCAAGCTACCTGACTTTTTCAAAACATTCCTTGTGTTAATTTCCGGCGAAGCCGGTCCTCCAATGACTATTGGAGACGACTATCGGAGGCAAAGATGAGATGCCACGGGCGAAACAAAGTGCAGCCGGTGGTCGGATCACTTTTATTGATCAGAATTTGCCCCAAAACCCCAAACTTTAGTTTGGGGATGAAAGCCCGCTTTAGGCAAGCAAAAGAAAATTCTGATCAAGAGAAACCACGGGCTTTAGCCCGTGGAGGCTCATTTTCCTGCTCGCAGAATACCCCGATGGACATCGGGGATGAATGCGAACAGAAAAAGACGGCCTTCATGTCCTGAAAGATATTCCGCACGAGACTAGCGGAGAGGACGTCATTTCTGGAGCAGCAGTAGGTGTATCCAGTATAACGCTATCGCTTGAAAATGGATAGGCCATGTGTAAGGATTAAAAGATGGAAATAAATATAGATTTAGAGAAAGCAGAGAAAATATTTGCACCGGAGAAGGAGACAATCCTCAAAAAGCTTTCCCGGACAACTGAAAAATACCCTCTCACTAAAGACGTGTTGGTTCTCCTTGCCGGGGTAGGTTTCCTCAGCCTGGCAGTGCTCATGCCGGGGCTAGCAAAATTGGCTGCTTCCGCAGCCCGTCAGGAAAGAGGAAACTTCCGCAGGCGGCTTAAAAGGCTCGAGCAGCGGAAATTAGTAAAAATTTCCTATGATGTCAAAGGAGAACCGGTTGTGGAAATCACTCAAAATGGCCTCCAGCAAGCGCTGCACTACAAATTTGAAGAAATGGAAATTAAAAAGCCCAGAAAGTGGGACGGAAAGTGGCGAGTGGTGATTTTTGACGTCCCAGAAGGTAAAAAACGATTGCGGGATCGGTTGCGAGAAAAACTTAAAGCTCTAGGGTTTTATTCTTTAAACAAAAGTGTTTTTGTTCATCCCTTTCCCTGCTTTGATGAAATTGAGTTCATCAGACAAGTTTTCCTCGTCGGCGGTGAAGTGACCTATCTAGTCGCCGAAAAAATTGAAAACGACCCTCATCTTCTAACTTGGTTTGGCCTCAAAAGGAATTAATTGGCCAACTGGTAAAAGAAATGCATCCACTTTCTTGCTATAGCACAACACTGGATACACTATCACCAAAACGAAACATCAAGGTAAGTTTGACATTTAAAACCTACACGCCAGAAGAGAGCAACTTTAGAAGAAAAAAGAAAACAAGCTGCGCAAAGCCACCCGGCATTAATTAAAAGGGAAGGGAATCAAAACCCGAATAAACACCCACGCTTCAGAACAAAGATTCGCTAAAACCACCCACTCCTTTTTTTCGCGCCTGCCAAACTTTCCCTAAACTCCTCAAGAAGCCTACGTTGTTCCACGGTAAGTTTCGAAGGGATAGTCACTTTGATCTTGACATACTGATCACCAACCCGGTTACTCTGGGGCATCTTGACACCACGGCCGCGCAGACGAATCATCGTGTCAGGTTGGGTGCTCGCTGGGACCTTCAGTGATACCTCCCCGTCGATCGTTGGCACGGTAATTGTCGTTCCAAGCACAGCATCAGGAAAGCTCACTTCCGCCTCGACAAAAATGTCTGCACCTTCCCGTTGGAAAGTACTGTCCGGCCGGACGGAAAATACAATGTCAAAGTCTCCGAAGCGCACTCTTGAACCGTCATCAACCCCCGCCGGAATCTTGATAGTTTTACGCTGTCCGCCAATATCCACGACCTTTTCCACTCCTTTAACTGCCTCCATAAAAGAGAGCTGCAGGGAATAAACTTGCCTGCGGGCTCGAGCTCGCCCCCCGGCACCAGCAAAACCACCACCAAAGAACTGTTCAAAAATCTCAAACGGGTCGGAAAACCCGCCGAAATCACTTCCTTCAAACGGGTTCCCGCCCTGAGCGGAGCCGAAGGGTTGCTGATTTCCGCCACCGTAAGTCCGATATGTATAAGTAAATGGTCCTTGCTGACCACTAAACGGCCCACCCGGACCCGCAGGGCCGCCCTGAGCGAAAGCCGAGGGGCCGAATTGGTCATACGTCTGCCGTTTTTGGGCATTGGACAGAACCTCATACGCTTCCGTAATCTCTTTAAATTTTTCCGCGGCTTTTGGATCCTTGTTCCGGTCCGGATGCCACTCTAAAGCCTGCTTCCGGTAAGCCGCCTTAATCTCCGCATCAGATGCAGATTTAGAGACTCCTAGGGTTTGATAGTAATCCATAGGTTAAATTATACTAAAAAACCCGAAGCACGAAGCACAAAATCCGAAACCACTCTTCGCTCTTCGAGCTTCGAGGTGGCAAGCCAGGATTTTAAATAATTTGCCTGCCCTTCCGAAGCTTTAGCGAAGGAGGGTTTCGAGTTTCGAGATTCGAATTTCGGATTTAAATTACTTGACAACCTCTCCCTCCACCGGTTCTTCCGAATTTGGCGGAGTCGTCCCCTCACTTTGAGCCTCTCCATGACTATCTCCAGTCGGCTGCTCCCTGCTCCCTGTCCCTTGTCCACCGCCTTGCGCATACATCGCCTGGCCGACTTTCTGGAGTGAGTCGGATAGACCCCTGGTCTTGGCGTCAAGATCTTCCTTGGTTCCCGATTCCAAAATGCCTTTCAGAGCCGAGACCTTGTCTTCAACCTCTTTCTTGACCTCCGGGGAGACTTTGTCGCCCGCGTCTTTGAGTGTCTTCTCCGCCGTGAAGATAAGCGAATCCGCCGCATTCCGGGCTTCGATCCGCCCCCGCTTTTCCGCATCTTCCGCAGCGTGGGCCTCGGCTTCCTTGGTCATCTTCTCGACTTCGTCTTTGGAAAGACCCGTCGAGCCGGTGATTTTGATGCTCTGCACTTTCCCCGTCGCCTTGTCCTGAGCTTTAACGGACAAAATTCCGCTCGCATCAATGTCAAAGGAAACTTCAATCTGCGGCACTCCTCGGGGCGCCGGCGGAATCCCGTCCAGGATAAACCGCCCGAGAGATTTGTTGTCTGCCGCCATCGGCCGTTCCCCTTGGAGGACATTAATTTCGACCTGAGTTTGGCTGTCCGCCGCCGTCGAAAAAACCTGCGCTTTGCTCGAAGGGATTGTCGTGTTTCGGGAAATAAGCGGCGTGGACACGCCCCCGAGAGTTTCAATCCCAAGAGTCAGCGGCGTCACATCCAAAAGGAGAACGTCTTTGACTTCTCCCCCAAGAACACCGCCCTGAACTGCCGCCCCGACGGCGACGACTTCATCCGGGTTGACGCCTTTGTGCGGCTCCTTGCCGAAGAACTTGGTGACGACCTCGACGACTTTGGGCATTCGCGTCATCCCGCCGACCAGAACGACTTCGTCAATATCCGACGTCTTCTTACCAGCATCACCAAGAGCCTTTTTGCATGGCTCCAGCGTTTTTTGAATTAAATCATCGACGATCTGTTCGAGCTTAGACCGCGACAGTTTCAGGGTCAAATGCAGCGGCCCGTTTGGCCCCTGAGTAATAAAGGGCTGGTTAATTTCCGCTTCTGTTGAAGAAGAAAGCTCGATCTTGGCCTTTTCCGCCGCTTCTCGCAGTCGTTGAAGCGCCTGTGGATCTTTGCGCAGGTCGATAGTGTTCTCTTTTTTAAATTCTTCGGCAATATAGTCAAGAATTGTCTTGTCAAAATCGTCTCCACCCAAATGCGTGTCTCCGTTTGTGCTCTTGACCTCATAAACACCCTCTCCGAGTTCCAGAATGGAAATGTCGAACGTCCCTCCGCCCAAATCATAAACGGCAATGGTGTGGGCGTTTTTCTTATCCAGCCCATAGGCCAGGGCGGCCGCTGTCGGTTCATTGATAATCCGCAAGACTTCCAGTCCGGCAATTTCTCCGGCCTGTTTGGTCGCCTGGCGCTGGGAATCATCAAAGTAAGCTGGCACCGTGATAACTGCCTGAGTGACTTTGCCGCCCAAATAGGCCTCAGCATCGGCTTTAATCTTCTGGAGAATCATGGCCGAAATCTCCTGGGGCGTAAATGTCCGGCCGTCAACCTCAACAACCGCCATGTCATCCCTCCCGGCTTTAATAGTGTAGGGAAGCCATTTAATGTCAAACTGCACTGACTTGTCAGAAAACTTCTTGCCCATCAACCTTTTAATGGAGAAAACTGTCTGCTTAGGCTTTAAAACCAGCTGTCTTTTAGCCACATCCCCCACGACGTGGGAAATAGGATCCACAACCGACGGAATGACATTCCGCCCTTCAGCGGAGTGAATAACTTTTGGCGCCCCGCCTTCCATGACCGCCACGCAGGAATTGGTTGTCCCCAAATCAATGCCGATGATTTTAGCCATATCTTCTGAAAACCGAAATTCTAAGCTCGAAATTCGAAACAATTTCCAAAATTCTAATTTTTAAAATTCAAAACACTTTAGGTTTAAAGAGTTTGAATTTAGGATTTTGAATTTGTTTGAGATTTCGGATTTAGCGCTTCGGATTTTTAACTTTTAATACTTACAATAACCTTCCCCGGTCTGATTATCTTATCTTTCATTGAATATCCTTTTTGTAACACCCTAGTAACAATATTGTCTTCTTCTCCCGCTTCGGTGCTCACCGCCTCGGCTTCTTTCGGATCATACTCTTTCCCTTCCAACTCCACCTCCCCAACGCTTTCATCCCGCAAAGTATTTTTTAATTTATTGATGACTAATTGTAAACCTTCATCTTTAATGTGTTCCTGGGCTTTTTCTAAATCATCCAACACCTCCAAAAGTTTTTCAACTAGTCCCAGATTCGCATACTGAACAAATTCTTCTTTCCAGCTCTGAGTTTGCTTTTCCAGATTCTGGTAATCCGCCAGCGCCCGAAAATACTTTTCCTTATATTCCTCCCCGACCTCCTTGACCTCGTCATTTACTTTCTCCTCGGGCTCGTCGTCTGTTTTGGTATTACTTCTCACTTCTCACTTCTCCCTTCTCAAATCAATATGTCATCCATTAAGTTCCCAAAGTATCTCACTGTTGGAATGAGTCGCGGGTAATTTAACCGGCAAGGACCAATGACTCCGATTGTCCCTTCGTGCTTTGTCCCCTGGCCGAACTTGGTAAACACCACCGCACAAGACGTGAGAGAGTCAAAACCCAGATCATCTGCCAGAACAACATTCATCTCTTCACTTCCCTCCAGCGGAAAGATTCGCCGCAGATAATCAAACCGGTCCAAAAGCGCCAGAACATTTCTCGTCAAATCGATGTCAAAAAACTCGGGCATCGACAAAATATTCGCCGTCCCCGCATAATAAACATCTCCGTCAACATCCGAGGCGACAGCCAGAGATTTGGTTCGTTCCGCTAGTTCGTGTGTCGCTTCGCGAAGGGCCCGTTCAAATTCTGATCGATAGTCCCAAACCTTTTCCTTAATCTTGACTTCATCCGTCACCGACAAATTCTTCGGTTGCATCAAATTGCTAACATAATAGCGCAGAGCCACGGGTGTCGGGACTCGGCCGGCGCTGGTGTGCGGCTGCTTCAAATAGCCCTTCTTGATAAGCTGAGCCATTTCGTTGCGCAGAGTTGCCGGAGAAATGCCCAGGTTATATTTTTTATCCAGATAAACCGACCCCACCGGCTCCGCGGCCTCGATGTATTCATCAATGATATGCTTAAGAATATTAACCTGCCGGTCAGTCAAGTCGTTCACTGAAATTTAGAATTAAGAATTTAGAATGCAGAATTGTGGTCTGCACTTCGTGCAGGTCTCTTAAAAATCCAAGCACGGAGTGCTTACCTCAATTCATCATTCTGAATTCTAAATTCCGGATTGGCACTGTTTTATCACGAGTGCTAAGACTTGTCAAGTCCTCAACCGCCGTCTAAGATTAAATGTACTACAATGAAATCAGCCCGACACAAAAAAGTCTCATTCATGCATAAATACTGGAAACAACTGGTCTTGATCCTTGTTCTCTTCGGTAGCGTTCTTCTGACGGCTTTCCTTTCAAAGGACATCGTCCATCTCCTTTCCCAAGCAGCTCCCATTCCCGCCAACATTGTTGTTGACGTTGCTTCGTCGAAGGGCAAGCTCGAGCACCCCTGGGCTGCTCTGTCCCAAGGTGGAGAAAGTGAAAGCAATGGGTCTTTGGTCTCTCTGTCTCCGGTCACTTCCCAAATCAAAGCTCTCAGCCCAAAATACATTCGTCTTGATCATGTCTTTGATCGGCCGTATGAAAACCGGGTTCGCGAAATCCTTGCCGCTGGCGCCGTCCCTTTCATTTCTTTGTCCTATTTTCCCGCCGACGTTGCCAATCGGGATGTGGGGACCGTTAATAATTGGTCAGCTTGGGAAAGACACGTTCGGGATCTCGTGGAAAATGTCAGTGGCCGTGATCATTTGAATGTCAGCGGCGTGTACTACGAAGTCTGGAACGAACCCGACGGCCCCGGTTTTGGCGCTTTCGACATTGGTCGGGGCAAAGACTATTTCGAACTTTATGAACACACCCTGGCTGGCGTCAATCAAGCCATCAACGTCAACGATTTTAAAGTCGGCGGCCCGGCTCTTGCCGATCTTCGCCGCTGTAACAACGGCCTTCTTTTTGTCTGCCAGACCTTCTGGCTTGATGACTTTTTCCGCCTGGTCGCCAGTCGCCACGCCCGGTTAGATTTCATTTCCTGGCACCGCTACAGCCCTCGGCTCTCCGACTATAATGAAGACGTCAACTTCATTACCGCCCTCTACACCAAACACGCCACTCTCCCGCCGGCCGAAAAAATCATCACTGAATGGGGCTCCACCCCGGAGCGCAACCCCGTTCACAATAGTGTTCTCGATGCTGCCCACCTGGTCGCCGCCGCCCGGACCTTTGTGGGCTTCGTTGATCTGGCAACTAAATTTGAGGTTCGAGATGGCCCGGAATCCGGACGTGGAGGATGGGGGATTCTCTACTACAACGGCCAGCCAAAACCCAGCTATCATGCCCTGCGCCTCCTGAATATGTTGCGGTCAGAACGGGTTCTTCTCTCCGGAGAAGGCACCAACGTCACTGGCATCGCCAGCCGTGACAGCAGTGGCGCCACCGTCATCTTAATTAACTATGACCAGAGAAACTCCCACATCGAAACCGTTCCGGTTTCGATCATTAATCTTCCTCCCGGCCGCTACCGCCTCACCAAGCACGTTTTGAATTCTTCCTCGCCCCAAGGGAAAGAAAAGATCGACACCTTTGCCTCTTTCAAGGGCACCTACACCACGTCAGAAATCATGCTCCCTAATTCCGTCGTTGTCTACGATCTTCAACTAGTTGGGTTGTTTGAGGGCTAGACTGTGTCTCATTTTGCTATCTTGACAAGAATCGCTCTTGTTAATTAAAATCGCACTCGTATTCTCTGACTGCCAGTTTCTATGTCGAAAGCCAGTAATAATCCGCCATCTGGCGGACCAAAATATCAACCCCTCTTTGACAATGTTCTTGTCAAACCCCTCGAGCCCGAACAAATCACCGCTTCCGGCATCGTCCTTCCCGACACCGTCAAAGAAAAACCCC
>CAZSSJ010000011.1:0-8093 GCA_964609775.1 uncultured Gammaproteobacteria bacterium
CCTTTCTAGACGTATTCTAGCTAGAAGTGTTGCACTTCGTTTACGAACCTACCCCTTCCTGCTTAAGTGCCGGGTTTTCTTTGGAGCCCATGGACGCCTTTTCTGAGTCTGCTTTATCTTCGCGGTTTCCTTGCCGGAGTATTCGCAGGTTAAAAAAGTAGATGATGGCTTCTTAAAAATGCGATCGCATATTTAAGAAGCTATGCCAAAGTACTTTCGAAAGAGCTCGTCGTTTTCGATTTCGTCAGCAACGACGAGGCGGACCTCGCCACTGATTCCCAGAAAGGTGCGGAGAAACTCCAGTTGAGGCTCGCAGGGATAGGCGTGAAGGTAGACGCTTTTTTGAAGGGGGTAGAAACCGGCGCCTTTGAGGATGCGCCGAAAACGGTCGCGGGTGATTTTCTTTTGGTCGAAGATGTCATAGAAGACCAGGCGCCATTTGCGGTCCCACTTTGGGGGTTGAGCAATTTTTAAAGATTCAATAGCGTATTTAAGAATTCGGGACTTGCCTTTCTCGGTGATTTTGACTGTCTGGTAGCCATCTTTCTCTTCAGCTTCAATGATTTTTAATTTTTGGAGCCGCCGGATGGTGTTTTGCAGGTAGCGCTTATTAAACATTTTCCACTCATCCCAGTCAGATTTGTCTGGCCGAAAATAACGCAGCAGCCTTACGGTCTCCGGCATTGCTAGGGCAATTGCCAAACCTGCTCCGCTGGCGAGCAGAAGAAGCACCCGGTTAAGTTTTTGGTGCCGCTCGTCCATTTTTTCTTGGGCTTGTTGTTTTAAGAGGAAGGCTATTAAATCTTTTTCCATTACTTCTTATTTATGCTATCGCGGAGTTAAGATGTCAAGGAGTGAAGTCTTATTTTACTGCTCGCAGAAACCTGAGTTTTGTAATGAGTTCTTTTGTAATGAGTTCTTAGGAGCTTGCTCCCAAGGATGAATGCGAACGGAAAAGACGGCCTTTGTATCCCCGATGATACTCCGCACGAGAGTAGCGGAGAGGACGTCATTTTAGTTCCACCTTTGCTCCAGCACTCTCAAGTTTCTTTTTAGCTTCCTCCGCTGTCGCCTTATTCACACCCGTCAGAACCTCTTTGGGTGCGGATTCGACGAGGGCTTTGGCTTCGGCGAGACCGAGGGTCGGAACTACTTCGCGGACGGCTTTGATGACGCCGATTTTGTTGTCACCGACAGCCGTCAAAACGACGTTGAAGGTAGTTTGTTCCGGGGCATCAGCTCCCTCCTCCGCTCCGCTTTGCGAAGCTCCGGCGGGCGCAGTCGCAGCTACTGGCATTGCGGAAACGCCGAATTTTTCCTCGAGAGCTTTGACGAGTTCGGAAAGCTCCAAAACGCTCAAGTTAGAAATGGCTTCGATGATTTCGTCTTTAGTTTGTTTTGCCATAATTTTCACCCCCCGTGAGAAATCCGAAATTCTAAATTCGAAATTCGAAACAAATCTAAAATTCTAAGAACAAATTCTTTAAACAAAAGTTGTTTTGGATTTTGGAAATTGTTTCGGTTTTCGATATTCGAGTTTCGAATTTATCTTTTGATTTGACTTAGCACGTATACTAATTTATTCAGGTTTCCGTTTAAAGTGTAGAGCAGACCATACATGGGGCTGGAAAGTCTGGAAACGACCTGGGTGCGAAGGACGTCTTGGCCGGGGAGTTTGGCGATTTGGCCAACTTCAGAATCGGAGTATTTTTTACCGCTAATAAAACCAAATTTGACGACCGGAAGATTGAGAGCCTTGATGGTTTTGTAGAGCTCTTTTAGGGGGGCGAAGTCGTCGCTGTAGGACAGAAGGACGGCGGAAGGGCCGGATAGGGGGTTAGAGGATAGGGCAAAGGGGCCAGAGTCGGTCGCAATTTGCAGGAGGCGATTTTTGACGACAATGAATTCGCCATCAACTTTCTTGACGGCGTGGTGCAGTTCCTCGGCTTGTTTGTGCGTCAGGCCGCGATAGTCGGCCACAACCAGAGATTTGGCCTTTTGGACCTTTTCTTTAAGGTTTTCAACGGTTTGGATGTTTTTTTGCTTAGGCATTAAAAAATTCTCGTTGCCGAGAATTTGGTTCATGGCTTATCGTTCATGGTTCATGGCAAAAAATTTCCGATGAATGTTAAGCGATTAGCAATGAACTTTTTCCTCGGTAGGATTTCTATCCTTTTTGGAAGACCTACTTTCTACGGAATATGATATCGATATTCTACCAATGATCCTGAATTTAATCAAGAACTGAGAATGGATTGCCTCCATTGGCGATCTTCTTTTCTCATGGCTTTTGCATATGCCTCGAAGTCTTTTTTGAAAACTCTTTTGGAAGACAATTGAACTGTGCAGGCGTACCCCTTTTTCCGTCGTAGAAGATTACATCATTTTCATCTAGGTTCATGGTTTCATTTTATCTCTGCGGGTCGGTATTGTCAAGACAGCCCAGAACTACACTTGGAGGCGGATGCTGGGGCCCATGGTGGCCTTCAGGAAAGCGCTTTTGACTTTGTCTTTGCCGATGGATTTAATTAAAGCCTGATAGTTTTCTTCAAGCTTATTGTCATCAAAGCTGACCTTGCCAATGACGGCATGAATGATGGGGAAGTCGGTTTGAGTTTTCCAAGAGACACTCGATTGGAGGATTTTCACTAATTGGGACGGGTTGTCACTAATTGTATTTGTCTTGGGGTTTGGCATTAGACCTCGCGGACCTAATATTTTTGCTACTTTGGCCAGTTTGGGCATCATGTCCGGAGAAGCCACCAGAATGTCAAAGTCAATCTTCGGTGAAACGATTAGACGGTTAATCAGTTCATCACTAGCCGTGGCGATGGTGATCTGTTTTCCGGTCCCGTGGGGCAGGGCAACGGTTCCACGGAGGCCTTTATCAGAGACATTTAAGTGGAGCTCGACAGAGCCGTCGAAATGGCTGTAGCTCGTTTTTTTGACCAGGGAAATAGCCTCCGCTAAGGAATAGGTTTTGGATTTGTCGACCAGGCTGACGGCGGCAATGTAGTTTTTGCCTTTGGGAAAGGTGTATTTATTGTCGACTTTGGCTTTTTTCTTTACTTTCTGGCCCGGTAAATCAGTAGGCGCTTCCTTACCGGTTACTGATTCACTGGTTAACTGATTAACTGTTTTACTTGTCCGGGCTTTCTTCTGCTCACGTTTAGCCTCCGCTTTTTTGCGAGCGGCTTCCTCGGTTTCAGTGTCTCCCATGATGACGGTTTTAATCTTGCCCACTACGGAAATGAGATTTGAGATTTGAGAAGGGAGAATGAAATCTCACTTCTCACTTATCCCTTCTCACTTCATTCAATTTTGACTCCCATGCTCCTGGCTGTGCCGGCAACGATCTTACTGGAGGCTTCGACGTCGCCATTAGCGTTTAAATCGGGCATTTTCATTTCAGCAATTTTTTTAACCTGGTCTTTTTTTAAAGTTCCGGCGGTTTCGCGGCCGGCCTTGCCACTTCCCTTGGTCAGGGCAAGCTCTTTCTTGATCAGTTCTGAGACTGGGGGGAGCTTGGTGATGAAAGCGAAGGTGCGGTCCTCAAAGATGGTGATGACGGCCGGGATGACCTGGCCTTTTTGGTCTTTGGTTTTGTCGTTGTAGGCCCGGACGAAGTCCATGATCGGGATGCCCTGAGGACCAAGGGCGGTGCCGACGGGCGGGGCGGGAGTGGCCTCGCCGGCGGGAAGATTGATTTTGATGACGGTTTTAATTTTTTTAGCCATTCGGGCTTATGGCTTATCGTTCATGGTTCATCGCAAACTTCGTCTACGATGAACGATTGGCGATACGCGATGTTCGATTCGGTGTGAGGCGGCCGGAGAAAGACAAATCAATCCGAAGACGATTGTTGATTTTCAGCGGCTTTAGCCTCCCAATTTGTCATTGGTGGTACCAAGTATAGCACAAGGGGTGCTTTTTGAAAAGGAATCTTAATTGAGCAGTGTGTGAATATAGGAGTAATGGCAATAGCTGATATAATTCACGACTATGGCGAGATATGAACGAATTGATCAGATCCCCAAACACTATGGGAATTTATGGGAACAAAATGGATTAAAGGGATTGGATACTGGAGACCCTGAGGGCAGAAGACAATTGACTAGTTTGTGTGCCAAAATGAGCAGATGGTCATACTCTGGTCTGACTGATCCAATCCCTGACGTTCAGCTTGGAGATGTGTATGGAGCGTTGAACAGTTTACCAACAAAGGCACGGAGATTATTTGGAAGATATTGGTCGGGGTCGCAAACTGAGATTGCCGAGGCGTTGATTCAAAGCGGATTGGATGGGTTTGTTGTTGTTTATATCAGTTTTCATTATCTTCAAGAAAACTGCAGGGTTTATAGTGCAGATGGGGATTTGACAAAGAGGCATAGACGTTCGGCTCGTCCAGATTTGGGCACTGCTCCAGAATTTTTGCCCTGGAAAGAGTATCGTATCGAGAAAGGTGATGCACGATATGTTGGAGTGTCTCAAGGTGAATTGTCTCCTCCGGGGGCTCCTCGTGATGTTCAGGACGCAAGGCGGCAGCCGGATGCGGGTCGCAAGAGTATGGAAGTTGGGGGGACGAAGAAGACGAAGAAAGGGTTTAAGCTTCCAAAATTAGGATGAATTTAGAGTTTGGAGACCTGTAGGAAATCAAGCTCAACCGGCGTTTCTCGGCCGAAGATGGAGACGAGGACTTTGACCTTGCCTTTGGCGTCGTCAATGGAATCAACCGTGCCCAGAAAATCGGCAAACGGGCCGTCGATGATTTTGACAGCCTCGCCTTTGGTGAAGGCAGCCTTGAACTTGGGCGCCGAGAGTTGACTGAACTTCATGATCGCGTCAACTTCTTTTTCGGAAAGGGCGGTGGGGCGGTTGCCCAGGCCAACGAAGGCGGTGACACCGGGAGTGGTGCGGACGACGAGCCAGGAGTCGTCGTCCAGGATCATGCGGACGAGGATGTAGCCCGGGAAAATCTTTTCCTTGACTTCTTCTTTCTTGCCACGCTTGACGGTGACGATGTCCCGAGTGGGAACGAGGAGGTCAAAGACTCGGCCGGTGACGTGCATGGCGTCAACGCGTTGACGGATGGCGGCCGCGACCTTATTTTCGTGCCCGGAATAAGTGTGGAGAACGTACCACTTGGCGTTTTCAGGAACTGGTTGCTGGGCGGGTTGTTCGGGTGCTGGGTTTGGCTGTTGAGTTTGATCCTCCATAGTAATATCAAATATTAAAAATACAGAGCAAATATCAAATATTTAAGTTTTTGATATGTATATTTGATCTTTGAGATTTGATTTTTGAGATCTGACTTATCTTTTACTAAGAACTATTTCGATTGCTTTAGCAAAGACGTAGTCGAGGCTGCCCAGATAGACGCCGACGAGGGCGGAGACAGCGATGACGACGAGAGTCAGCTTGACGACCTGATCGCGCGATGGCCAGGAGACTTTGGAAAGCTCAGTTTTGACCTCAGTTAGGAACTGAATTGGACTTTTGCCAAAGTCGGGCCGGGTGAACTGAAAATTTTCGCCGAATTCGGGCATGAGTTAAGTATCCAGTATTTGGAATTAAGTATCAAGGTTCCTTGAGACTTCTGCCAAAAAATTACAGTCCTTTCCCGGACTGTCAAGAGGGAGTATAACATTTATTGACCGCTTTGTAAAGATTCGTTATTGAGGTTTTTGGGGGTTGTAGGGATTCTTAACAGATCGATTGTAACTTTTTACTTCATTTGTAATGGACCGCCACCACCCTTCTTGACATGTCTTTTGATCTACTATTATGCCATTTTCGACCCAGATTGTTTCCTGTCCAGGAAGAATTATGGCGCAAGCATCTGGAAAGGGTTGCTGACGAAGATTATTACCGCGTAGATCTGGGTGGTTTTTCGGATCGAGAGGATTGCTCCGTTCTGCTGTTGGAGCCTGAGGGGTGGGTGGTTCTGCTGGTGATAGGCGTCTGGAACTAGTCGGAGTCGCTGGGCTGGGGGGGGTTTCTTCCCGTTGAAGGGGGGTTAAACCTGGTGACGGGATGTTTGCGGGAGTGCCGGTATTGCGTTGAGCTAAAAAGTCCTGGGCCTGTTGCAGCATTCTGTCTCTGTAGGATACACCGCCGACAATGACTAGAGCCACAATGGCTATCCTCTTCTTGTGTTGCCACAAGGTGCTGATTATATCCACGACACGCTCCACAGTTTTAATTATAGTCCTATAGTCAAGAAGCGCAAGAGGGTATTTGGAAGTTGGTTACTGGTTTATGGTGAGGGCTAAGAGTTGAACTGTTGAAAGGGAAAGGCTGAGGCGGTGAGGGCCGGGGGTGGAAGGAATAGTGTCGCCGTCGAGGCAAAGATGGGGTTGGGTGAGAGTAAAAATGTGCTCCTGGTGTTTCTGAACGCTGATGAGTTCGATCGGGGTAATTTTGCCCTGAAGGCGGTGGAAGAAAAATTGACTGACCTTTGGCAGGGTTTGGAGAGGATGGCCGATGATGGTGTGTTTAGTGACCTGGGGTGATTCGGAAGTGCCATTCCAGAGGGAAAATGGGGGAGAAAACCAGGTGATCTCATTGTTTCTCAAGTGGGGGAGGGAGAGCAATGTGGCCAGGACGTGGGCTGGCCAGGAGGGAAGTTTCTGGCGAAGAGCTTCGAGATTCCGGAAGAGGTGGGAAACGAAAGGGTCGGGAAAAACGGCCAGGCAGGAGACAGTTTTTTGCCCATTAGGTGTTTCGACAAGAAGGGGAGAGAAGGTTTTAGATTTCTTAGTGACCTTTTTGAGGTCAGACAGTTCTTCGGGCTCCACGAAGTAGTCGTTTCGAGTAAGCTCGTGCCGGACAAAGTTGGCGGTGCCACCGCCGGCCAGGGCAAGAGTGAAGGCGGTTTCGGTTTCTTTTGAGCGATTTAACAGCATGTCGATGGCCCAGCGTACGGTGCCGTCGCCGCCGAAGAGGATGAGGGACTCACAGTTTTCTGGGGGAAAGGGCGGGCTCGCGGGGTTGATTAACGGGATGTCCAGACGGCGAGCGAGCGTTTGGGCAGCTTTAAGACGCTTTTGGCCGGAAACACTTTCGAAGCGGCCGGTTAGACAGGTTTTGGTTTCGGGGGAAGCCACAGGCTGATTTTAAGTCCCGGTTGGTTGGTTTGGAAAGAGGCAGTGTGATAGGATGCGGTGATGAAAATTACCAGACCGGATTTGAAGTTTGAAGAGGAAGTTTTGAAGAGCGGATACGGGATTGTCATTGGGGTGGATGAGGTGGGAAGAGGGGCTTTGGCCGGACCGGTAGTAGCTGGAGCGGTGGCGGTGATTTTGAAAGGGGTGGCCTTTCACGCACGTAAAGGCCACCCCTTTATAAAGGTGGGTGTGGATGATTCGAAGAAACTCTCGCTGAGGAAACGGGAAGAATTGGCGAAAGTTATTAAGAAGAACACGGTTTGGGGAATTGGGGAAGCGGGAGTGGGATTCATTAACAAATATGGAATTGTGAAGGCGACGGAGAAGGCGATGAGGGGGGCAGTTAAGGATATAAGATATAAGATTGAAAATATAAAAAAGACGAATTCTCATAGATCTTATTTCTTAAATTTTAAATCTTATTTTGTTTTGGTGGATGCATACCACGTCAAGTATATCCCCGGCGTGGGGCTCAAAAGCCAAAAAGCGATCGTTCATGGAGATCAGAAATCAATTTCTATTGCCGCGGCGTCGATTATTGCCAAAGTGCATAGGGATAAATTAATGGAGAAATTAGGAAGAAGGGCGCGATTTAGGAAATATGGGTGGGGGAAGAACAAGGGGTATGGGACGAAAGATCATCAGGAAGCGCTGAAGAAGCACGGTGCTTCTAAAGTTCACAGAACACTTTTCATTAGGAAAGTGACACAAAATTCACACTAGCGCATGATGTGTCAATTTAATTCCATTAAATCTCCCATTAAATCCCGAAGTATTGGCGGAAAATTTCGTCGTTTTCAATCTTGTTGGCGTAAATAATGCGCACTTCAGTGTCAATTCTCAGGAAATAGCGGAGGAAATCGATTTCTTTTTCGCAGGGATAGGCGTGGAGATAGACGCTTTCCTGAAGGGGGTAGAAGCCGGCGG
>CAZSSJ010000011.1:8103-35231 GCA_964609775.1 uncultured Gammaproteobacteria bacterium
GATAGCGCCGGAACTTGTCCCGGACGGTTCGGTTGCCATGAAGGACGTCATAGAAAACGATCCGCCAGAGGCCGTCCCAACGGGCTGGCTTGGGGATGACGATTGATTCCAGACCGAATTTGAGAATTTTCCTTTGCCCGTTACCCGTGAGCTTGACAACGCCATGATTCCCGTGGTCTTCAATTTCCACGAGTTGCTTTTTGTGAAGATATCTGATGGCCCGGCGCAGATAGGTTTGATTTAAAAATTTCCACTCCTTTTCGTCAGATTTGTTCCAATTAAAGTTTTTGAAGAGTTTGGCGGTTCCGGGCATGGCCAGGACTGTGGCTAAAGTGGCCCCTCCGGCAAGAAGCAGGAGGCTTTCCCTCATTTTGGCCCCGCGGGCATTTTGGTGGAGATAGTCTTGCTCCTTTGACAGGAGTTTTACCAGCTCAGAAAGCTGTTTGGTTGTTTCGTTGGGATCTGTGGGGTTGGTCATTTTGACACAGTTTACACACTAGCGAAATTTGTGTCAATTTGGACAGAGGCGTATTTTTAAAAAAGTGTAGGAGTGGGTTTGCCTGAGGAAGAATTTTTTCAATTCTTATGAAAATTTGGTGCTTGGGTTGGTGAGGTTGTTATCTTTTGACTTTGATATATCTATATCCTCTGTCTTGATCGATGGTGGACCTGTCCAGTTTATAAGGGACACCGCCGATCATCATTATGCCAGCGACGAAGTCGTCGGAAGTGATGGACTCGGGGGCAGCTTCATAGTCAGCGTTAGAAGCCGGGGTCTCAGGGATTGCAGATGTGGCCCTTGATTTTAGCTGTTCGGCTGCTTCTATGGCTGCCTGGGCTGTCTCACGGGCTCTTCTTGAAATCTCGTCGGCTTCCGGGCCGGTTACTTCCTGGCCGTTTTTGATGACTTTGTCACCATGGATAATTCTTCCCCCTACTGTTATGCCGCCCTCAATGTGCACGCCGCCGATGTCTATAGGGCCCTTGATAAATTGACCCTTTTTAGGTTTGGATTGTTTGCCCTCTTTATTTTCTGGCATAATTCTACCTCCAGCGCCTATTCTCTCTCTCTCTCTCTCTCTCTCTCTCTTCTTAGTTTGTCAAGTTTTTGTGGACCTTGCGGTTCTTTTTGCAGCTCTTACGCGGTGTTTGAGATCGTTGCAATTGTTTGGAGGTTTGATTTAAACTAGACACATGACTTTTGGGAAGACACAGATGATGGTGGGGTTTTTGGAGAGGGATAACCTCAAGATGCTGGCCTATGAGGTTTCGGGGAAAGGGGTCGAGCGGATCTTCGGGGGGCAGATAAGCTTCACAACTGACGTTGTCCGTGAGGCATTTATTGCTGATCCGGTGAAGTTTGCCAACCAAGTGAAAGCGGCGGTTTCGATGAAGCCGTCTTTAACTGGTATTAGTGAAGGAGTTTTGTTTATCCCGGCGGAGAAGTCCTACATTAAAACTTTGCCGGCGACGGATCCGGTGGATGGGTTTGTACGCTCGTTGCCTTATTTCAAGGAGGAGTTGGTGATTGACGCAGAGGGGACAGAGGCTAGGGCAAAGGGCAAAGAGGAGAGCGGTTTAGTCAACCATGTGGCGTTTGAAAAAAAGCTGGTGGAAGATTTTGAGAGGCCGTTTATGGATTTGGGCAAGAGAATTAAAACTGTGGCATCAAGCGTTAAGGCGGTTGTTGAGAGCCATGTCCAAGCGGGGAAGTATTTACTGTTGCTGCCGTTTGAGAAGGATGTGACGGTGGTGGCGGCGGAAAACGGGGCGGTTCTCGATTTAGCGAGTTTGCCCAAGGACGTTTGGGTGGGACGGCTGAATGAGTTTCGCCTTGGAAAGAACTTCGCAGACATTAAAAAGGTCTACACGGTGGGAATTTTTGACGGGGCGTCGCTGGATAAATTGCGAAGTGAACAGGGACTGGAAGTGACGGAGCTGGACCGGAGAGACATTTACGATGTGGCTTTTGAGAGCTATCTGTCTTTGGGGGGGAAAAGGGGTGGGCTCCCGAATTTCTTGCCGGCAGTTGATCTTTCGGGGGTGACAGATCGGCTGCCAGAAAGGAAGTATTTGTTTTTGGTTGGCGCAGCCGTGGTGGGATTTGTTCTGGTTGTGGTGATCTTTAAGAATTTGGGGCGGTTAGGTTTGGGGCAGAGTCAGAAAGCTCCCGAGACGGAGACGCCGGTTGTTAATGAACAAGAGAGCGGTTCAAAGAGTGCGGAGCAGACTCCGGCGCCGGCTCCTGAGCCGAAACCAGCGGATTTTAAGGTGCGAGTGCTCAACGGGACGAAGGTGACGGGAGAAGCAGGCCGGCTTGGGGACAAGCTTAAGGAACTGGGGTTTGAGGTGACTGAGACCAAGAACGCGACGTCGTCGGGCTTTGAGGCGACGCGGCTGCGGGTGGCGGCTGACGTGCCGGCGAAGATCGTCGAGCAGGTGAAAACGGCGCTTCTGGAGACTTATGAATCTGTTGACTTGGAAACACTGGTCGATGATGTGGTGAAGATTGAAGTGGTCATTGGGAAGAAGAAGTAAGTCAGGCGGAATGGGATTTGGCGAGGTTCCAGAAGACTTCGAAGATTTGTTTTTGCATTTGGGCAACTTTGGCGTTGTGGATTTCGACGCCGAAGATTTCCTCTGCCTGCCAGTTATAGATGCCCACAACGTCATTGTAGATGTCCATTTGGTGAATGATGTTTAGAATCTCAGGTTTAATGTAACGCGATTCATTGTTGGTCCAATCACCGGGTTCAGGTTTAGTCGGATCCTTTTTGCTTTTTATGAGCTCGTCGGAGTAGAGGTCGCGCAGTTTGAGATGGCGAAGTTGAAATTCTTCAGTCCAGCGGATGATGGCTTTTGTCCCAATGATGCTTTCTGAGGTCCGATAGGTATAGCCGACAATTTCTTCTTTAGCCCGCAAGGCGTTCCAGAACATTTGTTCAATGCCGTTCTTGCCCCGGTAGAAGAGGACTTTGGTGTCTGCCGGAGTGCTTAGGGTCAAGTGACTGATTGTTTCGCTCACCGAGGGGAGTTGAGCACGGAGATTTTTGGCCTGATTTTCTTTGCGGCTGATGAGCAGTTCCAGAGTGTCGGCGGAGGCGGCCTTGGCCTTGGTTTTATAGTCATCAATGATTTCTTCGACGACGCCTTTTTCTTTCATTTCCTCCAGGAGGCGATAGACATTGGTGCGGGCGATCCCGGTGTGGCGGGCAAGCTCGAGGATTGTCTGGTTGCCTTTTTCCAGGAGGGAAGAATAGGTTTTGATCTCATCCCCGGAAAGGCCGAGATTAGAAAGAAAGTTCTGGATGATCTTGTCCACCATTTGGACAACAGTTTAACAAAATATTGGCTTCGGTGTAAAGTCCTTTTTGGAAGTTGTCTAGATATTAGGCACTTATTTTATGAGTAAGGTTGAAGATGAACTGCCAGACAGGGAGGAGATGGTTGAAGCTGTGCTGGAGACCGCGGCGGAGACGATTCCGGCGAAGGCGAGAGAACGGTTGGTGGCGGAACTGGAGGAAATTAGACGGAGGCGACGGCTTTGGATCTTGCCAAGAGAAGGAAACTGGTGGGGTTCTCTGAGGCGAAGGATTAGCAGGATAGTGGGGAGGTAAGTTTTGAAGCTGGGGGAGTTTCCCGTGAAAAAGAGGGAGGTGAGGAAAGTTTATGGATAGGGTGCAAATATTAAAAGGTGCTGAAGGTATAAAGAAAGCTTATATAGGGATTCTTGCGGGAGAAGCTTTAGACATTGTGTGTTTGGCTTCGAACTATGAGAAGGTTTTGGGGAGTTGGTTTGACGAGGTGTATTCGCCGAAGCTCTACAGGCTGCGGACCCGGGAAATTTTGCCGGACACGCCTGCGAACCGGGCGTTTGCCAAGGCCAAGGACCAGTCCCGCAATCAGGTGAGGTTTTTGAGCGGGATGGGGAGCCAGAGCGATGTGGTCGTTGGGGAAAACGCGGCGGTTCTGGTTTCCTATGACGAAAAGGAACCATTTGCAGTGCTTATTTCCGATCAGGAGCTCATTTCCGGATTAAAGGTGCAGTTTGAGGTGATGTGGGGAGGTTTGTAGTTTTTAATCTTTCCATGAGTTCAATGGCGTGGGAGATGGGGGTGATTTGAAGGCCGCCGCTGGCGCCTCGGCCGGACTTGCCTAGAGCGGTGAGACGGCCGGGGTAGGATAGGTCTCCCAAGTGGGGCTGGACGATGGTTATGGGTTCTACTTGAGGAAAATGGTGGTTGGCGGTTGTCAGGTCATAGGGATAGGCCACCAGCATGGCCTGAGTGCCTTCCCATTTCGGTGAGAAGTTTGGATCGAGAGGGAGGGGCTTAGGGGTGGGAGCCTGTCCCTTTCTGAGCTGCAGAACGGCGACGTCTTGATTGCGGTCGTAGATGTATCTGGCAACGGTCAGATCGGAGTCAGGATTTGGTTTAAAAGGGCGAGAGAAACCTTGAATCGCCATTCCTCTGTCGTGTCGGGAGTCGTAGTTAAAGAACGGGTGGCCGGCTGTGGCCAGGTACACGTGATTTTCATCTTCGCCGATGATGAAGCCGGAAGCAGCATAGTTTAGGCCGTTTCCGTCTTGGGCAAAGATTTGATAGGTGCTTTCAAGCACGGTACGGACATGTTCATTGGGAATGTTCCATTCTTCGGGAAGCGGAACGAAGCTTGGGGTGGTGAACTCCAGCGCGCTGGCGGTTTGCCGAAAGGCGGTGGGCGCGGGAATGTTTTCGTCGGCTCTGGTGGCGAAGCGGAGATAGGGACGATTGGTTTGACCCCTTTACTAATAAATACCTTGGTTATTCTAAATATACTTATCCTCGTTTAACAAGCCCAGATGGTGCGACTGCGAGGATTGTTCGTCATAAGGAGGATATGCCAAGGGAAAATCCTCCAGGCTTTAGTGAAGGTGATTTAATTGTTCCGGATGAAGCTCAGAAGAAGTTGAGTGGCGTGGTGGCGGAGCTTAGGAAATAGATATATGGGTTATAGGATTAAAGGTTTTAAAGGGGTGGGCTTGCGAAGCTACGAGTCGGAATAGTCCAGGGCGATGGGGGAGACGAGTTCGGCGTCTTCGGAGGTGGAGTGTGCTCCCATGAAACTGGAGTAGGAATTGTTTTTGCTGGTTTTATTAAAGTAGTTGAGAATTGCTTCCGGTTTGATCCAGGGTGTTTTGCGGGCGCCGAGATATTCGGGCAGGGAGAAGGGGAGGGTGACGTCTGACCAACGGTCGGTTGGGACGGATAGGAGGCTTAGCGGATTGAGGTGAACGTAGCGGCTGAGGTGGAGGAGTTGTTCATCAGTTGTGACCAGGACGGCTTTATAGACTCCTTGATAAAGCGGGCCGACGCGGTGGTATTTCTTGTTGAAGTAGATGGTGTAGCGGGTGGCAAGGGAATTTAGAAAACGATCAATAGCATCAGCGTTTGTTTGATGAACAAGGAAATGAAAGTGGTTGGGCATTAAGGAGTAGGCAAGAAGGCTGATGTCTTGGGAAAAATTTTTCAGGCGGAGATCTCTGAGCGCGAGAGCTTTTTCTGCAGGGGTGGAGTTTGGGGAGGAGAGGATGGCCTTTAAGTGGGCTTCGTCTTTGGGGAGGAGGTAGGTTTTGAGATAGGATAGAAAGACAGCAAAATCTTGCTTGTCGAGGAAGATTCCTCTTTTTTCAACGCCACGGTTGTAGAGATGATAGTAGCTGTCCTCGAGGTATTGTTTGATGGAGTTCTTTGCGGCCATGGAGTGAGTGTAGTTCTTGTTGGACAGTTTTGCAAGGGGTGGGCTTTACGTGCTTGAAAGCCCACCCCTTTAGAAGGTTTTTAGAAGGTTTTGAAGCTGGGGGGTTTTCTCATGAAAGTTGATGGATGTTGATGGGTTTGGAGGAAGGTGGTGGGGCAGGGAGCAGGGTGGAGTTATGGTAGCACTTCTTGGTAGCGATTTTCTACTTCCTGCCAGTTGACGACATTCCACCAGGCCTTGATGTAGTCCGCCCGGCGGTTTTGGTACTTTAAATAGTAGGCGTGTTCCCAGATGTCGAGACCCAAGATAGGGGTTAGGGGATAGGGGTTAGAGGTTAGCAAACCAGGCATTAGAGGATTGTCCTGATTGGGGGTGTCCATTATGGATAGTTTCCCGGTGTCGTCGATGACCAACCAGGCCCAACCACTCCCAAATCTCCCTAGGGCTGCTTCGGTAAACTTATCATTGAATCCTTCCATTGAGCCAAATGTTTCGTTTATTGCTTGGGTCGATTTGAGATTTGAGATTGGAGATTTGAGATTTTGATCAGGTGGGCACATGATTTGCCAGAAGAAGTTGTGGTTTAGAACGCCGCCGAGATTGTTGCGAACCTTGGTGCGGATGTCTTCGGGGACTTGGTCAAGATTGGCCATGAGGTCAGCGCCATGCATTGCTTGGAGCTTATCATGGCCTTCGAGAGCCTTGTTTAAGTTGTCCACATAAGCTTGGTGGTGCTTAGTGTGGTGAATCTTCATGGTTTCCGTGTCAATGTACGGCTCTAAGGCGTCGTAGGAATAGGGGAGAGGGGGAAGAGAATACATAAATGATCAATCATCAATCATCAATCATCAATGATCAATGATCAATGGATAGGGTTCAGTGACTAGTGATCAGTGGTTAGTGAACGATAAGTAATGACTTAAGTTTAAAACTATGTTTCGGATTTGGGAATTAGGAATGAGGGGAGTATGACATTGGTAATAGGGGGAGTCAAGAAGGAATTGGTTGAATGTTTAGTGTATAATGCTTGAGTTTATGGCAAATATTGGCCAGCTGAGGCAGAAGAATGGGCGATTGGAAGTTGTGCACACTATCAATAGAGAGAGAGTTGTTGTACCAACGGCTCTTGAGCAGTTGGGGCGAATGGTTAAGGTTGATGTGGATGGGAAAATTGTTGAGGTTGATTCGGCACAAGTTTGGGAGCTGCATGGGGCGCCATGTGAACAGCGGAGTTTGAAAGCTGGAGGAACTGGTTATGAACGGATAAGGAGGAGTTGAGAATGGCATGGAGGGTGTCACCTGACCAGAATTTTGAAACAAACGAATCTTGTCCAATTGGCTATGGCGCAGACGAGGTGAGGGTTTTTGTCGGCAGTACTGTTGTAGTTGAGGCGTATGTGAGTGGTACGACACGTCCACCAGATATGAGTGGGGTTGGAAGGTGTGCTGTAAGATTGGCGGTGAAGTCTGCTCAGGAGAAGAAGGGAAGACCAGTTAGTGGGGATCAGTCAGTTTGCCAACGTTGTAAGGTGAATGGCCTTCGTATTAAGACAAGTGTGATTTCACAATTTTAGAACTTTAGAAGATTTTGGTGGGAGGGGTGGTGGGCATAAGCTAGACGAAAATGCTTCTAATTGATGGGACCAGTATGATCAGGATCTGGAAGAAAGCGGCGAGAAAAGCGGCGGCGAGAAGGAGGCGGTTACTCAGGAGCGGCTGATTTTTGCCCCGGAGGAGGAAGGCGATGAGGGTCTGGCCGGCGACGAGGAAAGTGAAGGTGGCCAGGCGGGCGGTTTCCTGGCCAAACGAAGAGAAGAGGAAGAAAATCGCGGTGGCGAGGGAGCCAAGAAGGAAGCCGAGGAGAATGATGAAACGGATGGAGGTTTGGTCAAGAAGACCCTGGCCAATTTGGAGCTCCCGGCGAGACAGGTGAAGGGTTTTGCCGTCTTTGGGGTCGATGGCCAGGGCGAGGGCGGGCAGGCCGTCGGTGACAATGTTCATCCAGAGGATGGCGAGCGGGGAAAGCGGCAGAGGGAGACCAATGAGCATGGCGAGAAAGACGGTGGTGATTTCGCCGAGATTGCAGGAGAGGAGGTATTTAATGGTTTTTGTCAGGTTGAGAAAGATGACGCGGCCTTCTTCGATGGCGGAGACGATGGTCGCGAAATTGTCGTCGGTGATGATTAAATCGGAAGCTTCTTTGGCCACATCAGTGCCGGTTATGCCCATGGCGACGCCGACCTGGGCTTTTTTGAGGGCGGGAGAGTCGTTGACGCCGTCACCGGTGACGGCGACGACCTTGCCCAAGTTTTGAAAGGCTTCGACGATGCGGAGTTTGTCTTCGGGAGTGACACGGGCGAAGACACCGATTTTGAGGAGGTTTTGGGCGAGGACTTCGTCGGAGTAGGTGTTTAGTTGAGGGCCAGTTATTTCTTCCTGGCCGGCGGCGAGGAGGCCAATTTCGGAGGCGACAGCCCGAGCGGTTTCCAGAGAGTCGCCGGTGACCATGACAACGGTAATGCCGGCTCGTCTGCAGGCGGTGATGGCGGAGGCAGCTTCCGGGCGGGGCGGGTCGGAAATGGCGACCAAGCCGAGGAAGGTGAGGTCTTTTTCGAAATCTTTCTTGGGAAGGGAGGGGGAGAAGTGTTTAGTGGCGAGGGCCAGAAGGCGGTAGCCCCTGGCGGCCAGCTCCGAGCTTTTGTGAAGAAAGGTTTCTTTTTCGGAGGCTGATAGGTCAGAGCAGATTTTGAGGACTTCTTCGGGAGCCCCTTTTGTATAGATTTCCTGCTCAACAACGACGGTCATGAGCCGGCGGGCGCTGTCGAAGGGGATTTCGTCGGAGATGGGGTGATCCAGCCGAAGTTTGTGGTGGTCAAGGCCGGCTTTTTCGGCCAGGATGAGGAGGGCGCCTTCGGTGGTGTCGCCCAGGACAGTGAAGGAGCGACCGCCGTCGACGACGGGAGCCAGTGAGCTGCGATTGCAAAAAACGCCGGCTTTAACAAGAGCGTCGAGGTTGTCGCGGTCGGTTTTGGGGTGGGGAGAGGTTTCTGTGATTTCGCCGACAGTCGTGTAGCCGACGCCGGAGACAGAAAAGTGGTGCTGGTCGGCGGTGAGAATTTTCTTGACGGTCATTTCATTTTTTGTCAGCGTGCCGGTTTTGTCGGTCAGGATGACGTCGACGGAACCCAAAGCTTCGGTGGCGACCAGGCGCTTGACGATGGCTCGGCGCTGCGCCAGACGGCGGACGCCAACAGCGAGGGAAATTGTCAGGACAGCGGGGAGCCCTTCGGGAATGGCCGCCACGGCGAGGGCGACGGCGGAGAAGAAAAGAAGGTGGGGGTCACGGCCTTGGAAGAGGCCGATGATTTCCACGAGAGCGATTATTAGGGCCACAAGCAGGGTGAGTTTTTTGCCAAGATCAGCAATTTTAATTTCCAAAGGGGTCTTTTCTTCGGGAATATTTGTCAGTGAGAGAGCGATTTGGCCGAATTTAGTGGCCGAGCCGATTTTTGTGACCTGCATCTGGCCATTGCCGGTTAAGATGGTGGTGGCCATGAAGACCTCGTCGCTGGGGTTCTTTTCGACGGGGACGCTTTCGCCAGTCAAGGAGGCTTCGCTCACCGTGAGGTTGTGGCTAGTTAGCAAAGAGCCGTCGGCGGGGATTTTGTCACCTTCGGAGAGAATGACTAGGTCGCCTTCGGTCAAAAATTTGGTCTCAAGACGTTGTTCCAGGCCGTCTCTTACAACCCGGACGGTGTCGACGACGAGCTTTTTTAAGGCGGCGATTTCGTTTTTGGCTTTAATTTCCTGATAGAAACCGATTCCGGCATTAGCCAGAGTGATGGCGAGGATGAGGATGGTGTCGAGGGTTTCGCCAGCGAGGAGGGAAACAGCCGCGGCCACCAGCAGGAGAGTGATGAGAGAGGATTTGAATTGGGAGAGGAAAATGGACCAGGCGGGGGTGCTTTGAGGTTCGGGTAGAACGTTACGAGGCTCGGACATACATATATATTAGACGGTGGGCTGGTAGATTGGTAGATTGGGATTAGGAATCGGGGATTTGCTGGAGGATGGTGGTGAGGACGAGGATGAGGGGGATGGAGAGGAGGGCGCCGGCGATTCCCAGCAGGTTGCCGCCGACCATGATGGCGATGATGACGGCCAGGGGGTTTAAGCCAACGGCCTTCTCCATGACTTTGGGGACGAGGAGATGGTTTTCCAGAAGTTGAATGAGGATGTAGAGGGCGACAGTGGCGAGAGCGATTTGGGGAGAGAGAGTGAGGGCGACAATGACGGCGGGAACAGCGGAAATGACCGGGCCCATCGTCGGGATGACTTCAAGGAAGCCGGCAATGATGGCCAGGGGCAGGGCGAAGGGAATGCCCAGGAAAGCCAGGCCAAGCCAGGTGGCCAGGCCGATGGTGGTGCTGAGCAAAATTTGTCCTCGGACCCAGCTTCCCAGCTTATTCTTGATTATGGAAATTGTTTGCTCGATTTTTGAGTGATGGGAATCGGGAAAGAGGGAAACAAGGAGGTGGTGGAAGGGGTAGTCAAAGAGAAGAAGATAGAAGGTGATGACAATGGTGGTGACGAGGAAGAAGAAGCCGCCGAAGGCCCGGCTGGTGAGAAGAAAGGCGTTGCGGCTGGCGGCGTTGACCTCGGCTTCGATGAGGGCCCGAAGGTTAAAGCTTTCCGGAGAGAGACCGAGGAAATTGACTGTTCGTTCCAGGAGAGTGGGGAAGGCAGAAGCGAACGATTGGGTTTGGGAAGTGAAAAAGGGCAGGAGGGGGAAAACGAGAATGGCGATCAGGAGGAGGGTGAGGAGAAAGACGGTGGTTACGGCCAGGAGGCGGTGGACCTTTTTCCTGACCAGAAGCTCGACGGCGGGGGAAAGGGCGGAGGCAAAAGTGTAGGCGATGAAGAAGGAGAAGAGAGTTGAGCGAAGTTCCCAGAGGATGAAAATGGTGAGGGCCAGGGTTAGGCCGATGACAAAGTGGTTTTCCAGGATGTTTTTTTGAAAATAGGGGGTCACTGGGGATATTGTAGCATTTTGTTTATGGTTGAGTTTGTCTTGGTTGGGGAGTGGGTGTGGGACGGTTCGGGATAAATTCAAAACAGGCGCCGGTCCCGCCTCTAATTTCCTTTATGTCTCTTATTCTGGCGACTCCGTTGCCGAAGTTTACTCGGCCAAGTTCTGGGGAGACGTTATAGAAATATTTGATATCTTTTGGGCGACCGCAAAGTTCCAAGCGTCCTTTAGCCGGCTCAACGAGCAGGAAACCCGGGGGAAATTCGGTGTCTCTGGTGAGGCTGTAGGTAAACCAAGCTACCACGGCTAAAAATATGCCGACGGTTATCATGTAATCGTGGCGTTTTTCACTCGGAGTCTTTTCTTCGTAGGGAATCATGGGGTGACGGGACAAACAACTTTGGTTCCGCCCACGCTTCCAAGATAGAGTGGGCCTTTTGGTTCTTGGAGTTGGCTCTTGCCGATGTCTGAGTCTTGGGCGAAACAGGTAATATTTTGAGTCTGTAGCGCTCTTCGTAAAAATTCATCGTCTTTGGTAATGAATTGAATTTGGCCCGTTGGTGTTGAGGGAGAAGTCAAGGGCAATGCTGTGGGGAGGGGTTTGGAGTTCTGTGCAGCACTGATCGCGGCCCCGATGATGGCAGCGATGATAGCGAGAGCACCGATTGTTGGACCGTCCAGTCCAATAATTTGATCCCCTGACCCATGGTGATGGTATTCAGTACGTCTTACTGTTATTGTGGTATTTGGGGAATCAGTGCGGCTGAGGTCTAAGGATAATCGTGCCCCGCCTCTTTTCTTACCGCCTTGTTCAAGTTGGCGACGCTGTGTTGGGGTAAGAGATATTATGTTCCCAGAGTTGTCAGTGAGACCCACCAGTTTACCGTTTTGGTCAATGATCGGTTTTAGGCTTCCATTTTGGTCAGGGGTTGTAAGTTCGCCATGGCTCATGGGAGCCATTATATATCTATAGGGTTAATCTTGTCTAGCTATGGGCTTCAGGTTTGAGAAAATGCATTAATTATGGGATACTCTGATTGTGAATGAAGAAATGTTGTCAGATCAGTTTTGGCAAACGATGAGATGGGCTATGCCGTTTGTTCTGGGTTGGTTTGGTTATTTAAATCAGACACGATTCCGTCTTCCCGGAGAAAGCTTTAGTATGGCCGGAGAGATAATGAGAGCTTGGAAGGGCGCTGTTCTTACCGGAATTTTGACGGCGGGTTTGTCGTATACGATGTTTCAGTGGGGGTTTGAGGCCTTGGACAGATTGGCAAAAGGAGAGGATCCCGGAGGAATGCTGGTTTATGGAGTTTTGGCAGTAGCTTCATCGTTGGAAGTGGGATATTTTGCTGGGCATGGGGCGAGGTTTGTGGTTGATCTGGCTTTGAGGAGATAAGGTCTATTATTTCAACACATAATAACTGCTTTTTGTACTTCCTTTTTTCTCGAGATATCCTTTTTTAGTGAGGGACTTAAGAAGATTAAACGCTTGCTGTCGCGAAATAGCTAGTTCTTTTGTTAAATCAGATGAATTAAGCTCCCGATATTTCTGAATAATTTTTAGAACCTCCTGTTCTTTTGGTGTGAGTCGAATATCAAACGTTAATTGTGTTAATCCTGTCTCCACTTTTCCTAATGCTCCCGCAAGAGAATACTTGACACCATCCGTAAAATACTCAAGCCAGGTTGTTTTGTCTCCACTGTCTGCCGAGTGCAAACTGTCAGAGTATAGTGAACGGTCAATGTCATAGTAGTCGTCAAGGACAAAGTATTTGTTGATCAGATAATTATGCTTAAGAAATATAAGGGCGGTTAACAGACGACAAACTCTGCCATTACCATCTTCGAACGGATGGAGGAAGACAAACTGATGGTGGAAAATACCGGCTTTTAAAGTAGGGGGTTCTTTGGTCTTCTTCACCCACAAAAGAAGCCCTTCGAGAGCCTCCACGATTTCTCTTTTGGTGTGAAATGGCGGATTGTATTTGATGACAAGTCTGTCAATTACATCGTGACTTCCCACCACAATTCTAGTGTTTCTGATTTTTCCTTTAATGTTTTCTTTTACCCCAGTCAGTAAATGTTTATGCGTGTCAAGGACGTGATTTAAGTTGAGGTCCCGATTTACTTTTGTTGGCAGCTCCTTTAGTATTTGAAAATAATTTACCACTTCTTTTTCATCACGGTTGACAGGGACCCGATCATTAAGAATTAGATTGGACACTTGCGCTTCAGATAAGGGATTTCCTTCAATGCTATTTGAGGCGAAGGATGACTGAATCAGATTGTCTCTCTCCAGGTTTAAAAGTAGCTGTTGGGGAATAGTCATTCCTTCCAACCGACCGTACAGGCGTTCAATCTCGTTAATATTGAGTAATATTTTTGGGGTAAGAGAATATTTTGGCTTGAACACAACAGGAGTATACCTCATTATTAGTAATTGTCAAGTTAATTGTCAACATATTTGACAATCCGTTTAGAGACAGCTTAAGCGATAAGAAGAGCTTTGTTGTCAAGGATTTTGGTTGATGCTGGTTATGGATTGTTGGTGGCTTTGACTTTGGAAGGGGGATATTTTGCTGGGCATGGGGCGAGGTTTGTGGCCGGGCTGGTTTTTGGAAGGCGGTCTTGATTATCTTTTTCGAGGCAAGCGGAGTTTTAGGTTGTTTGCCGGACCTTGAAGTTGCTCAAAAACATAAGGTGGGGTGTATAGATCGTGCTGTCTTGGTTCGCCAGAATCGGTTGTGGCCGGTTCGTTTTTGGGGTTGAAGTGCATAGGCCATTGGGTATTTCTGACGGCCTGAAGGCCAGTGATTTCTATTAGTCGGAGATACCCGTTTAATCCTTTGACGGCGAATTCATCGAGTTCGTAGTCTATAGCAGACGGCCTTTTATTAGCTGGGGAGATAGTTTGATGATGTCCCCCACGTCGAATTGAATAACTTTGCCTTGTTTGTCCAATTCCATAGGGATGATTATATAATATGCGGGTGGTGAAGGAGTGCAAATCTACTGATCACATTGCTGTTGACGCCTGTCGGATGATGAGAGGTGAATGCTATTTTATGGCTCTTATTAACAGAATTTTGACTAATGACCAGCTGTCGACGGGGATAAAGGGAGTCAGTTGGCGGAGGTGTTTCAGCGGGTGAGCAGTGATCAGGGGTGTTTGTCGAAAAGGGAATGCTTAGGTGTCTTGAGTGAGTGGGTTGACTAGGTGGGAAGATCGCACCAGCGGCTTAAGAGGGGGTTTCGTCGGGGTTGAGAGGGCTGAGGCTGGAGGCACGGTCGTGAATTGCTCTAAGAAGAGCCAGAACAGAGGGGTTAGTTAGTTGACCTCTCCGGAGGATTTGTTCAGCAGCAGAAATTGCCGTGTTGGCCTCTTCGAGGGATTGCCGTATCGACTGGGAGTTCTGGGGAGAGTTAATGGTGATTGCTTTTTCTAGTTCGGCTAGTGCCTCTCTAATTTCAGAAGAGATGGTGTCTGGAACGGGAAGATATACTCGACCACCTTTTGGGGCGGGAAGCTCTGAAATTAGAATAATAGCGTTTTTAGCTGTTTGTTGGTCTAAGGGAAGGACAGAAAATCTTTCACCTTCCTCAGGACACCAAGAGTCGGAAGTGTTCGATTGACCGATGGAAAATCGTGTATCTGGGGGGAGTTGAAAGGTAAGAAGGCCTTCAGGTGTTTTTGCTGCCATCGGTTTCAATACTATAGTTGCTTGCCACAAAATGTCAATGTCTTCTTTAGGATTTTTAGGAAGGCTACTGGCTAGGTAGACTTCTCATACAAGATTCTTGGGAAGTAGCTTGGAGGCAGGGCCGGTAAGGTGTTGGTAGGGAAGAAGTCCTTCTTAAGGAGGGAGTAGTTTGGGGTTTATGTTTGTTAGTAGTTTTTTTCGAGTTTTCTGCTGCCAAAGAACAAGTTGCTCACGTTATTTCGTTCGTCTCTAAGGTCAAAGGTGCAACTTGCCGTTGTTGCTCCAGTGGAGGTTTCAATGGAACATATATATGGATTGTAGCGACGAAGTTGTTTAGTCCATTCGGTTTCGAGCCAAGCTAATGTGTTGGTGCGTGGGCCTTTTGGAAATTTCTGAAAGTGGATGGTCCCTGCGGGGATGTCATTGTCTTGTGTAACAGGGTATGAACTTTCTCCCTCGCTCAGTTGGCCGGTGATAATAGGACCTTCCGGTGTGAACGTAATGTGTAGAGGGGGAGGAAGGGGGCCCAGCCTCACCGGTTCAGTGACTATTGAGCCTTCGTGGTTGATGATGTACGTGCCGACACTTCCAAGAATGAGTGCCAACACAATTAGGCTTATGGCTCTAGGTTTCATTGGCCGATTTTAGCACCGGATTGAATTGGAAGCCAATATTTGTTGAAGAGGAGGAATATGGTTTGCAAGGGGTGGGCTTGGCGTGCTTGAAAGCCCACCCCTTTAAAACTTTACCTTTAAAACTTTAAAAGTTTTTGAACTTGGACTTATGGTAAGCGGGGGTTGGTGGTAGACTGGAATGAGGATGGAAAACAGGCTTAGTGGCCGGTTTAAAATGGAACCTTTTGGGGGAGAGCGGATTTTGATTGGGCACTTTCGGGTGGGGAGGACTGATGGAGTGTCGCTTCAGATTTCGGCCTGGAAGGAGATTCTGACCAAAGCCGGGGCGAAGGTGGCGCTAGTTTCAGGAAGTTATAACTGCGGAGCAGATTTTGAGATTCCGCATTTGGAAAACCAGCTGGACAGTGAGGTCTACCGGGTTGATGAAGGAGCGTTTGACCGGGCGGATGCGTTTGCTGATGAGAAGTCTTTTAAGGAAGCGTTTGGCAGAATTTCCAAAGCGGTGGAAAACGGAGTCCGGAAGGCAGTTGCCGAATTTTCTCCGACGAGGATGATTATCAGTAATATTTTTTCCGTTGGCGAGAACATTGCGGCCGCCGAGGGAATTTTGAAAGTTCTAGATGAAGTTTCTGTGCCGACGCTTCTAATTAACCATGATCTCTATTGGGAAAATCGACGGTATGATCATCCGCTTTTTTCTTTTGTTCAGACCTATTTAGCCGAGAATTTTCCGCCGAAGCGGAGCTATATTTCTCACGCCTGTATTAATTCGTTGCGGCAAGGGGGGCTCGTCCGAAGAAAAGGGGTTCATGTTGATCTTTTGCCGGACTCGCTGGATTTTAACCGGGTGCTTCAGGACAAAAACGCGCAATGCGCCAAGCTTTTGCGACAGTTTGGCATCCAACCGGAGGATATTATGGTGCTGCAAGCCACCCGGGTGGTTCGGAGAAAAAACATTGAGCTGGCGGTGGATTTTGTTCGGGAACTTTCGAAAAGTTCTCGTGTTCAAATGATTAAGAAAAGAGGACTATATAGTGGTCGGGGTTTTGATCCGGCGAGGAACAAGATTGTTTTGGTGATTGCGGGTTATGCCGAGCGAAGAGATCAGTGGTATCTGCAAAAAGTGATTGACTATGCCAAAAAACAAGGGGTCTATTTTGTTCATTTAGATGGAGCCTTTAATGGTTATCCTAATGGACACTGGCAAAGAAAACCGGGACTTTTAGACTTGCATATCTATGCTGACCTGGTGACATACCTAAGCAGTGCGGAGGGGTTCGGGAACCAGTTTTTGGAGGCGGTGCTGTCGAAGACGCCGGTGGTGGTTTTTGAATACTCGGTTTTTCAAGCAGATATTAAGCCCAAGGGATTTGAAGTGATTAGTTTGGGGAGGGAAATGGGAATTAATCCAGAAACTGGTTTGTCTTTGTGTCCGGAGGTGGTTTTGAAGCGGGCGGCGAGCCAGGCGGTGGATTTGCTGACGGACCCGCGAAGCTATCGGTTGATGGTGGAAAAGAATTTTGAAATCGGAAGAGAGAATTTCTCGTTTGAGAACACGTTGGAGCGGTTTATTAAGATTATGAAGCCCGGATATGTCGAGAGGGCGAGGAGATGGATGCGAAATGTAGAGGTTGATGTTTAAATAGGGGGGTTATTGTTGGGAAGGGGGAGAGCGTGTTTGAAGATCGGGGAGAGGCGGGGAGGGAACTGGCTAAAAAATTAGCGGCCTTGAGGCTGCGGGATCCTTTGGTGCTGGCGCTGCCCCGCGGAGGGGTGCCGGTGGGGCTGGAGGTGGCCGCGTTTTTGGGAGCGCCCCTGGAGGCATTTGTGGTGCGGAAGCTGGGGGTTCCGGGGCATGAAGAGTTTGGGTTTGGAGCGGTGGCTCAGGATGGAACGACGGTTGTTGATCAAGCGGTGGTTGCGGAGTTGGGGATTTCGGCGGAGCAGGTGTCGGGAGTGATCAGGAGAGAGAAGGCGGAAGTGCACCGGAGGGTGAAGCTCTATCGGGGTGGACGAAGGGGGTTGATGCTTGCGAGGAAGAATGTGGTGGTGGTGGACGATGGGCTGGCGACGGGGGTGTCGATGCGGGTGGCCGTGGAGGCAGTTTTGAAGCAGAGACCCAAGCGGTTGGTGGTGGCGGTGCCGGTGGGCAGTGGGGACGCGGTTTCCAGCTTGCGGGAGAGGCTGCGGCCGGCAGACGAGGTGGTTTGTTTAGACACTCCGGAGAATTTTTCAGCGGTGGGGATGTGGTATCGGCATTTTCCCCAAGTGACGGATGAGGAAGTGGTGAGAGTGCTTGAGGAAGCAAGGGCGAGGTTTAGGGCGGGCAAGGTTTAGGTTGGTTTCAAGAAATGACGGGAGACTTTCTTTTCTGCCAGAGCAGGAGGATGGTTAGGATGATGATGACGAGAACAAGCCCGGTGATGACGATCAGGGCTTGGGGTGAGAAGAGGACGATTTCTTCTTTGACGACGATAGTGAGGTTGAACTCGCGGACGTCGCCTGTCAGGTTAATGCTTTGCTCGCCTTTAAAGCGGCCAGAGGTGATGGTGACCTGGTGCTCTCCGGGTTCGATATTGGCAAAAGAGGCTAAGCCGTTTTTGTCGGTGGTTTTAGTCTGGGGAGTGGAGGCGATGGTGACCTTGGCGCCGGCGATCGGTTTTTGGGCGACGCTTAGGACTTTGACGTTTACCTTATAGCCTTGGATCTTGGCTTCTTCGGGGACTTCCCCTGACGGCTCCAGGCCTTCTTTTTGGGGGACGGGCCGAAGGTCTGAAGAGACGATTTTTAGACTGCCGGTGGTGATGTGGCCAAGAGTGGTGGCGGAGATTTCATTAGACCAGGAACCCGTGGCGCAACCATTGGCGCCCAGGATTTTGAAGTAGTAGGTGGTGTTTGGGGAGAGGTGTTGGACGAGGTAGGTTCGCGTACCCTGGCCACCGATGTTGTCCTGACCGAACTGAATGACACCAGATTTTAGGCCGAAAGCAAGAGCGTAGCGATTGATGGGATCATCGGCGGGGGTGAAATAGAGCGTAATGCTGGTGCCGTCCTCGGGGATAGCACCGTAGAGCCAGGGAGCTTTGGCCCCAGGGGGTTGGTCGCCGCAGCCGGGAGCCGGGGGGGGGGAAGTGCCTTGACTGGTGGTGTTGGATGATTGGCCGGCGCCGTAGAGTCCGCTGCCGAAAGTTCCTGATCCAAAGGTTGCAGCCTGGACAGGTGGGATGAGAAGGAAAATTGAGATGGACAGTGATAGGAGTAGTTGGAGGAACTTCATGGTTTGGTGACTGCCTATTGAAATGGGTCAGGCAGTTAGTGATAATATCATATATACCCATCATAAGGTAAATTGTTATGCGTTCGCCGCGTTTTGGTGGGTATTAATCGTTAAGATTATAATGTTTGGTCTTGGAGCCCAAGAGCTCATTATCATCCTGGTCATTGTTCTGGTCCTTTTCGGCGGGAAGAAACTTCCGGAGCTTTCGAAAGGGATTTCTGATGCGATTCGGGAGATTCGCAAAGGTTTTGGGGATGAAAAGGAAGAAAGTTCTGAAGAAGCAAAAGGTGGGAGGTCAAAGAAAGCATGATGGCACTTCGTTGAAGTTGACTTTTCTGGACCATGCTCTGGAGCTGCGGTCACGGTTAATTTTGTCGCTGGGGTTTCTTCTTCTGGGGTCGGTTGCGGGCTATTTTTTTGAGGATCGGATTTTAGCTTTTTTGGTTAGGCCGCTTGGTCAGCCACTTTATTACACCTCACCAGGGGGTGGGTTCAGCTTCACTTTGGAAATCGCGGTTTTTTTTGGGTTTGTGGTTTGTTTACCTTTTTTGGTTTTTCAAAGCCTGCGGTTTGTGGAGCCAGCGATTCCAAAGAGGGCCAGATTTTCCGTTGGGTTTCTTCTGGGTGGGAGTCTTTTTTTGATGCTTGCCGGGATGGCTTTTGCCTATTTTGTCAGTCTGCCAATCGCCCTTAATTTTCTGAGCAAATTCAGTTCCGATGAGGTGAAATCTTTAATTTCCGCGAGGGAGTATTTTTCCTTTGTAATGACGTATTTGCTGGGTTTTGGGCTTCTTTTCCAGCTGCCGCTCGTTCTTGTTTTTGTTAACCGGACGGTGCCTCTGCGGTTTAGCCAGCTCATGCGTTGGCAACGGTTGGTGATTTTGGGCGCGTTTGTCGTGGCGGCGGTTCTTACCCCAACCCCTGATGTTGTTAATCAGACAATCATGGCAATCCCGATTATTCTTTTATATCAGCTGGCAATTTTAATTGTGTGGTTTAGCAATTGGCGCAGTGGAAGCTCTTGATTCTGGGGTGAATCTGGGCTATAAATATAGGACATGAGGTCGTTCAGAAGTTTGCTTCAGCGGAAGATGGGCCGGAGAGAATTTCTTCTCTACTTGGGCCTTGTTCTTTTGACGGTCAGCGGAATTTCCAGCCGGTTAAAAAGTCTTTCGCGGGTTAACCCCTCGAAGGCTAAAAAGGGCCGCCCTCAAGCTTTCGGGTTTGGCGCCGGGCCATACGGAGGAACGCCCAGAAAGGAGACTAGCTAGGTATGGCTAGACTGCCGACTGTTGGTGGGGACGATGGCGGTTGGGGAACGATCCTCAACACTTATTTGTCGGTGGAGCATGGTTCAGGTGGGACGCATTCGGAGCCTCTCACTGTTCAGCTGATCATGAAGGCGACGGTGATAACCTCCGGGGCCACCTCCGGCAGTCACTATTCAGTTAGTGCGACGACCGACCAGATCATTGTGGTTAACAAGTCGAGCGCCTCGGCTTCCTATTTGGACCTTCCGGCCTCGCCCACGACTGGGACAACCTATCGAATTAAAGACGGCAAGGGGGATGCGGCGACGAATAATATTACGATTGCCCCGGCTTCCGGGACCATTGACGGCGACTCGAATGTCATTATTAATGCCAACTACGCTTCAGTGGACCTGGTTTATAATGGCACGGAGTGGAATATTATTTAGATTAAGCCATGGCTTATTTTCCATCGGTTACAGTTAGCTCCATCACCGCCGGAGAAAACCATCTGGGAGCCATTGGTGGGAACACTACCATCATCACGGCCACGCCGACTTTATCTGTCGCCGGAGCCTATTCAGCCGGGGACTTTGTCGGCACCACGAGCACAGCCATTACCTTGACCAATAGCGCCAGGGTTAATGCCGGCTCCGGCATCATCCAATCGGCAGTTCTTGTTGACGGCGACGTTCAGTCCGTCTCCATGGAGCTTTGGGTTTTTGACACCACTTTCACTCCCCCGACAGACAATGCTGCCTGGAGCATTTCCGACGCCGTCGCTGCCACTCTGGTTGGTGTTGTTCCTTTCACAACCTATTACACGAGCGCTTTAAACAGCGTTTCTCAAGCCGATAATTTAGGGATAGGGTTTGTCTGCGGCGCCAGCTCCAGAAATCTTTTTGCCGCCCTGGTCACCCGCGGCACTCCCACTTTCACAAGCGGTAATCTGTCAATCCGTTTAGTCATTACCCAAGACTAGTTATGCCCCATCCCAAAGCCCTCGCACAGATCCGATCTGCTCCGGGAAGTCCTTACCACCTCTATGACAATTTTGCTAATAACCTGGCCACCGGGGCTGTGAATGGCACCCTGGCCACATCGGCGGGCAAAAATGTCACCGGGACCACGACGCAACGAACCCGGACAGTCGTTGAAACCACCGCTCAAACGAGCATTACATCAGGGACTCTTTCGTTTGCTGACGGCAACGATGCCTACGGGGATCCAATTTTGCGCTATGGTGCCTTCACCCGGACGACTGGGCTCATGATCATCGGTGAGGTGACGCCCAACACTGCTGCGAGCCAGGTGAGCGGTCTTGGCTGGACCAATGTGGCAACCCCCACTGCAGCAACAGATTTTGAGATTCTCAACTTTCAGTGTAATAACAACCGCTTTGTCGCCCGGGATAACAGCTCGGCCACTGCAGTGGGCGAAAGCGATTTGGTCGTGGGGACGACCTATCAAGTGTGCGTGATTCTTCGGGGAGGGGTGACCGGGGGAGTCCATTGGCTCATTAAAGGTGGCGTGTATAAATATTGGACACTCCTTTTTACCAATAACCAAGACAGCACATCAACCATGTATCCCTGTGTTCTTTCGGTGGATAATGCTATCACTTTCCGCAATATCCGCGTTCCCACAACTTGCTGGCTGCCGGTTCCGTTTGCGGATGACGGTTTTGCTCTCACCACTGAGTCAACTCCTGGCACCCGGACTGACGGCCAGGAGTTGGATGGGACAGTCACTGATGGCCTTGGCCATCAGGAAGGAGCTGCGGGATCGGGCCTTGTCGGCGGAGGGGGGAACGGGGTAACTTGGTCCAGCACGACCGGTGTCTATTCGGTCAACAGTTTCAGCGGCAACGGCAAAGCCGTTGGCAGCCCCACTTTGGGGGCAGAGCTATCTTCGGGCACTTTGACTGTTGGGAGCTGGTATGAGATCACCGCCTCGCAAACTAACTACTTCTATACCGGCTCCGCGGTCGGGGACACTTTTGTAGCTTCGGCAGCAACCGCTCTTGATGCCAATAATAAAGTTAAACTGATTACCCTTTCTTCGATGTTTGCGACGATCACCGGCCCCAACCCGGACAACCTGCAGTCGGTGGACATCACCTGCGGATCGCGTCAGCAAGCGGGACTGGTTTTTAACCTGGACAGCCGGACCGATCCGCAGAATTTCATCCTGCTCTATGTCAGCCGCCTGGGCAGCAAGATCTGGGTTGATGAATATGTCAGCGGCACCCGCACTAGTTTGGTAAACACCGCTTTCACCTACGGAGCTTCTGCAGCGCTTAGGGGCATCATCCAGAGAAACAGCACTAATGACGCGATGATTTTTGCGGCCTACTATAATAATGTGATCGTCGGTTCAACTCTAACCACCGTGACCTATAACACCAATCTCCTCTACGGCCTGTTCACAACAAGGTCCGGCGACGGAACCAATTTTAATTCCTTTAATAACTGGGGACTGCGACCACGGGGCACTGCCAATGAATACGGTTTTTTAGATAGCCTTTGAAGTTAAATAGCCATATTTTATGGAAGAAGGAGATTGGGTTTTGGTAAGATGCCGGAATGAGGTGGAAACTGGCCGGGCTGGTGGCAATCCTGGTTTTCCTGGCAAGCGGGGCGGCGGTTTGGGTGGAGATGCGGGAGGGGGAGCCTTCGGAGAGGGAGATAAGGATTGAGGAGAAAGTGGCGACGGCGTTGCCTGCGCCCCAGGAGATGAGGCCGGCGGATTTTGGCCAATCGGTTGAAAATGAGGCCCCGTTTACTTCGCAGGCTCCCTTGGGGCAGTGGGGGGATCCAAGGCAACAGGATGCCTGTGAAGAAGCGGCGGCACTCATGGCGGTTAAATGGGCGAGGGATGAGGAAATTGCCAGTCCGGAAGCGGCCAGGGAGGAGATTCTGGCAATTTCGAAATTTCAGACGGAGAAATATGGCGAATATCGGGACACTTCAGCGGCCGACACGGTCGAGCGGATTTTTAAAGACTACTACGGCTTTGACTTGGTGGAGTATCGGGCTGAGGCTACGATTGAAAGCATTGTTGCCGAGTTGCAGAAGGGCGATTTAGTGATCACGCCGATGAATGGTCAGGCGCTTCTTAATCGGCACTACACGGGGGCGGGGCCGGAGCGGCACATGATTTTGATTACGGGATATGATGCGGCGACGAAAGAATTTATTACCAATGATGCCGGGACAGTGGTGGGGAAAAATTATCGTTACAACGTCGATCTATTTTTTGCTGCCATTCGTGATTATCCTACCGGAAATTACGTGCCGATTGAAGGAGAGATTAGGGATATGATTGTGGTGAAAAGAGTTTAGCAGCACTTTGTTTGGCCTCTGCTTTTGAAGCAGACCACGCTTTTATGGTTCCCAGCCTTAGAAACAGTATATCCGAAAACTCCCTACCAGGGCCGTCCCCCAATCAGGGGATAGTGAGGTTCTTGGTTAATTTCGAAACTCCTTTACGACTGTCACTGACTGTGAGAGTGACTTGGTACGATTTATGGGGGGCATACTGGTGAGTGGGGTCTTTGGTTGAGTTCATTTGAGAAATGGCCGAACCGTCGCCGAAATTCCAAAGGTAGGTGATAGGGTCGGAATCCGGATCGGTGCTTTTATTGGTGAAATTAACCGTGAATTTTGGGTCACCACGGAATTCCGGGCCAACGAGGGTCATACTGAATTTGGCCGAAGGCGGGTTATTGGATAGGGCAAAATTGGTCGTGGCCGGAGGAGACTCATTACCGAAGATGTCGATGGCTCTAACGGTTAAGGTGTGAGGGGAAGCTGATAGGTTGGAAGCGGTGATTGAGAAGATGTAGGGCCAGATGGCATCTGTTTGCTGATATTGACCATCAATGAAGAGATCCACCCGTAAAATGCTGGAGTTGTCTGACGCATTCACAGTGACACGAGTTTCATCGGTCAAGATGAATGAAGACCCTGGTTCGGCGATCGTGACCGTCGGAGGAGTGGTATCCTTATCTGACGAGCTGAAGCCTAGTCCGTCAAAATATATTTCAAAGCCGGCGTCCCAAGTGTCAGCATGAATTTCTAAAGAATCTATCCGGGAGAGATCAATGGTTCCTGTTGATGATTTCTGCCAGTTTGAATCGCCACTAAGGGGAATGACGATTTTTTTCCATTGGTTTCTGGCTGAGTCGAGCGGGTTGCCGACGGGAAGATAACGGATTTGACCGCCAGTGTTGTTTTTGAGATAGATAGTTGGGGAATTTCCTTGGAAGGATAGATTTTTGTTAATGGCGTAAGCCCAAAGGACGAGATACTTTTCGGCAGTCAGGTTCCAGACGGCTGGTTGGTCTTTGGGGAAGCGAAGCCAAGTGTCGAAAGCGCCGTTGGTGACAAAATGAAGAGAGTTAGATCCCGATCTCACTAGGGAAGTTTCGCTGGCGAGAGAACATGTCGCGCTTACTCCGCCGCAATTCCAGGAGGAAGCGTTGTTTTCCGTTAGATCAGACCGTGCTTCAGAGACGGCGGAAAATTTCCAGGTTGTTTTGTACTCATCCGGAATGACAATATAGCGCCACCAGTTATTTAAGATGTCATTTTTAAGTCCGCCGACGTGGGGCATGTGGTCATACCACCATTTAAGATATTCGTACCCATTGCAGTTCCAAGCTGTGCAGTTCTTTTGGGTGCGGGCGCCGGTCATATTGGGAAAGTTGTACCAATCGTCGGCGGAGGTTGGGAGCATTCGGAGAGAAGACCGGTTGTAGTCAGTTCCTGGCTCGGCGTTGAAGGCGTTGTGGGCGTTTCCAATGCCTCCGAAACCAGGGATTCCTCGATCGAGGAGGGTGAATTTGTTCCAGTCATGAGTGTTTTTGGCTTCCCAACTGCCGTAAATCCGGCGCATTATCGATTCGGTTCGGTGCCCGTAGGATTCAAGCGCCTCAGAAAGATAACGGTCATAAGTGAAGCCCATCATGATAAAGGCTTTTGTGTCGATTCCGGAAATTGGGCCGCCGTTTATCCAGTAGGCCCCATCTCCCATCATGACGGATTCGTAACCAGGAGTTCCGGGGTAACCCCAGAGCCAAACTTCGTCGATTTCGCCCCGACGGATTTTTTCGTCGAGATGGTTGTCTTTGACAATCTTGACGTAGTCTGTCAGTTTCAGGGGATAGGTGAAGCGGGTGGAAGGATTAAGGTAGACTTCTTCGGGGTAGTGCTTTCCTTCAATGTCGTCAATCCACTCTGGGCGAACGGATTCTTCCACGATTTGGTATTTAATGACGCCGTGGGTGAAAGTGTTGAAATCAGATACCAACTGGTGCGCCATTTGAATACCATTATTCCAACCAAGAACTTGAGTGAGGCTCTTACCACCTTGGGAAATGATGGGAGGATCGTAGACTAGGACGGCTACTTTGACAGGAATTTCTTGAGGATTTTGGGGACCACCGTTTAGAATTTCACCCGAGGCGCGGTTGGAAAAGCCGGTCCGGCTGCTAACGAGAAGGAAGGAGGTAAGGATAATGGCTAAAAAGCCCAAAACAAGCAGAAGAAGAGGCAAAATAACTATTCCTTGACGGTGTCTCACTATATTTCAGCATATTCTTAGTTTAGTTGGCGTGTTAATGGCCGTGGTTGGGAATGGCTTAGCAGGTCGTGGGGCGAGACCGGAATATGAAGAGAGTCTTGTTGAGAAGGTTTTGGTTTTTGAGAGGTCCTCTTGCGAAGGTTGATGTGGGGAGCTAACTGGTTGTTGGGGGAAATTGTGAAAGAATTTTGGGAACTATCTTGCACTTGCACGCCTGGATGCGAAGTCCTGAGCACTTCGACCCTTCGATGAACTCAGGGTAAACAAGCTCAGTGTAAACGAGTTGAAGGGGAAGGCGTTCGGACTTTCTTTTATACTCAAGATAAGGGATTCTAACTTTCTGATTATGGCTTTTCTGGCGCGTGTGTTTTTGGAAGGCGAATTGGGATAAAAATAATTGCGATTAAAGACAGCGCAGCTACAAATATGAATGCCCCACGGAGCGAATGGTCAGCCATGAATCCAACTGCGGGGTTCAATACAATTAACAGAATTCTGTTTAACATTGAAATGGAAGAGAGTGTTGTTGCCCTTTGCTCGGAAGGGATTTGGTCATTCATATAGGAATTAAGGGCGGTAAATCTTGCTTGGCCAAGACCGCCAATAAGAATAATTGCCAAAACGATCGTGATGAGGGATGGAAAAACAGCTATTAAAACCAAAGAAAGAATAGTAATAAAAGTGGTAATTCTAAAAAAGTTATTACCGGACTTAAATAATTTTTCTGTTAACTGAAGATTATGAGAAAAAATCATTCCAGAAAGAGCGAAGAGAGCTCTTACGAACCCAAAATAAATAATGGCGATACCCAGGTTTTTTAATTGCGGCTGGTAAAGCCAGATTAAAAAATAAGCTCCCGTATAAACAAGGATTCCATTTATTGCCAGTGTCCTTAGTAATTTGTTGTGGATGAAAGTAGAAATTCCTCTTTTGGTTATGTTCAAATAATTTTTTTCTTTCTCTTGTGTGTCTTTCATTAGTGGCTCTTTGGTGGTTAGTAATACCAATGCGGCGATCAAAGATGGGAAGGCGGTAATGAGCATGGGAATGTTTAGTCCGAATCTAGAAGCGATAAATCCGCCAAGTGGGGCGGCAATTATTGCTGATACTTGCCCCAAAGAAAAGGACCTCCCAAAAATATTTTTAAATTTCGTTTCCTTTTTTTCTTCCCTTAATGAATCGTACAAAAGAGCCTCACTGGCCCCGGACATTAAAGCTAGTCCTGCAGCAGCAAAAAACTCAGCTAAAAGAAAAGCAGAAAAGTTTGGAATCGTTCCATAAAGTAAGAAAGATAAGAAAGTTATAAAACAACCTAGAACAACAGAAATTTTTCGGCCAAACCGATCAGCGATAACTCCCGTTGGTATTTCTAGAACAAAGGCCCAAAACATTAACCAAGCTTGGAGAAATTGAACCTGAGTTAAAGAAATATGCCCCCAGTCAGTGTAAAAGGGAATTAGGGCGGCAGTGTAAAAAGTAAGCCCTGTTAAAAAGGAGTAGAGATAATAACGCCAAGTAATTCCTCTTAAACTTTCTCCCACTAATTAAGCATGTCAAAAAGCACAGGAGAAGTCAAAGGTTCGAGCTTCCATTCAGCCGCCCCGAATTTTGGAGTAATTTTGAAGCTAAATAGGAGCTTGCTCCGAGGATGAATGCGAACGGAAAAGACGGCCTTTGTATCCCCGATGATACTCCCGCACGAGAGTCGCGGAGAGGACGTCATTAAAAAAGATGATATTGTTGGTGTTCTTGGTTCATCAATGGAGTATTGGAGGAAGTTTGCACGGATTGAGGAAGGCGGGGATTGGTATATTGATCTATTTGATGAAAGAGATATTTATGAATTGAATGCTAAACAGGACTTACGCACCACTTCCAGTAATTTGCTAAACTGATTGGACTTTAGGC
>CAZSSJ010000012.1:0-15035 GCA_964609775.1 uncultured Gammaproteobacteria bacterium
TTCTAGACGTATTCTAGCTAGAAGTGTTGCACTTCGTTTACGAACCTACCGGTCACCCTCTCAGAAGGCGAACAAATGTTGTAGTTTCCTCTACTCTCGAACCGTCCGAAGGAATCCTGGTCGCCAGATCCTTAAGTGAGGCTTTAAATTTAGTCCGACCCGATGAAACTGAAGGATTTGTAATTGGTGGCCAAAGACTCTTCGCAGAAGCAATTCACAGAGCAGACAGGATGTGCCTCACTTTTGTAGATAGTTTCTTTCCTCAAGCAGACACTTTTTTTCCAGAATATGACAGAACTGAATGGGCCCTAATGACTAGCGACCCGCATCCAGCTACAGAAGGTTCAGGGCAATCCCACGGCTACATTATGAGGGTATTTAATCGCTTACGAAGAAAAGAACTTTAGAACATTTACACTGACCAGCTTCAATGGTAACATTCGACAACCGTGATCATTGAAGCTCTTCCCCCAGAACAGCAATATCCAGCCCTTCTCACAGATGTTTATAATAACGGGGCAAAGAAACAAAATATTCAAGAAACAGAAGACAGAGCGGTTTTCGTAAGAACACTACGCTTCAAATCGAGAGACGGCTACGACTTCCCTCTTACACCAATTCGAAGGCTTCCATATTATCGCGCCGCTGGTGAATTACTCTGGATGCTAAGGGGTGACACTACTCTGGCCGGACTCCATGACTACGGAGTGCGTTGGTGGGACAATTACGCCACTCCCGAGATTCAAGCCAGATACAATCTTCCCGAAGGAGATCTTGGGCGCGTATACGGCGCTCAGATACGAAGATTCAATGCTGGCAGCTCCGAATCCATTGACCAACTCCTTGTGGTTCAGCAATCACTAAAAGAACATCCCGAGTGGCGACGGCACTTAATAACTTTATGGAACCCACTTGACGCTACCCATGTCTACTACGCACCTTGCCTCACTGAACTCAAATTTTTCTCTGCTGGTAATAAATTAAGCCTTGCCGTAACTCAGCGCAGCGCCGATGTACCCGGAGGAGTTCCCTTTGATACCTTCGAAATGGGACTATTCCTCTTAATGATGGCTCAAGCAACCCACCTCCAAGCCGATGAGCTGGTCCATATTCTTGAAGACACACACATCTACAATGAACAACTGACCCAGGTAGAAACCCTTATGACTCGAGAGATTCGCCCATTACCAAGAGTTCAACTGCAGCCAAGTACGGTTGAATTTACTGACATTAGGCAGTTTCTCGATCTTAAGCCTGAGGAAATCTTTACTGTAGAAAATTATAATCCTCACCCGACCCTGAGAATACCCGTCTCATCCAGATGATAAATATACTTACTAGCTTAACCAAATAATGTCGGACGAAAATCCTCTTGTTGATCCCAGGTACGCAAAATCACCAAACTACGCTGCGGCGCTAGAAGCTAGCTCGAGAAAAAATGTTTGCCCCCTTTGTACCCTCGAGTGGCACACTAACCCAATATTAAAAGAGCAAGATGACTGGCTAATAACACGGACCACTCAACCATATAAGGATATTCAAGGCCATGACGCCGAACACCACTTTCTCTTAATCCCCCGACGGCACATTGAGCAGCTTACCGAATTAGTTGTTGTTGATTGGGTTGCTTTAACCTCACTAATTAAATGGTCACTAACGGAATTCAGTATTCCAGGGGGCGGAATCGCAATGAGATTTGGTCCTACAAGCTACACTGGAGCCACAGTGAAGCACTTACACATTCACTTGATTGTTCCAAACACAGAAAATGGCCAGGCCGTCCCCATCAACTTTCCATTTGGATAATCGGATCACTCAACCAGAACGACTTCAACACCCGCTGCTTCAAACTCCTCTTCCACATTAAGATATGCATTTCCCTTCTGAAAATAAACCGATTTCATCCCCGACCTAATGATTAATCTAGCACAAGTGTTACAGGGAAATACATTCATGTAAATTGAGGCCCCTTCCAGATTAATTCCCTGTCTGGCCGCCTCAGCAACGACCAATTGTTCAGCGTGTATAGCCGAAGACAAATGTCCGAGTTGCCCAGGCTTAATAAAGTCTCTCGGATCACCATCAATATAAGAAGAATAATCTGAAGGAACATGCTCATTATGAGCAACTAAAATTATTTTTCCCTCTTTTATAACCACAGCGCCCACTTGTCTCCACCAATCTGAACTTTTTTCCGCCTCCACATTAGCCGTTGCTATGATCTGTCTATCGGATAATACTGTCGACTTCCGGTCATAGCGAACTTTGTGCGGCTTTTGCACCGATTTCTCATCCCACCTCAAAAATGCACTAACAACCTCTATTTGCTCGCCGGGAAGATACTTCTCCACAAAACCAGTCGTCACAGTATCGTTTGTAACCACCAGCCTTTTCCCTCTTACCTCCCCTAAATTTGCGTTCTCAAGAACCCTAACCGCCGCAAAAACTCCTAACGCCTCTACCATCCTCGCGTTTATCTCTGGGGGCAGCGCCCTAATCTCTCGCCGCCCAGAGGAGAATTCTTGAACATATTCGCCACCTAAAAAGTACAAGAGTGGGGCCCTTCTAGCGACTTCTTGAAACAGACTAATATGACCAGCGTGTATTACCGGAGCATACTGAAGCAAAGCCCCCCTTTCACTTTCTCTTCTCAATAAGTTCATACACTTTATCCAGATGCTTTTTAACCGCCTGTTGGATCATCCTACTTGTTGATGTTCTCTCTGCCTGCCGAGGAAGAACAACGATCTGTTTACAATATTTCTTAATATCTTCTATTTGTTTCTTTGGGTAACTGTCTTCGACTGCAACAAAAAAGTCGGGGTCAATCGCTTTTATAAGAGCGTATTGCCATTCACCCCTTGAATTAATGTCATGAACAGGGGTAATGATGTCAACACAACTTTGATATGAGAGCATTTCACAACGCTCTTCAAACGGCACGATTGGCCGAAGATCTCCTTTATATTTCCTAGCCGTCTCATCGGTGTCAATTCCTACAACTAAAATATCCCCCTTTTCTTTAGCCTTTCTTAAATAGCGTACATGACCTATATGTAACAAATCCCACGTTCCAATTGTGACAACAATCTTGTTCTGTAAAAGTCTGAGCCCCTCCACAACAGCACCCAGGGTTTTGTAATCAGACACCATCTTGTGCTGAAGATCAGAAAATCTATAAAAATCGTCCACTGAACAAACTTGGCAGAGAGCCAAGAAGACAACCGTCTCTCAGTTCATTTCCAAAAGAACAAATAACTTATAAGATAATAAACCAAAACCCCCAAAAAACAAGTGAACAAAAACTCACACAAAATCAGCCAAGGGAACAACCAGTTCTCCGCCTTTCTCTATCAATTTTCTATCTGCCGTTAGAAGCTTCACGTTCAGCCGCTTTGCTAGAACAAGATACGATGCATCGAAACCGGAAAGACCCAACTCCCGGGCCAATTCATAAACTTCGAGGCAAAATAGAAGATCCATGGGAAAGACTTGCAGCGGCAGACCAAACAAAGCCGTCAACCCCGCCCTCCAAGTTATTTCCAAAGAGTGTTTGTCCCAGACAGCCACATTAACAATCTCATTATAAAGAACGCTGGGAACGCTTACTTGCACTCTGCCATTTTTTAGCTCACGTAAATACCTTCTCGCCTCCTCAACGCTCTCTTCACCTTCCTCTCTCAACCATTTAATTACTACGGAAGAGTCAACAACAAAACTATCCATTCTGTTTTAAATCCCGTTTAGCCAAATAGTCAGAACGCTCATCACGCATTTTGCGAATCACTTCTTCACTCTTCCAAATCTTCCTTCCTTTGGCCTTAGCCTCTGCATAATCGCGATCAAACATCTTTTGCACCCTTTCTATTTGTTCCCAAACATTCCCACTTTCTCCACCCGCTAGATAAGAAGTAGGAACAATTGCTCCCTTAACCTCACCCCTGTCACTGATCAGATAGGTTTTTCCTGAAGCCACTTCTTCCATCACTCTTCCTAAGACAGACCGCAGTTCCGTCAAATTAATAATCTGTTTGGTATCAATCAACATAATGATTAAAAGTACTATTAACTGTACAACTAATTATACACTAATTTGTCAGGTGTTTCAAGGCCGCTTCCAAAAATCCCGCTTACCCTCTGCTTCTAATACCACGATTAGGCAGAACATCCGTACCCAATTGACTCGGATGCGCACCACCCTTTTGAAATCCTCCAATCACCACCAATAACTCTGTTTCCCTTTTTCTAGCAACAGCGCATTGGTCGCACTTCCCGCCAGTGTGTGCTGCCACACACTCAGCCACCTGTTGACGCAACTGGACTAGCTCCCCAGACGCAGCAAGATACCCCTCGTTGAATGACAAATCAAATAATCCGGCTACACAACGGACTCTTTTCAACGCTTCTTCTGACCCAACCGGATCCGGATTATAATCCAAAAGCCTATCCTCTGGACTCTCTGTCCCACTTCCAAACATAAAGAAAAACATAGAAGAACAGCTGCCATTAATCAAGAGGTCAAAACCCATCACCTCCCCAAATTTCCTCCCCCATTTACTTCCGCCCCGCATTTGTGTATCGTTGGCTATTCCCATGACCGAAGCCGCCCGGATCTATAAATCCAGTGTCAAATTCCTGGCCCCTCTGAGCCTGGAGCAAACCTTTAAAAAAATCTCCGAAGAAACCATGAAGTTGGCTGAGGCCGATGATTGCACCATCCACATCAGCGACAGAGAAGGCAATCTCACAAGAGTCTTCGCCTCTGATCATAAACTCTACAATATCCCCGTTCGAAAAGAAGGTTACACGCACACAGTCTATCAAACAAAGGAGTCAAAAATTCTCACCGCCGACCAAATTATAAAAGTTCATCCAGAAACTAAGAAAACCCGCATCAATTCAGACATGATCATTCCCCTAACCTACCATGGCAAAAGTCTGGGTGTTCTTAGTTGTATCTCCTATAGCAAGACCTACACTCCTTTTGACCTCCAGATTCTCGAACTCTTTGCCCCGTTCGCCTCTCTAGCTATCCTTCGAGCCCAAGCCCTCGGGGAACAGGAGGAAGCCGTCAGGACCCGCGATCTTTTCATCTCCCTCGCCGCCCACGAATTCCGCACTCCTTTAACAACAATCAACGGCTATCTTGAACTCATGCAGCAAAAAACCCTCCAAGACAAACCAATTTCTCCCGAATGGATTGACCTAACACTCTTTGAAACCAAGAGGCTCATCAAGCTTGTCAACGAACTCCTCGAAGCCGACCAAATCAGCAATAATCGGCTCAAGTATGACTTCCAAACCCTTTCTCTCTGTGAAGTCGTCCATCGCGCTGTAGAAATCATCCAGGTGGCTAAACCCAACCGCAAAGCCATCGTCAAAGACAAACTGAAATACCAAAAGGACAATATCAACGGCGACTTCGACAAGCTCCTCCAAGTTTTCCTTAATCTCTTAAACAATGCTAACAAATATTCCCCGCCCAACTCTCCCATCACCATCATTCTCGGCAGAGTCAAGTCCTCTCTTTTCGTCACTGTTCAGGACCAAGGCGTTGGCATTCCTAAAGAAGAGATTCCTTTCGTCCTCCAAGGCTTCTATAAAGGCAGTCAAACCAAACATACTGAAGGCATGGGGCTCGGTCTCTACGTCGCCCAACGCATCCTCCGCCGCCACGAAGGTTCGATTAAAATCTCCTCGAAATTAGGGAAGGGGACAAACATTAAGGTTCTTCTTCCAAAAGGATGACCCCAGAAACATCCTCAAAAATCCTCGAAGAAACCATCGACATCAGCACCGGAAGAAACATGGGGGAACAACTTGCCTTTGATCATCTCAAATACTGCCTTGTCATCGGCATGCCCGGAACCGGAAAATCCTTGTTCTGCCGGGCTGCTCACGCACTTAAAGAAGATAGCTCTATTGTCGCTTATGATGACGTTAAAGAACAGGTCGTGTCAGAGTTCCTCGCCGATCCAACCCATCACAAACATCCATCTTTCAAGGAATACCCCCCTACCGCCCTGCACGACTACTACATTCATGACAAAATCCCCCCGGGTCTAAAACGAGAGGCCATAAGTATATGGAACGGCTACCAAATCATTATCTTTAACCAGGTCGACCACCAACTATTTAAAACAGCTCAAGAGGCCGGTAAGAAAAGTCCCAGACATACAGTTTTCGTCGACGTGAACTTTATTTCCGACCCCCCGCAAGAACTCGAAACACCCTCCTCTCCCACCAGTAAGAAACGTTCCTTTCCTACCCGTAAACCAGGCAGTCATTCCCGAGGAGAATACACCGTAAAGCAACTATTAACACGATCTCCTCAATCCGCTCACGTCTACTTTTTCTTTAATCTCTATAAAGCCAGCTTGCTGGCAGCCAAATACCGGGAGTCAATGGGTAAGCCAGGAGCCACCGAAGAAGAGCTCGAGGAAATCTACCGAGTCACTTTAGCCAACCGTCCATATGAGATAGCTACCCACGCAACTGCTGAAGACTCCAACAACGAAATCATCAATATCTCCTCTAGCGAACGGACAAGACATCTCATCTCCGGCATAGACGCTATTAGGCCACACCTAAGACCAGTGGAACAAATTGAGACTATTCTCTGGGCCACGTTTGTTGAGTCCTTATTTGCCGAGAACAATCTCGCGAGAGTCCAGATGGTTTTTTCACTCGGGCTTCTTGGTCTTGCTCGGAAAATGGGCCTCTAAACTTGCGCCGCCTTCGGCTCCTCTTTTGGTTTCGTCCACGAGGCAAAATCGCACTCCGGATAGCGCGAGCAGCCATAGAAAGACTTACGGCTCTTTGTCCGCTTCAAAATCACTTCCCCCACTCCGCACTTCGGACATTTAATATCAAGTTTTTTCTGGAAGGGCTTGGTGAACTTGCAGTTCGGAAAGTTGCTGCAGGCCAAAAATTTTCCAAACCTTCCGACGCGAACAACCAGTTTCCCTCCATCAAGCGGACAAATTTCATCGGTTTCCTCGACTTCCACCTTAACCCGCACCGCATTGTCCTGCACCTGGGTCAAAAGTTCCGAAAACGGATCATAGAACTCGTGCAGAACCGGCACCCACTCTTTTTCCCCGGCCGCAATCTCATCCAGTTCATCTTCCATCTTCGCCGTGAACTGATAGTCAAAAACGCTCGGAAAATTGGTGATCAAAAAATCATTGACGGCAAATCCCAGATTCGTCGGAATTAATTTTTTGTCCGTCTTCTCCACATACTGCCGTTCCTGAATTGTCGAAATAATCGGGGCATAGGTCGACGGCCGGCCAATGCCGTATTCTTCCAGAACCTTGATAAGTGACGCCTCTGTATACCTCGGCGGCGGTTCTGTAAAGTGCTGGCTTGGCAAAAGCTTCAACAGCTCCAAAATCTCTCCCAAAGTCAATTCCGGCAGTTCTTTATTTTCCCCCTCTCCATTTTCCACTTCTCCCTTCTCCCTTCTCCCTTCTCCCTTTTGGTACAAGTTCTGCCACCCGTCAAAAATCTGTTTGCTCCCATTCGCCCTCAGTAGATATTTTGTCTGGACATCTGGATCTCTGGAGCCCTGGATATCTACAGAAGTTTGCTCATATTCTGCCGAGCTCATCTGACACGCCACAAACCTCTTCCAAATTAAATCATAAAGCCTCAGCTGATCCCTATCCAGTCTCACGCTATCGCTTGAAACTGGATTCGTTTCCACTCGCGTTGGCCTGATTGCTTCATGTGCTTCTTGAGCAACCTTAGATTTTGTTTTGTAGAACCTCGGGCCTTCTGGAAGATAATTACTGCCATACTGACCACCGATAAACTGCCTCACCGCCGCGACTGCCTCACTGGAAAGATTCATTGAATCTGTCCGGTGGTAGGTAATTAGCCCTTGTTCATAGAGACTTTGAGCCACCTGCATCGTCCGCTTGGCGCTCCACCCCATCAGATTCGACGCCGCCTGCTGAAGAGTGCTCGTCGTAAAGGGCGGATATGGGCTCCGCTTAACTTCCTTCTTCTGGACATCCGAGACTCTATACTCCGCCTTTTCTAACTCGGTCACAATCTTGTCAGCCTCTTCCTGATTACCGATCTCCGCATTTCTCTCATCAATCTTCACTAGTTTCGCTTCAAATTCAGTATTGCCCATTGATGATTGCTCATTGCTCATTTTCTGGCGCAGCCGTGCCAGAATCTCCCAATACTCCACCGGCACAAACGCCCTAATCTCCCTTTCCCGCTCCACAATGAGCCGCACGGCCACTGACTGCACCCTTCCGGCCGACAAGCCTTTGCGCACCTTCCGCCAAAGAAGCGGCGACAGCTTATACCCGACCAGCCGATCCAATACTCTCCGAGCCTGTTGGGCATCGACAAGCTGCATATTAATTATGCCCGGATGAGAAAGCGCCTCCTTAATCGCCCCTTCCGTAATCTCATGAAACGTTATTCTTTGTATTGGTCTTTGATCTTTCCCGTGTTTCGAATTTCGAATTTCGAATTTCGAATTTTCGCTTATCAGCTGCGCCAGATGATAAGCGATGGCTTCTCCCTCCCGGTCCGGATCCGTGGCCAGAATAATCGTGTCCGCTTTTGCCGCTAAACTCTGAAGCTCCTTGACTCTGGCCTGTTTTTTCTCCGCCACCACATACGTTGGCTCAAAACCATGCTCCACATCAATGCCGAGCTTCGATTCCGGCAAATCCCGCACGTGCCCCATCGACGCCTCAATCCGATACTCGTCCCCCAAAAAACGGGCCAAGGTTTTCGCCTTGGTCGGTGATTCGACAATAATTAGATTCATACTCCCTGCGACAACCAGTGTACCAAACTACCGGACAATTTTATCAGCCCCGTCAAATTTCAATCTGTATTTCAAACTCTCGCCTTTAACCATGCCCTTAATCTCCATCATCGACAGCACCGAACTCAACTGCGCTGGCGCAACCGCCATCTTCCTCACCAGTTCATCAAACTCCACCGGCTCGTTAGCAAGCAGATCAATCACCTTCTGCTCCTCTGCTGTGTCCCCAGTTACCTGCTTTTTACCTGTGATACCTGCTTTTGCCTGCCCGTTACTAGAAGTCTCATACCCCAATTCCGTCAAAATATCCTCCACTCCCGTCACTAGCTTCGCCCCTTGTTTCAACAAATAATTTGTCCCTTCCGCCATCGGCGAATTAATCGGCCCGGGGACCGCAAACACTTCCCGCCCTTGTTCCAAAGCCGCCCGGGCTGTAATCAAACTTCCCGAATCAATTGCCCCTTCCGTCACCAACACCGCCTCCGAAAGTCCTGAAATAATCCGGTTCCGGGCCGGAAAAATCCCCCGAACCACCGTCTTCTCCGGCGCCACTTCCGAAGCAATGATCCCTCCATGCTCAAGAATACTATTATATAGATCCCGATGAGACGGGGGATAAACAACCTCCACCCCCGCTCCCAAAACAGCCACGGTTTTGCCTCTGGCGTTAACTGCCGTCCCGTGTGCCACTCCGTCCACCCCAAGAGCCATCCCGGAAACAATCGTGAATCCGGCCACCACCAACTCTGCCACCAACTTCTCCGTCACTTCCTGGCCATACGCCGTGATCTTCCTCGTCCCCACCACTCCGATTGTTCTACCAGCTACCATTTCCCCCAACAGACTGCTTGTCGGTTGCTGTTCGCGGCCGCGATTAGCAACATACATCTCTCCTGTCTTAAAAAACATCACGTTCGGCGGATCCGGAATATTTCGCAGCCTTTCCGGATAGTCCCTATCGAAAATAGTGACAAAATTAATTCCTCGATCATTTAAATTTTCCACATACTGATCAACATTTAATTTTACCTTCTGCTCCAACAATTGAGGCAACACGTCTTTCGGCAATCCCACATTAGCCAATTCCGTCTCCCTCGCTTTCCAGGCCGCCTCCGCCGAACCGAAGTAGTTAACAAGCAGCTTCAACCTCACCGCCCCAACCCCAGGAACTGTCGAAAAAGCAATCAGATATTTAGTTACATCAGTTACACTAGTCACATCAGTTACAATATTTACTTAAGTTACGCAAGTAACTTCAGTTACTAGGAAATTTGGAAAGAATCGTTCTAAATATCTTAATAAACTCAATACATTCAGTCTCTAGTAGAGCAAGCGCAAGCCTCAGTGTAGTTCGCACTCATTGAGTTTGCCCTCGAAACCAATTGGGAAATCAACCTATGGTTTATTGGCGTATCTGGCAGTTTCTTACAAAGTCGTATCACTGATTGAGCAAACCGAACCAATCTCTCCTGTAATTTTCTATTTCGTTCTATTCTCCTGTCACTTATGTCACTCACGTTACTATTGTAACTTATGTGACTAACGTAACTAATGTCACTATAGTAACTTAGAAAAATATTCCTCTAAGATTTTCTTCACCATCGGCGCCGCCACATCCGATCCTTCCCCTCCGGCTTCAACCAGAACTGTCACGGCAATCGTCGGATCCTCTGCTGGAGCATAAGCTGTCAACCAGGCATGAGTTCGATCCTGCGGATCCCCAAACTCCGCCGTCCCCGTCTTGCACGCAATCTGTATTTTTCGAATTTCGGATTTCGAATTTCGGATTTCGAAATTAAAAAGTGGATACCCCGTCCCTCCCGGCGAACAGGCTTCAACCATCCCCTGTTTAATTAAATCCACCGTTTTCCTCGAAATCCCCATACTTTGACATTGATCATTGATGATTGATGATTGATCATTACTTTGCCTTACGTGTGGTTGGCAAAGTTTTCCCCCGTTGGCAATGGCACTCGTCCACCGGCTAACCTGAAGCGGCGTCACCAAAAGATCCCCCTGCCCGATTGCCAAGTGATAAGTGTCACCCAAATACCAGTCCCGGGCAAACTTTTCCCGCCAGTCCTTCGTCGGAAAAAGCCCCGATGCTTCCCCGGGCAAATCCACACCCGTATTTTTTGCCAAACCATACCGCAGAGCCCAGTCCGCCAGCCCATCCACCCCAACTGCCTCCCCTACCTTATAGAAAAAAATATCATTACTCACTCGAATCGCCGACGTGACATTTAAAACCCCTTGAGTCCCTCCGTCTCTCAAAAATTTCCAGTTCGGAAACTTATACGGCCCAATAATTAAAATGCCCGGATCGACAATCGTCGTCGTCGGACCGATTTTCCCCGTCTCCAGCCCGGCCGTCGCCGAAATAATTTTAAAAGTCGAACCCGGAGGATAGGTCCCGGAGACCGCCCGATCAAATAACGGATGATTCTGATCATTAAATAGACCATTAATTTTCCTCATCCTCTCCTCAGCCGGAAGAGTCAGATCTGTAAACAAATTAGGGTCAAAAGATGGTGAACTAACCAGCGCCAAGACCTCTCCGTTTCTCGGATCCAGCGCCACCACCGCCGCCTTCCTGTCTTTAATCTGCTCGTATGCCACTTTCTGCAGTTCCAAATCAACCGACAATGTCACATCCTCCCCCGCTCGTGGCGCAATTGTCCCCAACGTCCGCAGTTTCTGACCCAGGGCGTCAACCTCCACCAGCTCTTTCCCTCGTTGCCCTCGAAGGGCACCATCATACGCCTCTTCCACTCCTCCCCGCCCGACCTGGTCACCAGACAAAAGCGCCATTCTCTCCCTAAGATCATCAGCTGATGCCTCGCTAACATAACCCAAAAGATGTGCCAGCGCTTCACCATACGGATAAGATCGGTTTGAGGAAATCAGAATCGTCGTCCCCGCTGGCAACCCTTTGGTCTGCAGACTAATCGCCTGGTCCTTAGAGATCATCGACACCGTGCACTCCCGATCGCCCTGACAAGCCCGCAACTCAAATGCCGGCAGGTTTGTCACCAGCTTCCTGCCGTCACGGTCAAAAATAATTCCCCGAGCCGCGGGAACGGCGACCTCCCGAACTCGATTGCCATCGGCCAGAGCCCGAAAATATTGTCCCTGAAAAATCTGAACCCTAACCAGGGCTGCCAGAAGAACAAGAAAAACACTCAGGCAGACGACTCGTAACCCCGCCGTTGCAAACTGGCGCCAACTTCTCTCTTCACTAACTTCCCCATTCCTCTCCCGGCGCATCAGGCGCGAACCGGAACGCGAGGAACTGATCGCCTCTCCGACAATTTCTCCAATAGGCATAGCTTAAAACCCCAATCTAGTCACCATAAACCCATACCCGATTGCCAGCAAAATAAAAACCAAGGCCAAAGTCTTCCAACTGGCTTCAAAATCCCGGGTCCAAAAAACCGTCAACGCCGCCGAAACCAACAGAAAAATTGCCGTCGTGCCAAAAAGCCTGCCCGAAACCAAATCCACCAGCAGTCCTACTGTAAAAGCCAGGCCGTAAACGTGGGCCGGATCTTTTTTTTGTCCCGCGGCAAAAATAATCACTCCCAACGGTAACAAAAACGCCTTAAATTGACTTTGAATAAGAGCCAATAGAATTGCCAGAGCGTAATAAGAAAGCATATCATTAATCCAAAAGCACAAACACCGTCGTCAGATCGTCATAATGAACCAGCGGGTCAACTTCGGCTCGGGCAAAGATTTCCGTTTTAGCTGAGAGAATTTTGCCCACTCGGCCGACAATCAGGTCAGGAACATAAACTTGTTCCTCTCCGGTGGTCAAAACAAAATCGCCTTCATCCAACTGCTCATTCTGAGCAACCTGATCTAAAAGCACTTCCGAATTAAACTGACCAACGGTTATGCCCCGTGCCCGACCAGAGTTATTCAATTTAACCGGAACCTTAACCCCCGGGTCAATCGGCAGTTCCACAAAACTTGTTCGTGGCGAAACATCCACAATCCTCCCCACCAAACTATCTTTATAGACCACCGTTTGGCCAACCCGAACACCACTCCTTGACCCTTCCCCAAGCGCCAGATACCTTCCCCGCCCCAAAACCGCCGCCGGCAGCCGCCGCCGCTCCGGCAAACTCGCCACCCCGAGCTGCCCACGAAGCTCCCCATTCTCCGCTTCCAACTGTCGCGTCCGGCTTGCTTGACTAGCCAGTTCCCGGTTTCGCTCCTCCAGATTTTTGATCCGCTCCTCCCCACTCTTCCAAAATTTCCCCAGACTATAAACTTCCCCCACCCCGCTGCGAACACCAAAAATAATCCTCTCGGCCGGCACAACAACAATCTGCAACCCATCTTTAAGCGGATCCAGAAGCGCTCGGCTGTCAGCAAAAGTAAGAACAATCGCCAGGAAAAGAAAACTCCCAAAAATTGGCAGATTCAATCGTCCCACCGGCCCAGTATAATTGTTCTCCACCATTTTTCAAGATTTAGGTAACGGTTCCATCAGCACTTTTCTAATCTCCCTTTTAACCATGTCCGAAAGCCATCCCTTAGGCAATAATTCCCTAGGCAACATCGGGTCCGCCAGTATGACTTGCAAATATTCCAGCCTAATGTCTCTCGCTTCATCCGCCAGCTCCTGTAATTTCCTATCAACATTTCCCCCCGTTTCGACCTCATAATCTGTAGGTTGCTGTTCGCGACCGCGATTAGCAACCCACAATCTCTTCCAATTCTCAATCCTCACTAAGAGATCCCAATATCTCTTATGAATGGCATTAACACCCCAAATCTTATTCACCAAGTAATCTTTATCACCAGCCAAAATATCCGAAACCTCGAGAACAAACACCATCGTGCTCAATCCTTTTGTCTCCAAAAACTCCCGCAAATCAGAAACATAATCATGAGGTGTAACCCAAACCGATTCCTGAAGCATTCCAAAACCCAGCTCTTTTAATTTAATTCTGAAAATGTCTCGTATGTTCTTATTAACTTCTGAAATATCGAATATAACCACCCGCCACTTCCCATCCCACTTTTTCTTTTGAAAAGACAGCATTGGAAATTCCCGAATGATTTTCTTCCGGCCAATCGAAGTCAGTCGCAAATAAACCTCCCCATTCTTAAGGATTTTCTCAATCTCACCTGTCCTCAAACCCCCTTCTACCACCCGAGAAAAATTCTGTCGCCGATACCGCCTTGGCACAAACCCATAAATGTTTTTTGCCCCCTCAGCCGCCACCCCAAAAGGATCTTTGACCTCCTGATAAACATCTAAGAGCCCCGCCAGCCCAAGCAGCAAAACTTCCTTCGGTTTAAGTAGTTTTCTCATTGTTTGTTTGTAGGTTACTATTCGCGGCCGCGAATTGCAACCTACAAACCCCAGATTCAAAACAAACACGATTCACCACGGCTGCCAGAAGTTAACCATAAGGCCCAACAAAAAGAGAGCCCAAAATTGGCCTCCACAACTCAGAGATCTGCCTTAATTATCTCCGCAATCGCCAAAGTCGAAGTGGCCCCGGAGATGGACATTTCCACGATCGAGCCTCGATCTCCATTAAAAAGATAAAGTCGACACTGCTAAACTCGGATATGACTTTCACCCGCCCGTTGATCATTGGTTTATTGAATATTGATCATTTTAACCCCCCTGTCACCTTCACCCTCTCCAACAACTTTGAATCCAGAAGCACTTTACCCGTCCCGCGAACAACTGCAGTTAATGGCTCATCCGCAATCCAAACAGGCATTTTTGTTGCTTCGGAAATTGCAATATCCACATTCCGGAGCAACGCTCCACCACCAGCGACCGCAATTCCTCGGTTTAACAGATCCGAAACTAACTCCGGCGGGGTTTCTTCAATCAAATCCTTAATCGCCTCAATAATCTCCTTCATCACCGGGCTTAGCGCCTCGCGGATCTCTCCCGCTGAAACTTTAACTGATCTAGGTAAACCCGTCTCCAGATCCCGCCCCCTAATAACAGAGTATAGGACTTCCTCATTTCGTCCAGAATGAGCACTTCCAATGGCAATTTTCACCTCCTCAGCTGTTGGTTGACCGATTAACACCCCGTACTTCAGTCGCAAATAGGAAATGATCGCTTCGTCCATCTCGTCTCCCGCCGTCCGGATTGACTTGTTAACGACCACCCCGCCCAGACTAACGACCGCAATTTCCGTTGTTCCCCCGCCAATATCCACAACAATTGACCCCGTGCTCTCATCAATTGGCAACCCAA
>CAZSSJ010000012.1:15045-33059 GCA_964609775.1 uncultured Gammaproteobacteria bacterium
CAATTGCCGCTGCCATCGGCTCTTCAATCAGATACGCTTTTCTTGCTCCAGCCGACGTTGCCGCTCCAACCACTGCCCGCCTTTCCACTTCCGTCACCCCCGAAGGAATTCCAATAACCACTTTCGGCTTGGGAATTTTCGGAATAATTCCTGGAGTCCGGTGCACCTCCTTGATATAAAAAGACAGCATCGCCGCCGTGGCGTCAAAATCGGAAATCACCCCATCCCGAAGTGGCCTGACAACCGTAAGTGTTGCCGGCTCCCGGCCAAGCATCTTTTTAGCTTCTCCACCAATGGCAATGACCTTTTTTGTCTTTTTGTGCCGCGCCACCACTGACGGCTCGCGAATGACAATCCCTTTCCCCTTAATAAGGACCAGGGTATTTGCCGTCCCTAAATCAATCCCCATGTCATGAGAAACAAGACCGAAGAGATAGTCCAACACTAAGTTGCAGTATACCAACCCCACTGCTAGAATTAAACTCATGCCAAGAGCCGCCGAAACAATCATTAAATGGAGTTTCTATCTTCTCTTCTTTTTCGTCCCCCTCATCTTCTATTCCGGCTCCTTCGAACTCTTCGAATATAACAAAATGCTGCTCACCTACGCTTTCACCATCATAATCACATCAGCCTGGCTCATCAAACTAGCTCTCACCTCTCCCTTCTCCCTTCTCACTTTGTCCAAATCGATTCGCCGAACTCCTTTCGACATTCCCATCCTTCTATACCTAGCCTCGCACGTCCTTTCAACCATCTTCAGCCTCGACACTCACACCTCAATCTGGGGCTACTATTCCCGCTTCCACGAAGGCCTCCTCTCAACCATCTCCTACATCATCCTCTACTACGCCGCCGTTTCCAACCTCAAAAGACGAGATGTGATCAATCTCATATTCTCTTCCTTCATCTCTGGAGCAATCGTCTCCGTCTGGGGTGCTCTCGAGCACTTCGGCCACTCCCCATCCTGTCTCCTAATCACCGGCAAATTCAACGTCGACTGTTGGGTCCAGGACGTCAAAAACCGCGTTTTTGCCACCCTTGGTCAGCCCAACTGGCTGGCCGCCTACCTTGATATTCTGATTCTCATTTCGCTCGGCTTCTTCTTAAATATCAAGAATCAAAAATCAAACATATCCAGAGCAATAACCAATAACTCAATAACTAATAACTTATTTCTCCTCCTTCCTCCACTATTTTTCGCCGCTCTTCTCTTCACCAAATCCCGCTCCGGGATCCTGGGCTTAATTGCCGGCCTGGCAATTCTTCTCGGATCATACTTAGCCTTAAACATTAGAAAAATAAACATTAAACCTTTGCTCACTAAACCGCTAGTCACTCTGATCGCCTCAACCGCCCTACTCATTCTATGGTTTGGTCTTCCCTTCTCCCAAATCGAACACTACTCCATTGAGAATTTCTTAGCTAAAAAAACGGCTGCCCCCTCTAGCCCCTCGCCCCTAGCCCCTCGCCCCTATATCGACATTGGCATCAGCGAGTCCGGCGACATTCGAAAAATCGTCTGGCAGGGCGCTCTCAAAATCTGGCAGCGCTACCCAGTCTTCGGTTCTGGCGTCGAAACCTTTGCCTACGCCTACTACCTTGATCGCCCGGTTGGTCACAACATGGTCTCCGAATGGGATTTTCTCTACAACAAAGCCCACAATGAATTCTTAAATATTCTCGCCACCACCGGTACCGTCGGTATGCTCGCCTATCTCAGTCTTATCGGAATATACTCCTGGTGGTTCCTGAAACACCTCCACACCAATAACTCAATAACTAATAACTCATTTCTCACTTCTTCTCTATTTGCCGCCTACGTCTCCATCCTCGTCACCAATTTCTTCGGCTTCTCCGTCGTCATCATTGGCCTCTTCTTTTTCCTCATCCCCGCTTTCAGTTTAATCTTAAATCAGCCCGAAACCGAACCTACCCAATCCTCGCCGAAATCTGGCTTAGCAATGAAACAATTTAGCAATGTAACCATATGGCGGTGGCTTGTAATCTCCTCAATTCTCTTAATTAGCTCAATTCTCCTAATTAACTTGGCCAAAATGTGGCGCGCCGACAAAGCCTACGCCTACGGCAAGAACCTCGACAGCGTCAACCAATATGTTCCCGCCTTCTCCTTTCTCAACTCCGCCGTCAACACGAGCCCCGGCGAACCAACCTTTCGCGACGAGCTGGCCCACAACGAATCGGTCATCGCTCTCGCCCTTTTCGAGCAGGCCAGCGGCTCCGCTCAGGAGAAAATTAATCAAACCATCCCCGGGACAAATCTTTCCGCCGCGACTCTCGGCCAAAAAGCGATCGCCGACTCTGACAAGGTCATCTCCATCTCTCCAAACGTCCTCCAGTTTTGGAAAACTCGAACTAAGCTCTTCTATAACCTCGCGCAAATTAATCAGCAATATCTTAATAAGTCTCTCCAAAGCATTGAGAAGGCCGTCAGTCTGGCCCCAACCGACGCCAAAGTCCACTATAACTATGGTCTCATCCTCGGCCAGTCCGGCGATCTCCAAAACGCCATCAAAATTATGCAGGAAACAACCAAACTTAAACCGGATTATGCTGACGCCTACTATGCTCTGGGGCTCTACTTCGACCAGCTTGGCCAGAAAGACAAAGCTCGGGAACAAATGGAATATATGTTAAGTCACATCGGCGCCGACGCCCGCGCCCAAAAATGGCTGGAGGAAAACAAATGACCACCAAGCTTCCCTGGCCCAATAACCGGTTCCTTCTTCCCGCCGGTCTCCTGCCCCCAACCGTCACCCTGGCTGATTTTAAATATTACGAGGATCTCCGCTCCGGCCGCTTCTCCCATTCTTCTCCGATTGCCGTCGGCTTTGAATACTACTACATAATCGACCAAGATCCGCAAGACGTCAACCGCTCTCCCATTGGTGGCAAAATTAAAGGCGTCCATTCTCCCTGGACACAAATGAAAAATTCTCCCGGTCTGATGCCCAAAATCTACACCCACCTTCTTTTTAAACCACCCCTCACCGGCACCCTGTGGGAACAGGCCCAAAAAACCGTCTCCTTTGCCGAAAAAGTGGGCGCAGAGTATGTCGTCTTCCACACCCCTGACGTCGACCTGGAAAATCCCGGGCGTTTCGTCTCGAAGCTTCTCAAACTGACCAAAGCCAACCGCCCGAAACTTTTTCTTGAAAATGACTTTGAGAAAAGTGCCGCTTTTCTCACAAAAAAACCGGCCGAGCGCTGGACCTTTGATCCCCTAGCACTTTACCAAAAATTCCGCCTCCCCATTGTTTACGACCCGGCCACTGTGGAAATAAACGGCCAGTCAATCGACAAAACCTGGCAGGAACTGATGAAAGTCTCCCGCAGCAATATCAACCGCACCATCGCCCACATTCATTTGAACGAATTCGTCCCGGCGCTCAACCGCGATCACGGCATCATGCAGTCTCCCCGCTACGCCGACCTCCTGCACCAGATTGCCAAAACCAATTATTCCGGCTATTTCACCTTCGAGGTTGACTACATCCAAAATTTGGCTGATTTCGCCGAAACTGGCCTTTTTGTCGCCGCCAGCTTCCTCGGTCTTCCAAAGCTCGCCCCAGACTTTTTCACCAGATATCCCCAGAAATCCCAACAAAGCCTCTACGATTCCATCAAATTCTCCCAAAAGCACTTGTCAGTCTGACTTTGCAAGACCAGGTCCCAGAAGCATCTAAAATAGAAGTCGTACGCTTTCATTTCCCAAAATTCCGCTTTTGTTTTTGAAACCAGGAAATTGACGCCCGCAGGTCGGCTGGAGAAAAATCCGGCCAAAGTTTTTTTGAAAAATAAAGTTCCGAATAGGCCGTTTGCCAGAGAAGAAAATTCGATAAGCGAATCTTTCCACCGGTTCGAATAACTAGATCCGGGTCCCCTTGACCTGAAGTATATAACTGCCGGTTAACAATCTCCTCATTGAGTTCATCTAGCCTAATACCCCCGGAAATTAATTTGCGAATTGCCACCACCAGTTCCCGACGTCCACCATAGTTCAGGGCAATGTTCAACTTTAGCCTCATTCTCAATATAAGTCTTTTTTGTCTTCTCGATTATTTCGACAATCTTCTTTGGCAAACCTTCCGTTTCCCCTAAAATTTCCACCCGGATACCATTTTTTGCCATTTCTTCCAGTTTAGTTTTAAACCCCCCCCTCAATTAATCGAAACAGCGCCAAAATCTCCCTTCTGGCTCGTTCATGAAGGTTCTCAGTCGAAAGAGCATACACCGTCAACGTTCCAACTCCCATCTTGGCCGCAGCTTCCACAATTCGCTCGAGAGCTTCTGATCCGGCCTTATGACCTTTGACGTCTGGTAAGCCTCTGGCTCTCGCCCACCGCCTATTACCATCAATGATAATCGCCACATGCTTCGGCCCCCCCTCTTTAAAACGAGATCTCTCCTTTGCCATATATTTGCTGAGTAATATTCTACACCTCGGCGCCAATTTCTACGCCGCCACCCATCCTCTCTTAACTCCCACTTTAGATTTTCCCGATAGTGTAATAAAATTACCTCACGACTGGCAAAAAAGTTTGCAAATGAAATCCCCCCACAGCAAGCTGTGGGGTATCCTTTCGGACACAAGGTTTCTTTTCCGTTCGCTTTCATTCCGCCAGCTGGCGGATATTCAAGCAAGCTGTAAAATAACCCTGTTTACAAATTTGATTACGCTAAGCAAATATATTCGTTAAAATAAGTCAACAGGCACCCAAGGGTGTTTTTTTATGGACATTGCTCAAAACGCCAAAAAAATATTGCAGGACTATGTTGCCGAAATTAACCCCAAGTTAGCGGCATATTGGTATAAGGAAATTAGCGGAAATTTTGGCTTTAACGACCGCCAAAAACAAATGGTTCACGATCTCCTGGAGCACTCAAAAGAACATAACCTTCGAGCCTCAAAACGTCTTCGCGGATCCTACGTAAATTATGGCTTTAAATTAAGCGGAAAGGCTCTTGACGACGTCGTCTGGCAAGCAGCCATTGGGATTGAGCTTGTTCACACGGCCCTTTTGATGCATGACGACTTCATGGACCAGGACACTGTTCGGCGCGGCGGACCGACCACCCATAAGTTTTATGAAAAGAAGTTCAATGGGAATGTCCATCTTGGAGAATCGATGGCCGTCAGTGCTGCTGATGCCGTCCTTTGCCTTGGCTTTGAGCTCATCCACAACTGCGGCAACTCCAAGGCCACCCAACAAATGTTAAGAGGGATTACCAACACGGCCTACGGTCAAGCCTATGACCTCGAGCTGGAAGCATTCTCCAATTGGACGCAGGATGACGTCATCACTCTGCATAAAGCCAAAACAGCGATCTACACCTACGAGAACCCCCTTTTCATAGGAGCCTATTTGGGAGAAATCGACAATCCGCATGTTTTTGATATCCTTCATGACTATTCCATGGATGGGGGCGTGGCTTTTCAGCTCCAGGATGATATTCTAGGCGTTTTTGGGACACCGGAAAAAACTGGCAAATCGGCCGACTCCGACCTCCTGCAAGGCAAGTGCACTCTGCTCGTTCTCAAACTCCTTGAAAACGGCACCGGAAGCCAAAAACAATCGCTCCATAAAGTCTGGGGCAAAATGCAAGCCAGCAAAGAAGATCTCAACGCCGCCAAACAGGCACTCATGGACTCCGGCTCATACGCTTATTCAAAGGATTTGGCTAAACAATACGCCCGTAAGGCTGCCGATTCTGCCGCCAAGCTCCGGGGCATCTCCGAAATAAACACCAAGGCAATTGACTATATTCAAGGCGTAGCCGAATATATGGTCATCAGAGAAGTTTAGAAAAACAGACCAGCTCCCAATGATATCTAATCTAATCGACACTCTTCAGGAAAAAGCCGCCCCCTACATTAAGATGATGCGCCTCAAGGACCAGACGATCGGCATGATTGTCTTCACTCTTGGCCTTCTCGACGCCCGCTATTTCAACTTAACCGCCATTCTTCAAGTTTTTATTGGCCTCCTGAGCCTGGCCATCGCCTGTTTCATCATTAACGACTTTGTTGATTCCAAAGACGCTGATCAGCACTCCTATCGCTCAAGAATCAAAAACGGTGAAATATCTATAAAAATAGTAATCATCATATGGAGCATCTTAACTATAATTGGAAGCATAATTCTGTTCACTTATGGTCTTTTTTGGCAATGGGCAGTCCTGGTTTTTCTGAACACTTTCTACAGTCTTCCGCCCCTGCGTTTCAAGGCCCGGTTTTTCCTGGATATCTTCTCCCTCTTCCTTGTTGCCCTGATAACCTATTCCATCCCTTTCACTCTAAACCATAGGCCTTTCCTCTCTGTTTTCAATCCTGCTTTTCTCACCCTGGCCCTTTTCTTTTCCGTCGGCGAATTTATCCTTCTCATCATGGATTTCGAATCTGACCAAAAAGGCGGCTTAAAAAACACCGGCGTTGTTCTGGGTTACACTTGGCTCATCCGCTTAGCCAAGATTGCTCTCATCACGAGCGCTGTCGGTTTTGCCTATCTGGCCTACACTCATCAGTATTGGTGGTACTACCCCATGATCATCGCCATCCCCTATTTCGGCTATGCTGTGGGGAGGCTCCGCGAAGCTGTCTACCTTCCGGAAAATGTCGCCCGGCCAACTTTAAACATTTCCTTCACCCGGGCCATCACGACGATGGCTTTAATCACCTTCTATCTGCTCGCCGCTTTCGTCTGGAACTATTTGAACTACAATAAAATCATCACATGGCCACAGATTCAATCCCTCTTCAGATAAAGAACTTGCTTCTTAAGCATTGGTCAAAACGCGACAGCTACGCCAGCCTCGAAATAAAATCCCCGGATCAAAAACTCGCCTATCTCATCTCCCGAATCTTTGGTCCTCTACCGCTAACTTGTCTCCTGTGGCTCATCACGGCTCTAAAATCTGGCGTTGGCCTTCAAAAAGCACTTTGGGTTTATCCCCTGATATTCATCATTGTTATTGCTGTTCCCATCCTAATCACCACCTACCTCATAGCCACAAAGAGAGCCAAAGACATCGAGTGGTCAGACGTTGGCGACCGGGCTAGATACCTTACTCCCGTGGTTATATCTTCTTTAATAAGCCTGATCGCCCTGACCTATCTTCTGACCACTCTCACTGTTTTTCACTTGAGCCTGCTTCTCTCGGTCATTATCCTCACCCTTGTCCTTTTCTACCACTCTCTGAAACTGAAAGTCAGCGCTCACATCGCTTTGGCCACCCTGACCATAAGTTCGCTTATTCTGTTCTTCGGCCTTAATTACACGTGGCTTTTTCTTGGTTTAATTCCGATTATGTGGGCAAGAAAAACCCTCAAAGTCCACACCTGGCCGGAACTGGCTGCCGGCTTTTTAATCCCAGCCGCGATAATCCTGTTAGCCATGGCTATTTTTGGTTGGCCAAATATCCCGAACTAGTATGTACATCTACTGGCTCACCATCTTTCTCGCCTCCCCGATTATCCTCTACGTTTTTATTGATCGAAAAATCTTCACCGAAAATCGGAAAATTTTCTCTAAAACTCTTTTCGGTGCCCTCATTTTTGGCATCCCCTGTGACATCATCGGCACTTTCCTGGGTATCTGGTTTTTCCCGAAGAAGCTCATCGGCCTCTGGTTGTTTGGTCTTCCTCTCGAAGAATATTTGTTCGTTTTTCTCGCCACCATCAACCTGACCTATGTGACTCTCTGGAGTCTTAAAAACTTGCGTACCAACAACTAATAACTATGTACTCATACCTTTTGCTCGGCACTATCTTCGGCTTTTCCTTTGTCACTATTCTGATCTTGTTTCACCATAAAACCATTGTTAAACATCTAAAACTGTTAGCGCTCATAAATCTCCTTGGTCTCATCTACTGGTACTTTGCCGACTACATCGGCTACACCATGAAATTCTGGGACGTTTCCCGCAGCAAATCCATTGGGTTCTGGATAGGTCCCGTCCCCATTGAAGACATCACTTTCGGCCTCGTCGGCACTTTTGTTGTCCCGACAGTGGTCATCCTCATGAAAGACGCCTACTCCCAAGGCAAAACCATCCGCCAGATCCTGTTCAAAAAAGAGTAATTCGAAAGCCTTAAGTTGTTTAAGGTTCCTAAGTCACTTAAAATAGAGCCATGAACATTGTCCAATCTCCGGCCGAAATCCTCCGAACCCCAGCCGTCGCCGTTAACTTTTCCGGCCCTAAACTCCAAAAAATTATCATCGACATGACCGAAACCCTCAGAGCTCAGAAAGACCCGCCGGGTGTCGGCCTGGCCGCTAATCAGGTTGGTCTTCCCTATCGCCTCTTCCTCGCCCGCTTCTCGACCAAAAAAGACGAGCCGGTGCACGTGTTCATTAACCCGGAAATCCTCGACCACAGCGCCGAACTTCAGCCCTCACCTGACGACAAAAAACCCCAGCTGGAGGGCTGTCTCAGCCGCCCGAACTACTATGGCCTCGTCCAGCGCTGGCAATGGGTCAGATTGAAATATTTAAATAAAAATTTAAAATTGAAAATTGAAAATTTCCGCGGTTTCCCTGCCGTCGTCGTCCAACACGAAATGGACCACCTAAGTGGTAAAATTTTCATTGAGCGCATTCTCGAACAGGGTGGCAAGCTCTACAAACTCACTGGCAAGGACAAAAAAGGTAAAGACATTTGGCAAGAGGTGGAAATTTAACCCCCATGGATCATCTCGATCTCATCGCTCTTGGCTATCAGTACGTTCTCAAACCGGCCCTCTTTCGCCTTGACGCTGAAGCCGTGCACGAAAATACCCTGTCTCTAGCCCAAGCGCTTTCCCAATCCACCCTGACTCGGAACCTCTCCCCCCTCTTCATCCCCGCTTCTTCCCCCCGCATCGCCCAAACAATCGCGGGCATCCATTTTCCATTCCCCCTGGGTCTGGCTGCCGGCTTTGACTACATGGCCAAACTCACCCAAACCCTGCCCTTATTCGGCTTCGGCTTCCACACCATCGGCACCATCACTAACCTGCCCTACAAAGGCAATGCCAGGCCGCGCCTTGGCCGTTTGCCCAATTCCCAAGCCTTGATGGTCAACAAAGGCTTCAAAAACCTTGGCGCCAAGAAAACTGTCGCCAAACTCGCCGCCCTTTCTTTCCCCATCCCCATCGGCATAAGCATTGGCCGAACGAATCTGCCCCAAATTGACACGCTCGACAAAGCCATCAACGACATTGTCGCTTCTTTCAAAATATTCGAAGCCAAATCCCTCAAGCATTCCTATTATGAATTGAACATCAGTTGTCCCAATCTTTATGGCAATGTCACCTTCTATGAGCCCAAAAATTTACAAAAATTAATTCGAGCAGTAAAAAGCCTTAAAACCCAAAGACCAATCTTTGTCAAAATGCCCATCACCAAAACCGACGACGAAATCCTCCGCTTCCTCCAGATCATTGTTGCCGAAAAACTAACCGGCGTCATCTTTGGCAACCTCCAAACCAATCGTCTGGATCCCTCTCTCGACCAAACTGAAGTAAATCATTTCGCCAGGGGCAATTTCAGCGGCAAGCCGACCGAAAAACGCTCCAACGAACTCATTTCTCTGGCCCATCAAAAATACGGTCGCCAGCTCATCATCATCGGCTGCGGCGGCGTTTTTACAGCCTACGACGCCTACAAAAAAATCCGCCTCGGCGCTTCCCTCGTCCAGCTCATCACTGGTCTCGTCTTCCAAGGCCCCCAGCTCGTCGCCCAAATCAACCGTGACTTGGTGAAACTTCTCGATGTCAACCATTACCACCAGATATCCGAAGCAATTGGTAAAAAATGCTAAATAACGTTGTCTTTTTCGGCACTTCTGACTATTGTCTGCCCATCCTCGAAAGTTTGCGGCAAAACTTTGACCTCAAACTGGTCGTCACCCGGCCCGACAAACCCGTCGGTCGAAAAAAAGTTTTGACTCCGTCAGCGACCAAAACCTGGGCTATCGAACACAAAATTTCTGTCATCACTCCCGAAACGCTCAAAAAAGATACCCAAAGTCAAATTGGACTAATTAGTCAAATTAGACAAATCCATCCTGACTTCGCTGTTGTCTCCGACTTCGGCCTCATCATCCCGGAAGCCATCTTCAACCTCCCCAGGCTCGGCACCCTCAACATCCACTTCAGCAAACTTCCTGATTTACGCGGGCCTTCCCCGGTCCAATTCACCCTCCTGCGAGGCAACACCAAAGCCTGGGTCACCATCTTCAAACTGGAAAAAACTCTCGACACCGGCCCCATTCTCTGGCAAAAGCCATACCCGATCCACCCTGACGACACAACCCAAACCCTCTACCTTCGCCTCTTCCAAGAAACAGCCAGAATCCTTCCAGCAATAATTAATGACTATTCACCATCATCCTATCACCCCATCACCCTAAAACCCCAAGACCATTCCCAAGCCACTTTCTGCCGTTTCCTAACTAAGGCCGACGGCTTCATCCCCTGGAGACTGTTGCAACAGGCTTTGCAAGCTTTGCAAGCCCACCCCTTGCAAAAGGCGTCAATACAATCTCTCCCCCAAATCCAACAGGAAGCCCTCCAAACAAAACATCATGGCAAACAAATTTCAAATTTCAAATTTCAAATTTCAAATTTGCTCGATTTCTACCGAGCAATGACCCCCTGGCCCGGTCTCTGGACCATAAATCCCGAAGGCAAAAGACTGCTCATCCGAAAATGTCATCTGGAAGAAAACAAGCTCATCCTTGACGAAGTCCAATTCGAGGGCAAAAAGCCACAAAAGGTGCTACAGTAAAATTGTGATCGACAAAACCCTCGCCCGCCTTCTCACTAAGTGAGAACTATCATCAGCAAATAATTAACCAAACACTCTCAAAAACCCGTACACACCCATCCCAGCAAGAACTCCAAACCCTATACCAAATTCGGGTCTTCCGGAAACAACACCAGCACAGAGGACGACCAACCCTGCCACCACAGCCAAGCATCCCTTCAATCTATCTTCATGATTAAATCTCGCTAAATCCCTATCCTCACTGGGATTATAAGAAGAAACCGATTCGTTCACATTAAAATTCTAGACGAAATCTCGAAGATTGTTAAGCCGCAACCGAAACCCTCGGAGAATATTTCACGCCATATCTGGCGATGCACGAAGCACACGCTCGAACATTCCTGACCACTCCATCAATTAAAACCCTTCCCTTATGTAAATTTGGCAGGAAAATCCGCCGGGTCTTTGTTGCCCGCTTTTCCCACTGCCCGGAATGAGTATGCCGGACATTGTGGCCATATTGCACTCCCTTGCCGCAGATGTCACAAACTGTCATATGCTAAAATGAATTCTATCATGCCAAACCCCGAACTGACAAGCACGGCCGTCGAAATCCTGATCTTCGGGGTTCTAATTTATTCTGTCATCCTCCACGAAATCGCCCACGGCTTCGTCGCTGACAAGCTCGGCGACCCGACGGCCCGCCTGGCCAAGCGCCTCACCCTGAACCCTTTGCCCCACATCGATCTGATCTACACCATCCTTCTTCCTCTCTTTCTCTATCTCTCCAATGCCGGCATCATCTTTGGCGCCGCCAAACCCGTCCCTGTTGACCCATTCAATTTTAAAGAACCCAAAAAAGATTCCGCCCTCGTCGCCCTCGCCGGCCCGGCCACCAATTTAACAATCGCCGTCTTTCTCTCTCTCCTCCTTCGGGCCAGTGACTTGTTCATCATGAGTAATGCTCTGAAGCAGGCCGTTGACCTCCTCGCCACCCAGGGCATTTTCTTAAACGTCATGCTTGCTGTCTTTAATTTAATCCCCATCCCTCCGCTTGACGGCTCCAAAGTCCTCGCCGGTGTCCTCTCTGACGAACTGGCCAGCGAAATCTACAAACTTGAGAGGTTCGGTTTTTTAATCATCTTTGCCATCCTCATCTTCTTTCCCAGTCTCATTTTTGGCCTCATGCGCCCGATCATTTTCCAGATCACCTCTCTCCTCCTCCGCTAGTCTTTGACACGATAGGATATAATTATTTCAGAGTTCCCTGATAGATTCGGGTTGAAGGAAGTCATTTTCCTCGCTAGCGTTCTATTTTAAAGGGAAATAAGGCGGATAAGGTCTTTTGGCTATGGAATTCCTAAGGTCACAAGCCTCCCGACCCACTTTTTTCCGAGGAAACGCTTTCTTTTTGCCCTTCATTTGGGGAACTTCTCGTTGCTAAATCCCGAGCCAAGCTTGCCCTGCCTGTCCGCCGTAACTTTAGTGAAGGCGGAAGCTTGCCGAAGGGTCGAGGGCTCTCGTCTTCTCGCCTCTCCTTTTGTATAATTAGCCTAGGAAATACTGCTTTTTGGACGCAAAGCTTTGCTTTGCTAGTTTTTTCGCCGGGGTAACTCAGTGGTAGAGTAGCTGTTTTGTCCCAGAACCTTTCAGTCAAATTTTGATAAAATTTGGCTTGAAAGTTCGGGATCCCGAAAATTCAAGCCGACTTAGCTCAGTGGTAGAGCAATTGTTTTGTAAACAATAGGTCGTCGGTTCAAGTCCGACAGTCGGCTCAAGAGAGCCGGCTGAATTCTCTGGGATAAACAGCAAGTCGTGGGTTCAAGTCCCACCTTCGGCTCAAAAATTAGAGTGCAGATTTAAGAATTTCTTCTGCAAATTTAAAAATTATGACTCTTCTCCAAAACTCGATCGTTTTTTTCATCGTCACTTTAATAAATTTTTTAAGTCTCTTACCACCAGCAATAAAAGGCCCGGCTACTTGGAAAACTCTCTTCAAAAATCCCGGTTTTCTGCTCGGAGATTTTTTCTTCATTCCCCTCTACGGAGCGTTAATTTTTAACTATTTCCTTGCCACCAAAAGCTCTTTAATTCTCTCATGGGGTAACATTTCTCTTTACTTGACTGAAGCAACATTCATCATCTTATTAATTTTTTTCATCTTCCATCCGGAGAAAGTCGTTGGCATAAAAGTCTTTATTCCCCATATCATTTTTAGCATCGCCGTAATTGTTTCCCTTCTTGCGTCTCTTACGACTGCCATCACCCTACGAAGTTTTAATCAATTCTTAATTTTGGCACTAATTTGTCTTTGCCTCCACACAATAATTTCCTGGATCTTCCCTAAAAGATTTGACAATCTCCCCGGCCTCTTTCAAGCGAGAAAAATCAAGCTCAAAATTTAGTATAATATTTAAGCCCTAGCTGAGGTGGTAGAGTGGACAAATACACCAGACTGTAAATCTGGCGCTCGAAAGGGCTACCCTGGTTCGAATCCAGGCCTCAGCACACTCGACAAGCTCAGTGCTTTAGCCTTGAGATTGGCAAATCTGAAGTCTGGATGAGAAGTTTACCCTGAGCGAAGTTCCATGGCCAAACCAGACATACCCCTACTAGTCCCGTGTCCGTTTGCAACTATCATTCACAGGCAAATAATTGAATGCCATTGTCCCTTAGTCCCTAAAATTGCAGAAATAATGGCAGAATTCGAATTCCATCACCACTGGGAACCCGGCCACGCCGCTGAAGTTCTCACCTACGCGTCACCTGACAAAAAACGGGAGGCCCTGTTAGTCTTAGCTCAATTACTCGGGATGGACACTCTCAACTGTCCACAACTTAATGTAATTGGCAATCCCCTTGTCCAATGAAACTAATATTCGCACCTGCTCCTCTCCAAATCCACCCTCCTCTCCGCCAGAAACCCCACTCCCTCCAACAATAACTTCTTCCGATCTTCCCGCCAGTCCCCCTTTGAATAGTTAAGAGCCAGTAAGCCATCCGCTTTCACCAGCCGGTGACAGGGAATTTCCGGATCTTCATTCCCGCTAATTGCCCTGGCCACCATTCGCGCATCCCGAATCCCCACCATCTCCGCAATTTGCCCATACGTCGCCACCTTCCCTGCTGGAATCTTCTTCACGATCTCAATAATTCTCTGTTTTAACTGATCCTGCATAAAATGATTACGGCCTCTTCCAGGGGCTTAAACCGTAGTCACCAGGGTACAAAACATATTCCACTTCCCTTTTGTCATTCTTAACAATTTCCACCAGCCGGTCCGCCACCCACTCAACTGTAAAATAGGCCCGGCCCTGCTTTTGCCACTCCAATTTCTTTTCCACCGGTACACCTCCAAAACTCGTCAGTGTGCTCCCTAGTGTAATTAAACAAAATTGCGGCCGACGTCCGGCAAATTCCTCCGCCAGAGTTAATGTCATTCCCCGCAGGGCAAACTTGGTCGCACAATAAGCAGCTCGCCCTTTCATTGCCATCGTCCCCGCACCGGAACCAATGTTCACCACCAGCGAATCGGAACTTTTTTGCAGAAGCGGTAAAAGCTTTTGGGTCAACAGAAACGGCGCCCGGACATTAATCGCAAATGAATTGTCCCAATCAGAGATCCTAATTTTTTCCAACGGTTCATAAACCCCAATCCCAGCCGCATTAATAAGGACATCAACTTCGTCTGTTACCTCAGTGATATTTTGTATTAACTTTTCCACCTGACCATCCTTGGTAAAATCTGCTTGAAAAAGCACCTGTCCCGGAAAATTCTGTTTCATCAAAGCTTCCTTATCTTTATCGTGGAAAGTCAAAATCAGCTTGGCCCCTTCGGCCGCCAACTTCTTCGCCAGCACCTTCCCAATCCCCCCACTGGCTCCCGTAATCGCCACGGTCTTTCCCTGAAGATTCATAACAAGAATCAGCTAATGACTAATTAATCTCTGAGCACCCAGTCTCTTCAGATAATTCTTCCTCGTCGAAACCTTTTTGCCACTTTTCCTTTCCAATTCTCTCCTGGCATTTCCGGCCACTGTCCCTCCCTCACTCGCCGCCTTTTTGTTCCGCTTAAATCCTCGGGCATCTTTGTTTCTGGCAATTTCCGTTGTTGAGGCTTCACCAAGCATGGAGAAAATCAGTTCCAAGTCATCCATATGGTCCCTCAAGTTTTCTCGCTCCAGACCCTTAAACTTCTTATACTGTGACGACGTCATTCCAAACGTCGCTTTGGAAATTTCCGCTGTTAAAATTGCGTATTCTCTGTCTCCCCCGACGTCTCTGTTCTTCCATTCATCTGTCAAAGTTTCCCGAACCTCAATTCCCCTCATCCGCTTTTCAATCCAGGAATCTGGATAACCCTTGGCCTTATAAAGCGCCCGAGTTCTTTTTGTTGCCAGTTCCGGATCTTCGATCTCCTGAATTCTTTCGTAACCCACTCTGGCCAACCAGCGTTTGAACAGCTCTGCTTTCGGTGAAGGAACTGATTGAATAATTCGGAAAATTCCCTCAGTATTAGCACATTTCACCTTTTGAGCACCGCCCGAAGTCCCAATTAAAAGGGGGGTGGCAATTTGCCCCCACCCTTTAGAAAGTTCAGGGTCGCGCCGTCGCATGTCTTTAATATACCCATCCGGTTGAACAGAATCAGTAAGTGCCGCCACAACATCAACAATGGCAAACCACCATTCGTTATTAAAAATGACACGACGGATTTTCCTCCCCTTGAAAACAGCAATTTTCGTCGTCTCCTCCACAAGCCTTTTGTACCAAGTTTTAAGGTCAATTACAACAAGTCAAATCACGTCCTCACTTCCCTGGTAAGCCAGGGAATCGGTTTCTTCCTGTGTTGCCACCACAAATCCTCCCAGACATAGTGCACCGCCAGTTGCCGGTATTTCCCGAACTTCTCAAAATACTTTAACAGTTTTTCCACTGGGACCAGATCAGTCACCGGCCGATCGAAAAATACTTTCGAATAAATCTTCTGCTCCCATGGCGAAACATGATTGAAAAAGTCATATTGATGAAACACATCAAACAACAGATACCAAACCGTCGCCGGCCCGACCCCATACAATTTTAATAGTTCCCTCATCTGCGTTTCCCGATCACTTTGTCGCAATTTTTTCTCGTCAATTTCCGCCCTTCCAAACTGATCATCAATTCTTTTAATGAACTTCGCCCGGTAACCCAGTTTCAAACCGCGCAAATCCTCCTCAGAAACAGATTTCAAACTTCCCGGTTCCCAAAAACACCACAGCTCCTTGTCATCAAACTCCAATAAGGTTCCATAGCTTTCAAACAAGGCCTGCATCATCTGAATTGACCGCCGCACCGTGCAATTCTGCAGCACCACCCCAATAATCAGGTATTCATACAGCGAGTCCTGATGCCCCGGTCGCATCCCATAAATTCGCTTAATTGCCGGTCCCAAAACTTTGTCCCTTGAAAACTCGCGATAAAATTCCGTTAAACCAAAGTCAAGATTATAGCGGTAAACAATCTCTCGAACAAACTCTTCCACGAATCTCTTAACCAATTTTTCGCCGTTCCAAATCTCCACCGCAATTTTCGGTTTCTCCACTATTCCGGCATTGCGAAAAACCACCCCGAGATTCTTCCCTTGCCACCTGAACGTCTGCCATCTCACCCCTCGTTCCCAAAAGTTATCCCCGGAGGCAAAATGCGCCGGCTTAAAAAACGTGGCGTCAAAATTAAACGGCGCCGTCGGTTCAATTGCAGCCACCACAACCTGCTTCAATTTCATGCTTAAATAACCCCCCATCTGGAGTCTTCCACAACCACCGCCTGCTCATCAGTTAAAAGGATCAGTTTATAGCTTAATTTTTGACCCTTTTCTTCCAAAAACTCTCTTTGATCGTCCTTCACATGAGGATAAATACCGAAATTCACCAATCCCAATCCCTCCAGAGAATCCAATTCGACAACATCTGCCCGATCTCCACCTTCCCACCCCGAAGTTTCAATCGATGGTCCAAGGATAATACTTCCTGCACTCGCACCAACATACACTTTTCCTTTGGAAAGCATTTCCTCAATTACCTCATCAAACCCGGACCTACGAATCCAATAAAGCAGGTAAAACGTGTTCCCGCCCTCGACAAAGATAGCGTCTACATTCTTTATCTCTTCTTTCAGTTCCACCATCGTCTTATTTTTCAAATCAACATCTTTCAGTTTCACTCCTATTCCAGCAAAAAGCTCTTTATCTTTCTCAACATAACTCTTGTCTTCTTCAACATCTGAAGCCATCGCAACAAAAGCCACCGAAATCTCTTCTGTCTTCTTGCTAATCAGCTCCAGGAATTTCTTCTTTATAGCCGCAGTGGAAAGACCAGCCGATGTAAGTAGCAACTTCATAGGGCCACTATACACCCCGTCTTTCTAACTTTCCAGAGTAGCCAACTACTCTACCTGGGGTGTACAATCGAAGCATCACTCCATGCACCCAACTCAAAAAATCCTTCTCAAACGCCTCCTCACCCAAAACAACCAAAAATATTCTTCCCTCATTTCAGGCTACACCCATGACGACAACATTCTCTTTCATCTCAAAAAACTTATCGCTGACGGTTTTACTGAAAAACAAAATAATCTCTACGCCATCACCACATCCGGCATTAAACAAATCACTCACTTCAATCTGCCGGACCTTGACAACTCCGGTTTCAAAACTTTCTTCATCGGTTTCCTTTGCCACTGCCATAATCAGTATCTTCTCAAAGCCCATCCCCAAGGCAACATCAATTTCTATAATCTCCCGAGCGGCAAACCCAAATTCGGCGAAAAAATCGAAGACGCGCTAACCAGAACTTTCTTCGAAAACACCGGCCTAAAACTCCCTTCCAAAAACTTTAAATACCGAAGCCTTCATCTAAAAACCGTCAAAACCTCCAAAAATGAAGTCCTCTTTGACGACGCCTTCGCGATCTACGAAGTGGTCATCACTGAAAAACAAAAATCCCAGATGAAACTTAAACCAGAGATCAACTGGCACACACGCGAAGAAATAAAAACCCTCCCCAATCGCTGGCCCGAGATCAAAATCTGCATTTTCGACCAAAACTTCTCTCCTTGTCTTGCCTACTCCATCACCTCTGACTATATTCTATAGAGACACTCTAACCATATCATACTAACTTACACCTAGCCGCATTTGCAAGATAGGTAGGTTCGTAAACGAAGTGCAACACTTCTAGCTAGAATACGTCTAGAAAGGAG
>CAZSSJ010000013.1:0-32561 GCA_964609775.1 uncultured Gammaproteobacteria bacterium
AGGATTCTAATGTCCCATAGAACGAGCAGTTTCGTTCCTTATTGACTAAAGACCCATGACAGAGAGACAGGAGCTTTAAGCAATCTGCAGCGCCGAATGAAAAGACTGGGAGTTTTAACGGAGGGCGATCATTTTGAGGATAGATTTAATTAATTTATTTCCTTTTGCGCAAAAAGGCTGGGATGTCGAGCTCGTCGCCGAAGTCTTCCTCAATTTCCTTGGCTGGTTCCGGCGCATCGGATTTTGCCTGGCCGTTTTGGTTGTCGCCAGTTGGGGTGGCTTGAGCAGAGTATGGTGTCGTCGGGGTGCGGGTGAACGGTGAAGACCCAGAGAATTGCGATTGGTAGCGCATTTCGCCAATCCTTTGACGGTTTTCATCAAAACCGGTGGCGATGACGGTCACCTTGATTTGGTCAACCAGGGTTTCGTCAATTGTCGCGCCGAAGATAATCTTGGCGTCAGGGTCGGCCGCGGCAGCGATGATTTTGGCCGCTTCATCAACCTCGGTCATGCCCATGTCCGGACCACCAATGATGTTGAAGAGAACACCCCGGGCGCCGTCGATGGACATTTCGAGAAGTGGGGAAGAGATCGCCTGACGAGCGGCCACGGAGGCTCGGGTTTCGCCACTGCCGACGCCAATGCCCATGAGAGCCGAGCCGGCGTTTTGCATGATGGATTTGACGTCGGCAAAATCCCGGTTAACGAGGCCGGGCATGACAATGAGATCAGAAATGCCCTGAACGGAAGCTGTCAGCACTGAGTCAGCCATCTTGAAGGCCTCGAGGAGGGAGACTTTCTTATCCACGACCTCCAAAATTCGCTGATTAGGAATGATAATGAGGGCATCAACTTTGTCTTTAAGGGCGGAAATCCCCTCTTCAGCAACGACCAGCCGATGAGTGCCCTCAAAGGCAAAGGGTTTAGTGACAACACCAACGGTGAGAACGCCGGCTTTTTTGGAAATTTCGGCAATTGTCGGGGAAGCACCGGTTCCGGTCCCGCCCCCCATGCCGGCGGCGATGAAGACCATGTCAGCGTCGATAATTTTTTCTTCGATTTTTTTAGCCGACTCTTCAGCGGCTTTTTTGCCCGTTTCCGGGTCGCCGCCGGAGCCAAGGCCGCGAGTGAGATTCTCGCCGATTTGAATCTTCGTCGCTGCTGGATTAGTCAGGAGAACCTGGGCGTCGGTGTTAATGACAACAAAGTCGACTCCGCGGATGGAGCCGCCGTTAATCATTGAGGCGATGGCATTGCCGCCGCCGCCGCCAACACCAATGACGCGGATTTTTGCGAAGCGGGCAAGATCGGGCTTAATTAACACAATTGATAAATTCGAAATCCTAAATCCGAAATTCGAAACCCTCCTTCGCTAAAGCTTCGGAAGGGCAGGCAAATTATTTAAAATCCTTGCTTGCCACCTCGAAACTCAAAGAGCGAAGAGTGGTTTCTGGTTTCGAGCTTCGTGCTTCGAATTTTTTGGTTTAGGGCAGAAACGATTTAAGGAGCTTTATAATTCTCCCAAAAATACCACTTATGGGTAAATTTTGGGCCATCTTACCAAAGGAGGGAACCTTTGGCAAGGGCAAAGCGCCGGACTTTTTTGATCCCCCAAATTCTCCTTCCTTGGCGCCGTAGAGAACGAGACCAACGCTGGTGGCATATTGCGGTCCGCTGAGTTCATCGATGAGGCCACTCAGACGAACGGGCGGAGTGGTGAAGGGAGCTCCAATCCGGCAGGGCATGCCCAGGCGCTGGCGGCAGGCTTCAAGAAGGCCTTGAGTCAGGGCTCCGCCGCCAGTGACGACGACACCGGACGGGGTCATGCCGGTAAGGCCGGCTTTTTGAATTTCCAGACCGACAAAAGTGAAGATTTCCAGAAGCCGGGGTTTGACAATGCCGTCAACCAAAGTTTTCTTCGAGACCTTTTTGATTTCTTCAGGAAGATCGAGGCTGGAAAGGTCCATTTCATCCAAGGGTTTGCCGCTGCGATTGTCCGGATTTTCGGCCAGGCCAAATTTCGGTTTGAGGGTTTGGGAGAGAAGGAGTTTAATTTTTTCGGCGCTTTCCAAACTGACCCTAAGGCCAACGGCAATGTCATTTGTGACATTGCGGGCGCCGATTGGCAAAACTGCGCAGTAGGCCAGGGCACCATCGATCCAAATTGCCACGTCGGTCGTTCCCGCGCCGATGTCGATGAGGACAACACCAAGCTCTTTTTCCGTGTCTGAAAGAACGGCTTCGGAGGAGGCCAGGCCAGAAAAAACGACGGCGTCAATGTCGATGCCGACTTCACCGACGCATTTGGCGAGATTACGAATGGCTGTCGTGGCGCCGCTCACTATTTGCGTCTCCACTTCGAGGCGCACGCCGGTCATGCCCAGGGGATCTTTGATCCCCGGTTGGCCATCAACGATGAAGTCCCGGGGAAGAACGTGGAGAATTTCGCGTGAGGAAGGAATAGAAATGGCTCGGGCCGCGTCAACGACCCGGTTGACATCAGCACCGGTGATTTCGCCTTCAGGTTGGGAGACAGCGACGACGCCCTTGCTGTTTTGACTGCCAAGATGGGCCCCACCAACAGAGACGATGGCACTGCCAATTGAAAGGCCGGCCATACGCTCGGCGCTGTCAACGCTTTCCGAAATTGAGGCGACGGCTTCTTCAATGTCCACCACTTGACCCTTACGGAGTCCACGGGACGGAACCGTCGACACACCAACGACAGACAGTTTTTCATCACGAACACTGGCCGCAATCACCGTCGTGATTTTTGATGAGCCAATGTCGATGGCGCTGACAATTTTGTCTTTTGGCATTTAATATCTGATGACAACCTTATTGTACCTTAAATCGATCTCCTTCGGAGCTCTTGCTTCAATTTTAGTTCGCCCTAGAACTAGTTGTAAAGTCCGGACCTGGGTGTTTATGTCCTTATCAAGAGAAAAAAAGACGGTGAGACCAGAGATGAAGGCAGTGGCGGTGGTGCCAGTGAGGGTTAGCGGCGAAGAGATGGCGAGATTCTGCTCGCGAAGGATCTGGCTAAGTTCGGTCGTGGCGGAAGAATTGGCGATCGGAAGGCGAAGCGACGGAGTCTTGGTCAGTTGCAAAAAAGCAATGATCGTGAGAAAGGAGGCAATGATGGCAATCGGCAAGGCAAGGCGCCGGCTCATTTGGTGCCCCCTTGAACAACTTTTTCTACCTCGGCAACAATTAGAGAAGCAGCTTGATAGTTGACAAGGGTTTTTGCCTGCGCGGCTAGTTTTTGATGATTTTTTAGGTCGGAGCTCACCCGGAGAATTTCGTCACGAAGGACACTAGGCGTCAGTTTGTCTTGTGGCAAAATGGTTGAACCGAAAGGAAGGAGCATTTGAGCATTTTTGCTTTGTTCTCCCCCACCCGACCAGGGGAGAGGAATCAGAACAGCCACTTTGCCCAAAGCGGCAATTTCCGAAACAGTGTTCGCTCCGGCCCGCCCAACGATGAGATCGGCAGAGTTTAAAACCCAACCAATATCGTTTTGGTTTATGAAATCGAAGAGAAAATATTTTTCTTTGAGGTCATCACTAAGGGTTTCCCGAAAACGATTCATCTGCGGAAAATTTTTAACTCCGGCTGAATGAATCACCAGGCATGTTTTTAAAAGTTCAGGAAGAGCGTCCTTGATGATTTTGTTAGCTGACTGCATTCCTTGGTTCCCGCCGGTTATATAGAGGACCTGAGAATGATGTTTATTCGTCATTTTTTTAAAAGCCAAGCAGTTGGTGGTCTTGTTGGTCTGAAAAATTTCTGGTCGGAGGGGATTGCCAACGACTAATGACTTATTTTTGGGAAAAATGTGTCCCGGGTCCGGCCAAGAAAGGAGGATTTTGCTCGCAAAAAAACTAATTATTCGATTGGACAAGCCGGGGATCAGTGTCTGTTCGTGGGTGAGAACCGGGACAGACAATAGGAATGAGGCCAGGACTACGGGAATGGCGACATAGCCGCCAAAACTCAAAACCACCGAGGGACGGTATTTTGCCAGCCAATAGAGGCTCTGAAGAAAGCCGAAGGGAATTTTGACGAGTGAGGGAATGGTGTATCGGGTGAAATGCCGCTGGAGTCGTCCGGTCGTGATTGGAAGAAAGGTTATTGTGCGGTCATCTTTAAGAGTGAGGTATTCCACTGACAGAGTGGCGTCTCCCTCCAGAGAATGCTTGCGTCCCAAAAAATAAATTTGCCACTCCCCTCTTTTTTGCAGCTCAGCGACAGTTGCCAGAGCGGGTGTCAAATGGCCACCGGTGATGAAAAGACGATTCATAGGCTGGCTTTAAGTGATTACCGGTGAAGATTGTGTTTCCAAATGTTAAACAGGATCCCCACGCCCACTAATTCTACAACCAAGGCCGAGCCGCCGTAGGAGATGAAGGGAAGGGGGACGCCGGTCAGCGGTATGAGCGCGACCATGGAGCCAAGATTGACAATTGTTTGCGTGGCGAGCCAGGAAATGATGCCAAGGCCCAGGAGCTGGCCGAATTTATCACTGACCTGACGGGTGTGTTGGAAACAGCGATAGAGAAAATAGGCAACGGTGCAGATGACGAAGAGGCCGCCCAGAAAACCGAGCTCCTCGCCAATAATGGCAAAGATTGAATCGGTGTTGGCCTCGGGAAGATAGGAATATTTTTGCCGAGAATTTCCCAGGCCAATCCCGAGAAGCCCCCCGCTTCCCAGAGCGATGAGAGCCTGGCGGATGTGGTAGGAAGCTCCTAAGGGATCAGAATCGGGACTAATGAAGGTGAGAAGACGCTTTAAGCGGTAGGGAGAGTGAATGATTAGAGCCAGGGCGGCTCCGGCCATCACCGGAATGGTGAAAAGCAGAGGTTTGAGCTGATTGTCGGACAGGAAATAGATGGCGAGCGAGGTCCCCAGAAGAACGATGGCTGTGCCCATGTCTGGCTCGAGAATGATTAACCCGACCAGAATTCCCAGAAGAAGGAAAAAGGAGAGAAGTTTGCCCTTTTGGGGTTTGTTAAGCCAGGTGGCAAAATAGATGATGGCGGCTAATTTGGCAAATTCTGACGGTTGAAGGACAAAGACGCCAAGGTTGATCCAGCGGTGGGCGCCATAGGCGCGAATGCTCAACCCGGGGAGGAAGACGGCCAAGAGAAGAACTAAAGCAGCTATCAGAATTGGCAGGGCCAGTTGTTGCAGGCGGCGATAGTCGAAAAAAAAAGCAGCTACACCGGCCGCGAGACCAAAAACAATCCACTTCGCTTGCTCTTTGAGAAAATAGTACTTGTCGTGGAAAGTGAGAAGGGCCTGGGCGGAAGAGGAGTCGTAGACCATGAGCAGACCAAAGAGCAGCAGTCCGCTGAGGAGGACAACGGGGATAAGATCAAACGGCGGGGCAGATTTTCGACTTAGCATTAGCCTATTTGATGAGACCGAGCCAGAGACCAAAGATAGCAAAAAGAATGGCGGCCAGCCAAAAGCGGATGACAACTTTTGGTTCTTCCCAACCACGAGACATGAACCAAAGATGGAGCGGGGCGACAGCAAAGAATTTCTTGCCAGTGAAGTGTTTGGAGAGCATCTGGATTGTCGAGCTGAGAACTTCGAAAATAAAAACCCCGCCGATGATGGCCAGAGCAAAGATTTTGCCGGTGAGGAGGCCGACAACCGCCAGCGTGGCCCCAAAAGCTAGAGCGCCGGTGTCCCCAAGCTCGATGCGGGCGGGAAAAACGTTGAAGTAGAGAAAAGCGATCAAAGAGCCGATCCAGATGGCGATGAAGAGAGCGAGCGAAGGGTGAAGTAGCTGGGCGGCAAGAACCATAAAGGCAGTGAGGCAGATGAGCAAAATGCCGGCTGATAGGCCGTCAAGGCCGTCAGTAATATTGTAGGCGTTGGCAAAGGCGACGACAGTGAAGGCGGTGAGAGGCACAAAGAGGACACCAACGTCCAGAAGCCCAAACCAGTGAATATTGACAAAGTCGTAACCCAAAATCTTCCAGAAATAGAGGCCGATCGCCAGTCCCAGAGCAATTTCAATAATGAGTTTGTGGCGCCAGCGAAGCCAAAAGATGCCGAGTTTCTCCCGGTCGACGTTTTTGCGGACGTCGTCATAGAGGCCAAGAAGGGCAAAAGACAGCATAGTAAAAAGGAGAATAAAAAGTTCTTCTGGTCGGGCGCGAATGCCCAGAAGACCATAGGACCAGAGGGAAAGGAGGGTGGTCACACAGATGATGAGGGCCCCAGCACCGATTGGCTTGCGGGTTTTATAGGACAACAGTTGGGCGGTGATAGAGGCTTTTTTATCCTGGGTGTCCACCCGTTTGCTTTCGTTTGTCCGGTTGATTTTGAGTTTGTAGAGGAAATCGATGAAGGGCACGAAGAGGACGGTGGTGATGAAAAAAGACAAGAGGAGGAGCCCGAGATAGGATGGCATCATAGGGTGATTAAATTATACAGTATCAGTGGTAATCTCAATATGAGCGCCGAGGCTGGTGAGGCGGCCGGCGAGGTCTTCATAGCCGCGTTTGATTTGGTCCTTAGGATCAAAAATGGTCGTTGTCCCCTGAGCGATCATGCCGGCAAGGAGAGCCGTGGCGCCACTTCGGATGTCGTTCACCTCAACATGATTGCCGGTTAGATTACAGGGTCCGAAAATTTTGATAGCGTGTTTACTCCGGGGGGTGTCATCGCTCAAGTTAAAACTGTAGAACTCGTCAGGGTCAGGAACATCAGGTTCGTACGACTCGATCCTTGCTCCCATTTCGATTAGTCCCGGGACATAGTCAAAACGATTCTCGTAGATCGTCTCGTGAACAATCGATTCCCCGGAGGCTTGAGTCATGAGAGTTGCCCAAAGAGGCTGCCAGTCAGTCATGAAACCCGGGTATGGGGCGGTGATAACGTGTGTTCCGTTTAGGGGACCTTTAAAATAAACGCGGATATAATCGCTGCTTATTTGGATCCCTCCTCCAGACTCCTCAGCTTTTTCCAGGAATTCTTTGAGCACCGAGGGGTTAGCCTTATACACTGAAACATCCCCCCTGGTGCCAAGAGCCATACAGGCATAGGTTACCGCTTCGTTGCGGTCGGGCATGACGTGGTGGGTGACCCCCTTTAACGAACTGACGCCATCGATTTTAATCGTCCGGGGTTCAACACGGGTAATTTTTGCCCCCATAGTGTTTAGGAATTTGATCATGTCGTCAATTTCCGGCTCGGCGGCAGCGTTTTCCAGAATTGTGGTACCCCTGGCTTTCACCGCAGCTAAGATTAAGACCTCGGTTCCGTTGTGCGTGCTTTTAGGAAAATGGTAGGTGGTGCCAATTAACCCATTTGGCGCACTAGCGAAAAATGTGTCATTTTTAAACTCAACTTCTGCTCCTAACGCCCGGAGGCCATCGATATGACGATCAATGGGACGTTTGGCGAATTTATCTCCCCCTGGCTGGGGAAAGGCGACTTTGCCAAATCTGGAAAGAAGCGGGCCAGCATACATCATTGAAAAACGTGATTTTGAGCTCATTTCCGAGGGTATCTCAAAATTTCCAATTCCCGCCGGGTCAACTTCAACGCAGTGGGGATCGGTCCGGGGGACGACCCTGCCTCCAAGGGTCTGAATTATTTGAGAAGCAAAATTAATTTCAGAAATTAATCCCAGATTGCAGATTTGTGACGGTGTGTCGGCCAGAAGAGCGGCAATCATTTCTTTAAAGCCGGCGTTTTTGGCGCCCCGAAGTTCGACTTTACCTCGCAAGGGTGTGCCGCCAGTGACAGTGTAGGTTGTCATTTTGTGCTAAACTTAGGAGACTTAAGTGCCTTAAGAATCTTAAGCCTGTTCAATTTTACTCAAAAAATGCTTCAAGTCCAACAAAACGTTGACCTGGCTCCTTTTAACACCTTTAAAGTGTCAGCCAAGGCAAACCGTTTTGTCGCCTTAAGTTCCCTAAGTGACCTAAGGAACTTAAGCACCGTGCTTTTAGAAACTGAGCTAATGCTTATTCTTGGGGAAGGAGCAAATATTCTGTTGACAAAGGATTACCATGGGCTGGCCGTCAAAAATGAACTACGTGGCCGAAGAGTGACTCTTCAAGACAGCGACTCGGTTACCGTGGAAGCGGCCGCGGGCGAAGACTGGCACGAGTTTGTGATGTGGGCGGTGGAACAAGGTCTATCTGGCATTGAAAATCTGGCGTTTATCCCGGGAACAGTTGGGGCAGCGCCAGTGCAGAACATTGCCGCCTACGGGCAGACTGTGGGAGAAGTGATCCTGTCCGTGCAAGGTTTTCACTTAAGTGATTTAAGAAACTTAAGTGTCTTAAGTAACGAAGATTGCCACTTCTATTACCGTGATTCCGTTTTCAAGCATGATCTGAAAGGCAAATTTTTCGTCACTTCGGTGACGTTTAAATTTTCTAAGACGGCTCATTATGACACAACTTATCATTCCCGCTATGAATCGCTCAAGGGTGAGCTGGACACTCTTTACCCCGGTCGGGGACAGAGACAGTTTACGCCCAAAGAGATTGCTCAGGCCGTTATTTCCATCCGGTCAAAAAAACTGCCGGATTGGCACAAACTGGGCACGGCCGGGAGCTTTTTCAAAAACCCCTTTGTTTCCAAAGCCAAATTTGCCCAATTGGCCCAGTCAGTCAAAGATCTCCAGCCATACCCAATTGACCACATGCTCTATCCAAATCCTGACGATCCGGTTTTTGCCATGACGGATATGGTCAAAATCCCGGCCGGAAGGCTTTTGGATGAGCTTGGATGGAAAGGAAAGCGTGTGGGAAATGTTGGTACGTATGAGAAGCACGCTTTGGTGGTTGTTAATTATGGCGGAGCCACTGGTCAGGAGACTTTGGAGTTTGCCCAAAAGATGCAGGAAGAGGTAAAGATGAATTTTGAGATCGACCTGGAACCAGAAGTGAACGTAGTGTAGGGCTACTTTTTTGGAAAAACTCGGTCTAAGGCTCGCGCTCGTCGAGGTAGTTGTATCAGATCGTGGACTCGCCACCCATGGCCTTTAACTACGACGGAAACTTCCGGCGCAGTCACTTTCCAAGGTTGTCCATCCGTCGAAGTTCCTTCATTAATTACTTTCTCACCCAGCCCAACCACTGAATCTCCCGCGGCTGGACCCGAATAGTGTTTCGCTACAGCAACAATTGGCAATGTCCTCCCGCTTGTGCGAACCTCGTTTAACTTGGCATCTCCTATTGTGCCGACTGCCCCTGCTTTTTGCCACCTCTTCCAAAATCTCGGCTCACGATCTTTACTTATGTTCATAGCTATATATTACAGGCATTATTCTGGTTTGTCAAATTTTGACTGGTAATTATCGTCACCTATTTCCAATCAGAAGGAGGTCAGAAACTTTATAGATATCTCCGGCTCCCATTAAGATCACCACGTCGGTTTTTTGGACGTTCCGCTCGATGAAATTGGCGACGTTGGTCAGGTCGCCGCCGACGTAGGTGGCTTTTGGGGCAGTAATTGTTAGAGCTAGGTCTTTTCCGGAAGGTTTGGTTATCCCCTGCTCACGTTTTGTATACACGTCGGTTACGACAACCTTATCGGCTGTTTTGAGGACTTTGACAAATTCATCAAAGAGCTTTTCCAGGCGGGCATACATGTGGGGTTGGAAAACAACCACGATGCGACGTTTTGGAAACAGCTCTCTGGCAGCTTTGATGTTGGCCAGAACGGCGGTTGGGTGATGAGCATAGTCGTCATAGAGCTTGGCGCCTTCGACTTCGCCTTTGTATTCGAATCTTCTCTCCAAACCGGAAAAACTTTCGAGCGCGGTTTTGATGGTTTTGGCCGGAATGCCGAGGACAATGCCTGCTGTCCGGGCAGCGGCAGCGTCGGCGCGGAGGTGATCGCCGGGAAGACGAAGTTTTGCCTGCGATTTGGTCAATTTTTTGTAGGTGATAATCTTTCCTCGCCACTTAAGAGACTTAAGGAGCTTAAGCAACTTAAGACAGCCTTGATCTTCGCCGTTAATTACCAGTGTTTTGGGCTCCTTTATTTGCAGAACAAACTTTTTAAAGGCGGTGAGAACCGTCTCGAAGTTTTTGAAATATTCGGGGTGGTCCATTTCAATCGAGGTGATGACGGCAAGGTTGGGCTTATACAGAAGAAATTTCTCGCGAAATTCGTCCGCTTCGCAGACGAAATGTTGGCCTTTGCCAATACGATAGTTTTTCTTGTCCCAGTTAAGAAGGTTGGCGCCGATTTCACAGGTCGGGTCAAAACCGGCTTGCTCAAGGATGAGGCTGATCATAGCCGCGGTGTGGCCTTTACCGTGGGTGCCGGCGACGGCAACGACGAATTTATCCTTTTGAAGGAATCTTGCCATGAATGCCTCCCAAATCATGGCAATACCCTTTTTGGTGGCTTGAGAATACTCCGGGTGAGTTTGGTTTTGGTAGATGACAGCCGGAGAGTAGGCCAGAATGTCAACGTTTTTGAGATGAGAGATGTCGTGACCGATTTCGACCGGAACACCATCTTTGCGCAGTCGGTGTGTGATACCACTTTCCTCAGCGTCGCAGCCACTGACAACATAGCCAAATTCCCGAGCCATGCGGGCCACGCCGGAAATTCCCGAGCCCCCAATGCCCATGAAGTGAACTTTTAACATAAGGATCTACACAAATTTGCGGCTAATTTGCACGAACTGAATTTGTGAAGGTTCGTTACTGATTAGTGGAAATCCACACAAAATTATATCATTTGTTGGGTTTTTTTCCTAATTTGACAACCCAACCCTTAAACTGCTTGCCCCGGTCGGCATAGTCCTTAAAAAGATTAAAACTGGGGCTGGCCGGCGAAAGGAGAGCGATCTTCCCCGGAGCTGTAACTTCGAAAGCAAAGTTCACGGCGGACTTCATTTCACTGGTTTCATAAGTCAGATATGTCTCTTTGGCTTGCCAATTTAGTTTCTGGATTTCTCGCCAGATTTTTGGTCCCGTGGTTGGGAAAAGAATCAAATTTTCAACTGGGCTTTGGACAATTCTCTTGGCCAGCTTTCCAAACCCCACTCCCCGATCAAAACCACCAACGAACAGTGTTTGTACTCGATCACTTAATGTATCCAATGCAGCGATGGTTGCTTCGGGGATTGTTGAGATGCTGTCATTGTAGAAGGTAATCCCTTGAAATGTTCCAACCAGTTCCAGCCGGTGTTCCAGGGGTTTAAAATTCTTCACCACATCCCGGGCGATTTCTGGCGTGACTCCAAAAATTTTAACGGCTTCGAAGGCGGCGGCAATGTTAAGTTTGTTGAAGTTGCCTGGCAGGGATGTTTCCCAGTCAGTGACTTGCCGAATCCGACTGCTTGTTATGGGATATTGTTTTGCTGGGCTTTGCCTTGCAATAGCAGAAATATTTTGGTCGTTGGAGTTATAAATTAAATTATCGCTTTGGGTCTGAAATTTAGTAATGTTTGCTTTTGCTGATACATAGTCCTTGAGTGAAGGGTAGTAGTCCAAATGTTCAGGAAAGACGTTGAGCAAAACGGCCACGTGGGGGCTTGTCGACACTAGTGACAATTGATGGCTGGACAGTTCGAAAACGATGATGGTGTTTGGCTTAACATCCTGGTAATAATCAAGGGGTGGCTTGCCAATGTTGCCAATAAGGAGAGCATTTTTGCCGGCGGCTCGGAGCATTTCAAATATTAATGTTGAGGTGGTGCTTTTTCCTTTTGTTCCAGTCACTCCGATGGTCTGGTGAGGAAATTTATCAAGGAATATCGCTGTTTGGTTTGTAAGAATGGGCCAAAGTTCTGCTGGCAGTCTCCATTTTGATTTGCCAGGGGTGAGGATTATAGCGTCAAAGCTTGCTGAATCCTTGTTTTGGACGTCTGGATTTTGAATAAATTCCAAATTTTGATCAGTAGCATAGACTCTTTTAAATTGTTCGTCCCAGATCTCTATTTCTCGATCATCGGTGACAAATATTTTTTGCTTTAACCCTTGGTGGCGCAAAAATTTGAGGGTTGAGGCTCCTTCCCGGGCAAAGCCGTAGATGAGGATCCGACTATTGGTTGTTAGTTTTGGCATAGGCATTTTTAAGGACTTTCTGGTAGCCGGTCGGGAGATGGTTGTTTTTGTCCCAAGAGGCAAGAATTTTCTCGGACAGTTTTTGGAGATCTCCGAGTTTATTCTCCAGGATAGTCATGTTCTTTTTGAAATGCTCGAGCAGGACGGGGGTTTTCCTCATCGCGGACTGTCCGGGATCCGCCTGACCCTTCTTTAGAGATAGGTAGAAAGCGACGACTGTTTCTTCAAAAGTGCCGATGCACTCGAAGGGTTTCCCTGCGCCTAGGCCTAGAACATTCATTGTCAGGTCGATTAGATTTTCATTTTCAAAGAGATTGGCACCGAAAATTTGCCGAAGTTGCTCGGTTTTCACAAAAGGAAACAATCCGACAAAAATTGACAGACATTTTGGGCACTGGCCACACCATGAATCACTTTTGTATCCAACATTGCAGCTTCTAATTTGGGCGAAATATTGAGGCATGTGAGAAAACAATCTCGTGATTTGCAGTTCATATAGTGGTCTTAAGAAGCTTAAGTAACTTAAGTCACTTAAGTATCTCAGGTTATATTCTCGAAACTTCTGCTCAAATTCGAAACTTTTAGAATATTGATGATTAATTTTAGCCCTCAGATATTCCAAATTTGCTTCATTCGAGCTGCGTTCGTTGGAAAAAGCCACTTCAGAAAAGCCAAAAAGCCGGGCAATCAGAACGGAAAGGAAAGACAAGTAGGCGGTGAAAGGGACATGACCATTAAGATAGCCCTTTTCGGACAAAACAAAAATTTCGGGATCAAGCTCGCGATGAACTTTGATGAGGCGAGGAACGCCGGCGGTTTTTACCAGTCGTTCGGAGGCCGGAGGAACCTCGGTGGCTTTCGAGATTGTCATGGCAAAAGCGCCCACATTTTCCGGCCCATGATATTTTGATAGTAGCTCTAGGGTAACTGCCGAATCTTGGCCTCCGCCAACCGGAATGAGAACTCTTTGATTCTCCCAAATTTGATCACTTGTAGGTTGGTATACGCGACCGCGAGAAGTAACATACAACCTAACGAAATCTACAGGGCGGAAATCAATTTGGTTCGTATAGAAATACTGACCCATGCCGGAAATCAGAAGGTCGTGCCACCAGGCAATTTGGTCAGCAGTGAGGAAGCCGGCGGATATTTTTATTTCTGGCGAACAGGTGGTTTTCCAATAGGAAAAAATGTCCGCCAGGCCGAGGTGGAAGACAAGATTATCCAGTTCGCCTTTTGCCAGCTTCGAGGCACCTCCAGCTGCTTTGAAAATGGTGACTTTCGGCGAGAATTTAAGCTCTTTGGTCCCCATTTCCCACTCTAAGCTAAGATCATCACCATTTATTTTCCAGGCTGAGGATCGGTAGGTAAAAACTGGGTGTTTTTCTCTTAGGGTTGACAAATTCATTGATGTGATTTGATATTTTAATCGATGATCAATCGATTCATCATCGTTTTCTGTATCAATTGTTGGTTAGAACGGTTTCAGTTAGTTGATTTCGAACAGACTGAATCAACGAAACGTCCTTCCTTTTAGGATAAATTCTATTACTTAAGACAATTAATATCTTGTTTTTCAATGGAGAGATTATGATTGAAGTTCCGGTAAAACCGGTGTGACCATAAGTTCCGATTGGCGCATGATCCACTATTTTGGGATTGTCTATCCTCCAACCCAATCCTATCCAGCCGTAGTTATCTTTAGCCTGACGGGTGGTTGCCTGACTAACGGTTTCTTTTTTGAGAATTTGTTTAGTCCTAAAGGATCCTTTGTTTAGCCATAGGGTGCCAAATTTCCATAGGTCTTCGGCCGTAGAAAAAAGTCCGGCATGGCCGGAAATGCCCCCAAGAGCGAAGGCGCTTTCATCATGAACCTCGCCGTGAACCAGCCGCATTCGCCAGCTGTCTTTTTCGGTTGGGGCAATCCGGCTAAGAAGTTTCTTGGGAGGTTTAAAACCGGTGTTTTTCAAACCCAAGGGACTAATGATTTCATCTTTTAAGAAATCGATAAATTTTTTCCCGCTGGTCACAGTAATAATTTCCGCCAACATCATAGCATTGGGATTACTGTACTGGACTTTTGTCCCCGGTTCAAAATCCAGCGGTCGATGAAAGAGATGCTGCCTGATTTCCCTCGAGGGAAAATCTTTCAGGGATTTGAGATGGAAATTTATTCCTGCCGTGTGAGTCAGCAAGTGCCAGACAGTAACTTCATTCTTGTATCCTCCAGAAAACTCAGGGATTATGGAAAAAACTTTAGTGTCCAGTCTTATTTTTCCTCGATCAAGAAGGATCAGGGTTGCAGTCGAGGTAAAAAGTTTTGTCAGCGAGGCAATATCATAGATTGTGTCCTTTACTACCGGTTTGGAGCCGGGATCGCTATACATGGTTGTGCCAAAAGCTTGGCAATATCCGATGTTATGACTGTTGCCGATCAAGAATACCGCTCCGGGGAAAACTCGCTCTTTGATTGCTTTTTCAATGATCGGGTTTATTTTATTTTGCATGAAGGAGTTCTTTGACAACTTTTGCCTCGCCCCAGGGGATTTCGCGGCCGGCGGCGTTAATAGACTTTTGGTGGCCGACGCCGGTTAGAATCACCACATCGCCTTTGGTGGCGAAGTTTAGCGCGCGGCGGATGGCTTCACGGCGATCGGGAATGACTTTATAGTTTGCGTACCAGCTGTCTTTGAGACCCTTTTCCAGAGACTCGAGAATATTTTTCGGCTCCTCAGAATAGGTGTCTTCAGTTGTTAGAAAAATATAATCATCGTACTTACTGGCAATAGCGGCCATGATCGGCCTTTTATCCTGATCGCGGTCACCGGTGGCGCCGAAGACATGAATGAGTTTATTTTTCTTACTTTTAAGGAGGCTTTTTGCCACCGGGAGAACTTTTTCAAAGGCCTGGGGAGTGTGGGCAAAGTCGACGATGACAGTGAAGGGCTTAGTTGTGACTACTTCCAATCGACCTTCCGGGGCTTTAAAAGTCGCAATGGCCTGTGTGATTGTTTCATCAGGTATTTCAAGTTCACGACAAACGGTAATCGCAGCCAGAATGTTGTAGGTGTTAAATTCACCAAGAAGCATTGTGGTGTATTTAAGGGTCTTGGGGATTATATCTGCCTTAGTTTTTATGCCATATGTTATCAGTTTTTGGTTTTTGACATATCGATTTGAGATTGGCTCCGCGCTCCTTTGGAGCAGAGATTTGAGATTGGAGAGTGAGCTATCGTCAGCGTTGGTTACTATTGTTTTATAGGAGAGAAGCCAGTTAATCTTGGTGTCGCGGTATTTTTCAAAAGTGCCGTGGTAGTCCAGATGTTCATTTTGCGCAATGTTAGTTAATACCCCAATGTCAAACTTAATCGCTGCCACTCGGTTCTGGTCGATGCCGATTGAGGTGACTTCAATGATGGCGTGAGTGCAGCTGTTTTTGAGACATTGAGCCAGGAAACGGTGGACAGCTCCCCGACCCGGGGTTGTGGTATGAGGCGATAGGAGAGTTGAGGATATCCCAGTTTTGACACCGGCGGTTGTCAGAATGTGGTGAATTAAGCTTGAGGTGGTGGTTTTGCCGTCGGTGCCGGTGACACCAATAACAGTTAATTTCGAGGAAGGATTGCCGGAGCGAAAATTGGCCCATCTAGCCTGCGCCAAATGCACCGCGTTCTTGAGTTTTCGCAGCATAGTAGGTCTATTATACATTCCGGCCATCAATTAGGCGCTATGCCGTAATAGTTGACGAGGTCGCGGACGATAGCGAAGAAGACGGGGCCGGCGGTGTCACTGCCCCAGGGACGGACTTCAGGTTCGACCAGTTTGACATAGACGAGGTATTTGGGCTTGTTAGCGGGGAAGAAGCCGATGACAGAGGCGGTGGTGCCTTTCTCCTTGTAGGCGCCGCCGACGGCAATCTGAGCCGTTCCGGACTTGCAGGCGATGCGATACGGGAAAAGTTCGGGAATGCGATCGCGGGGGAAGTGCGTCGGGCTTTTCTCACAAACCTGAATGAGCATCTCCGTCACCGTTTGGGCGGCTATGGACGAGATGACTTGAGGGCCGGGTTTTTCTGCCACAGCAATTGGCCCGGTTGGGGCGTCAATCTGGGAAACTAGATGGGGCGAGACGAGGTGGCCGCCATTGGCCAGAGCCGAAAAGGCCCGAGCCATCTGAAGAGCGTTGACGGAAATTCCCTGGCCGAAGGTGAGAGTGGCCTTGTCCACCGGATAGAAATCTTGTTTGCGGCGCAGACTTCCTTCCTCCTCTTCAGGAAGATCAACGCCGGTTTTCTGGCCAAAACCGTATTTTTGAACAGAGGAGTAGAACTTGTCAAAACCTAAAGTCTCGCCGACAAAGACCATGCCGGTGTTGTCAGAATTAACGAGAACTTCCGTCATGGTCAGATTGGGATGGTATTGATTGTTAAATGTGTGGATGAAAAGACCACCAATTTCTCGAGGACCATTACAGCGCTGGTCGCAGCGGGTTTCTGGGGTCACTTTTCCTTCGCTAATTGCGGCGGCCATGACGAGCGGCTTTAAAATGGAGCCTGGTTCATAGAGGTTGGCAATGGCCGGATTTTTATAAAGAGCAGTTTCATAATAGGAAAAGTTGGCCGGGTCATATTTTGGAAGATTGGCAAGAGCCAGGATTCGGCCGTCATTTGGGTCCATGACGATGGCTGTTCCCCCAGCGGCCTTCCAATCCTGGACTCCTTTTTCAAGATTGCGCTCGGCAAAAAGCTGGACGCTACGGTCGAGGGTGAGCACTAAACTGCTACCATCCTGTTTCTCCCGGCGTTCTTCAGCCCCAATGGCAATCGGTCGGCCGAAGGCATCTTTCTCAATGCGAACTTCGCCGGGGCGGCCAGCAAGCTCCCGTTCGTAAAAACCTTCAAGGCCAAAGTAGCCTTTGGGGTTGCCGTTCTGGTCGGAGGCAACGAAACCAACGGTGTGGGCAGCCATGGAGCTTTCCGGATAGTCCCGGGTCTCCTCAGAGGCAAAATCAAGGCCGGAGAGATGCAGATCGTCAATTTTCTTCCGGATGTCCCTGTTAACAAAGTGTGCCAAATTAACCCAGACGGCACTGGGCAAATTTAGCTTGTCTTCGATTTTTTGACTTAGGGCCAGTTTGTTAGCTTCTATCCTGGCTTCATGCTCTGGCGGGCTGAGCTGCTGCGCCCCAGGAGTCGCAATTAAAGGAATTTCCCCAGCGAGAATAGTGGCGAGCTGGTCAGCGACCTCTTTTTTCGGACGATCAATTTTCGGCAGATTAGCATAGAGAAGAAAGGCCTCTTTGTTGACAACCAGTGGTTTTTGATCAGAAAAAAGGAGGTCACCGCGGGCAGCTGGGACAGAGAGTGTGAAATGGTGCTGACTGTCAGCCTGAGCCGTCAAATCCTCACCTTTGACAATTTGCCAATAGAACAGCCGGCTCAAGGTCGCGAGAAAAAACATGCCAAAGAAGATAACCAGCAAGCGGGTTTTTTTTTCAAACGTCATGATGACAGGTCCTAAAGACTGGGGGTTTGGGTTGACAAGGCGACGTCATTCTCCTTGGGAAGAAAAGCGAACTTGGGCACTTTTTCAAAACCAAGAGCTGTCACCTTGATCTCCAGGCTGAGGAGAGATTCTTTGCTGGCAAGCTGTTCCGAAAGAACCTGGTTCTCGGCAGTAACTTTCGCTATCTTTTCATCAAGGATATGCAGCTTTTCCGAATTTCCGACCTGCTGATTAGCCACGAGAACCCGAAGGCAAGCCAGGGAAGCAGCCACAAAAAGAAGCAGGCCAATTAAAACGTTTGAGGCCCGAAGTCTGGCTTGGGATTTTTCTAAATTTATCTTCTGCAAAACTTCTCACTTCTGCCTTCAGTGTTTTAACGAGTACTAAGTATCTAGTTATTAGGTATTAAGTTGTTTGTCCAATCTTCTCAGCGGCGCGAAGCTTTCCGCTCCGGGCCCTGGGATTAGAGTTTATTTCTTCCTGAGTTGGTGTGATTGGTTTGTTTGTGATTATAGTTAGCTTATCTGGGTTTTCCCTGAAAAATTTTTTGACGATTCGGTCTTCCAGGGAATGAAAACTGATGACGACAAGCCGACCGCCAGGCTGCAGCAAGTCGACGGCCTGCAGCAAAGAATCTTCCAGGTTGGCCAGCTCGACATTGACAGCAAGGCGCAAAGCTTGAAAAACCCTGGTCGCGGGATGGGTCCGGTCGTTTTTGCCCCGATTTCTGACTCGGAGAATGATCTTGACGAGGTGATCAGAGGTGAGAATCTTGTTCTTTTGCCTCTCACTGACAATCTCTTTGGCGATCCTTTTGGCCCGCCTTTCTTCTCCATAGCGGAAAAAGATGGCCGCAAGCTCATCTTGGCTGGCTGCGCTGAGCAAGTCGGCAGCGGTGACCGCTTGGTTCTCCGGGTCCATACGCATATCCAGTTTGACGCTCCGAGAGGAAGCAAAACTGAATCCCCGATCAGCGGTGTTCAGCTGATGGCTGGACACGCCAAGATCGTAAAGAACCCCAGCAACCGAGACAAATCCATGATCGGTGGCGATGTCTTTTAAATGTGCAAAATTTCCTTGGGCAAGAGTTAATTTCCAATTTTCAATATATGATTTTTTCCTTGCTTTAGAGTAGGCAATGGCCTCAGAATCTTGGTCGATGGCTAGTGTGACGCCCCCTTTAGAAAGGATACCGGTAGTGTGACCCCCGCCTCCAAGCGTGCAATCGATATATTTCTTTCCTTCTGTGACATTTAAATATTCAATTGCTTCTTTCAGGAGCACGGGGACGTGATATTCGTTCATCGACCCTGATTGGATACTAGTGTGAAACAATTTTCACAAAGTGTCAAGAGCCAAACAGCGGAATTGAGATTTGCCCGCCCTCGGCCTAGCTCGGGCGAGGCCGGGGAGATTGGAGGATTGAACACAAAACGGATCTCCTACTTTAAATCCAAAGTGCCCGTCCAGATGGGCTGGTCGCCGTCTTTGGTCGTGAAGTCAAATTCCAAGTCGACACTGGTGGTGCCCTCATTGCGGACACATTTGCCGCCGGTCGAGCAACTGCCCATTTCCACAGTTTTAGTGTAGGTTGTCTCGCCATTAATATCAATCGGGCGGGTGCTGAAGCCGCCGTCGGTTCCCCGGTTGGTGGTCTCGTAGGAAAAAGTGTATTCGAGGCTGCTCACAAGACCTTCGGGCAGGCCAGAAACAGCGAAGGTGAGCGTGTCAAGGCTATTGGTCGAACTTTTACCTTTTTTGACGGTGACAGTCAGTTTTTGAACCCATTCGGGTTGGCTTTTGAGGTCGACTTTCTTGATGGTGGGGGTTTTTGGAGCGGTCGTCTTAGACGGTTCTTTGACGGCGGACTTTTGCCAAACAATGACTCCGGCAACGACTAATAGAAGACCAACTAGACTAACAATGATGACGGGCAGTTTCTTAGTCATTTTTTTCCAGCTGACTTTGAAAGTATGCTAATAGGTTAGCAATATTCAAACGTTCCTGTCCAGTGGTATCTCGATCCCGAACCGTCACGGTGTCATCTTCCAGGGTTTGATAGTCAATGGTGACGCACCAAGGCGTGCCAATTTCGTCCTGAGCGTAGTAGCGTTTGCCGATGTTGCCGCGGTCGTCCCAAGTAACGGCCAAAAGGCTATGCTTCAACTCAGAGAAAATTTTCTTGGCTTTCTCTACAAGTTGCGGCTTGTTAGCCACTAAAGGAAAAACAGCTACCTTGTAGGGTGATAGGCGTGGATCTAATTGTAGAACAACTCTCTTTTCTTCTTCTTTATAGGCGTCGATCAAGAAAAATAAAGTCGCGCGGTCGACACCACCTGAGGTTTCAATTACCCAAGGAACAAATTCCTCACCCGAATCCGGGTCGCGATATTTCATGTCTACCCCACTGTATTTCTGGTGACGAGTTAGATCCCAGTCACCACGATGATGAATGCCTTCAAATTCTTTCCAACCAAATGGAGAATTGTACTCGACGTCAGTGGCCGCCCGAGCGTAATGAGCTCGCTCGTCAGGTTCGTGATCACGAAACCGGAGCTTTTCTTTTTGGATTCCCAAGCTAGTATACCAGCTCATTCGTTGTTCCTTCCAGTAGTCGAACCACTTTCTTCCCTCCTCATCGTCAGGCCGAATGTAGAACTGCATTTCCATTTGTTCAAATTCTCGGGAACGGAAAGTAAAGTTACCTGGTGTAATTTCGTTGCGAAACGCTTTGCCAATTTGTCCGACGCCGAAGGGAACTTTGATTCTTGTGGAGTCAAGGATATTTCTGAAGTTCACGTGGACACCCTGAGTAATTTCCCCCCGTAAAAATACCTCAGACTGTTGACCCTCAACGACGCCTAAGTAGGATTTCACAAGAAGATTAAACTTTCTTATTGGTACCCACTCAATCGACCCTACGTCTAATTCGTGGCCGCCACTTGGACATAAAGTACCCGCTGGCACTTTTCCTCTATCATCTTGCACTAGCACACCCGGAATTTGATCGGCACGGAATCGTTTTTTGCATGTTTTGCACTCAATTAGAGGATCGGAAAACGCTTCAGTGTGCCCTGAAGCTTCCCAGACTTTTGGATTCATCATGATCGCTGCATCCATCCCGACGGCATCCTCACGATAGAGAACATTAGTCTTCCACCACTCGTTTTTAACGTGCCTTTTGAGAGCTACGCCTAGAGGACCGTAGTCCCAGGTTCCACCCAGTCCCCCATAGATTTCGCTGCCGGGATAAACAAATCCCCGGCGCTTGCAAAGACTGACAATTTTGTCCATTAAATCCATGTCTTTATTTTGCCATAAAAAAACCCGTCCTACTAGTAAAGGGACGAGTTCAACTTGCTCGCTTGCGCTGAGCTTGTCGAAGCGTGGTTCCACCCTTTTTGCTTCTTAATTTCCGCCGGTTAGCGGATTTGGCTCGCGCATGCCTTTGCGGTCAAGGCCAATATTCAACTTGGGAGAGTATAACACCCGCGTCAAATCTCTTCAAGGAACTTTTTGCTTTTGAATTGAATCGTTGCTCCCCCTAATCAACGCGTTCAAAGCCGAACCTCTTATACTCCAAGTCAACGATTGGGAGATAAAAGCTATGAGGGAAATTCTCGGGCAATCAAAACCAGCATACCAAGTAGCAATCGGTTAAGGCTAAACTTTTCTATATTCTAGACTTTTGATGAATATGCAACCAAACACACAAAACAACAACGAAACGAGGAATAACACAGAACCCCGCCCCGAATGGAATTCACCTGCTATAAAAAACAACCCTTTTGACCAGAACAAAGGAAAAATTCAGGAAATACTTAAAGCCCGCCCTGAAATTGAGGAAAAGCGTAAAGCTAATCAATCAAAAGCAATTACTCTTATGAACCAAGCGGCACATAAATACGATGCCTACTATGAATACGCAGAAAAAACGGGTTTTACCGAAGCCTGGATTGATTATGTTACAGAAGCGAATGTATCAGACCCTGAAATTCAAATGGGTTTAGGGCTAGAATTACTCAAACAGCATATTATTACAATCGGTATCGGTGGCTATTATGAAGCCAAGAACGGCTGGGTTCCAGATAATATCTTATGCAGAGAGCGTGCGGCGTTAATAAAGTTTCTATTAAGCGATTGCGAACTGCCGTCTTACCCACCCAGACAATACAAAACCTCACTTAGAAGAAGGCGGAGAGGATAAATCGTCAGTAATGTTGTCAATCGCTTTTAGTAATTGCATATTTACCCTTCTCAATCTTGGGCTTACTCTAAAAAAATTAAGGCCATTGAACCTGAAGCAAGAACCGTCAACTACCGAAACGCCTTCTTCATTTAACCTTGTCACAAAATCAGTAGAAGAACCATCTACTATGACCAGTAAATTGTTTGCTTGTGAATTTACCACCTTAAAATCTCGCTTAGATAATTCGCGAGTCAGAAATAATCTTTCCTTGTCCATAAACCGTTTAGATTTAGCAATAAACTTGATATCCTCAAAAGCTATCAGAGCTACCTTTTCTGCCACTGTAGATACAGGAAACGGCTGGCTGGTCTGTTTAAGTAATTGAATAATCTCAGGGCTTGCTGCACAAAAACCAACTCGAAAGCCAGCTAAACCAAATGCTTTTGAAAAAGTCCTAAGAACTACCAAATTAGGTAGTGACTCTACTTCTTTTATTACTGTCTGACCACCAAATTCGATGTTTGCTTCATCCACTATGATTGTAATTTGAGTGGATTTCACAAATGCTAATATCTTTTTCTTGGGAATTACCTTGCCAGTCGGATTATTGGGATTGCACAAAATTATTAGTTTAGTTCTATCTGTAATTTTGGAATTGATATCCTCCAAATCAATATCAAAATCAGAAGTCATTTTAGACAGAACAACTTTTCCTCCTGATAACTTTGACGCAATATCAAACATAGGGAAGGTAAGCTCGGGAATTATTACCTCATCTTCTGGTTGTATGACAATCTGAGTGATAAGTTTTATTATTGCCTCCGAGCCATTTGCCACAAAAACACTCTCGGTTTTTAACTTAAATCGAGTAGCTATTACTTGTTTGAGCTTGGAACAATCGGGGTCTGGGTAATCAAAGAAATCATGTTGAGTAAGTCCTCTCAAAGCCACAGAAACCTTAGGCGTACAACCCAACGGGTTCTCGCTCAACGACAAATCTATAGGCAATTTCTTGCCGAAGGCATATAGATTTCTGAAACTTGGTATTTGTGTTGTATTCATATTTTTTCCCATAAAAAAACCTCCCGTTTGGGAGGTCGGATAGTTCTTCTATGTATCTAAATTAGGTTATTTAGCCACAAAACTACCAGCCTCCCTAAGAGAGGTGTAATGCCAATAATAAGCATTGGTAGTTCTTGTACTCATACTTGGTTATTATACCATATTTCGCCCAATTATGACTCAAGTGGAGAAAGGAAATAACTACTTGAGAGGCAAACTTGGAATTTCTATATTCTAGACTTTTCCTATATCAAACAATATCAATTGTCTAAGTGACTTAGAAATTACCCTCATACATCATTTTTAAGAATTAAGGGTGTTCTAGGGAATTTCAGGGTCAAATTAACATACTTAATAATATGGTCTCAACCGTAAGAGTTAGAGGAATTTATAGATTATCATAATTTGTAAATACCTCTATATTCACCGAAGTTTGGATAAATCTGGGTTAATACGGGGGAATTATTAGATAATGAAAAGACAAGAATTGACCTAAGGGATTTCCTATCAACATTGATTTTATTCGACAAGCCTCTTAAAAAAACTTCCGAGAATTCTAAGAGTTTGGATTGGTGAGCTGACAGTCCGCCAACAGCTTGATTTGAAATTTTTAACTCTGGTATTACAACAAAACTAGTATCGGCAGTACGATAGTGTTTAGATTTCTTTTGAATGAAGTTTAGTAAATCATCTTGAAAAGTATTTAGAGAAGAACCAATAAACCTTTTTACCTGAAACGGATAGCTATAGCCCTCAAATCTGCCTTGCATAACAGGAGCTAACCCGAAATCTACCCCAGTATGTTCTTCAAGATAAGTACGAAGGATATTTGCAAGTTCATTGGATGGCAGTTCTAAAAGCTTCTCAGTTTCTTGGTGTTTTGCGTCAAGTTCAAAGGTAATAACGAATGGCTTTTTATATTGGTTTTCAAATATCCTTTTGACATAAATGCTGATAGCGTACTCATAATCCTTGCCTCTTAAATCACTATCCCAAAATAACTTCATCGCCTCCAATAATTTTTCTTCTGTTATCCAAAATACCCGTGTTTTCATGCATTTTATCTCTTGCAATTACGCTCCAAGTTTATCATAATTGGAAATGAATGTTAATCAGTGTTAATATGTGTTATGAACACTATGGAAGAAGAATTTTTAACTCCACAGGACATAGCTCGGATACTTAAAGTGTCCTACATGAGCGTGTATCGTTGGATTAAGGCGGGGAAATTGAAGGCTTATCAGGTAGAAAAGCAATTCAGAGTTAAAAAAACTGACTTCGACCAATTCTTAGAAGTTTATAAACACAAATAAAAACAAATATGAGCGATGTAATTGAAGAAATAATCAAAGAAAAACCCATTGATAAAATCCAAGAAGGATTAAGGAAAGGCTATTTCCGCCTTCTCAATGACAATGCCAAAATTGAGTATCTCCCCCAAGAACACAAAGAGCAGTTCAATGACCCCGAAGAAAAGGTAAGAGCTGATTATTACTTCGACTTACTTGAAAAGTACCAATACCCAGGCAGAAGAATTTCCTTTGAAATTGAAATGCCTGACCGCACCCCAGAAAGATACGCCGATATTGTTATTTATGAAGATGATGCCAGAACCCGACCTTATATTGTCGTTGAGTGCAAAAAAGATGGTGTATCTGACGCTGAGTTTGAACAGGCTACTAAACAAGCCATAGCTAATGCTCGTGTACTTCATGCTCCCTATGCCATATGTGTGGCTGGAAATACTCGCCGAGCGATGGAAACAGAAGTGTGGAATGACAGAGAACCAGAAAAAGCCACTATTACTGACATTCCTATCTCCTATGGCCGAGTTGAAGAATTCAGATACAAAAAGGGTGATGCTAACTGGGATATCAAAGTAGTTGACCAAGACGAACTCAAGCGAGCTTTCCAAAAGTGCCATGATACCCTTTGGGCAGGAGGCAAACGCTCTCCTACTACTGCCTTTGATGAATTCGCCAAAATAATCTTTGTCAAAATTCGAGATGAAAAGAAGGGGCGCAGAGTAGGTGAACCTTATGATTTCCAAATCAAGACTCATGAACCAGCCGAAAGTGTCTATGCGCGTATCAATGGTATATACCTTGAAGCCAGAGAGCGTGACCCCGAGGTATTTAAGGAAAACCTACGAGTAGAGCCTGAAGAACTATATACAGTTGTCGAGCATTTACAGGGCATATCTCTTAATAAAACAGACCTCGATACCAAAGGGGTTGCTTTTGAACAGTTCATGGAGGACTTCTTCAAAGGTAAGAACGGTCAATTCTTCACTCCAAGACTTATCGTCAATTTTGCTATTCAGATGATGGATATAAAAAATGATAGCGTAGTCCTTGACCCAGCTTGTGGTTCTGGCGGCTTTTTGCTTCATGCTCTTGACCATGTCAGAAACCAAGCAGAAGAATATCACCCCGATGACTTAACTGAGCAGTACCGCTATTGGCATGATTTTGCCGCTAATAACCTCTTTGGAATTGAAATAAACGACTCAATAGCCAGAGTAGCCAAGATGAATATGATTATTCATGACGATGGACACACAAATGTCATAGGATTTGATGCGCTCGATAACATCGAGAAGATGACTGAAAAAAACAGAGGGTTTGGGAAAAACAAGTTTGATTTCATTGTAACTAATCCACCCTTCGGAGCCTCAGTTAAAGCCAATGAACACCCATATTTAGCCTCATTTACCCTTGGGAAAAACGGCAATAGAGTTCGCAATAATCAAAGTACTGAAATCTTATTCATAGAAAGATGTTTGGATTTCTTGAAGCCTGGTACTGGTCAAATGGCTATTGTTTTGCCTGATGGCATACTCACCAACTCATCACTTCAATATGTGAGGGATTTCCTGATGGATAAAGCTCAAATACTGGCAGTGGTCAGCTTACCGCCCTTTGCCTTTGCCCACTTTGGAGCAGGGGTAAAGTCCTCACTTGTCTTTGTACGAAAGAAGGCCGCTAATGAAAACCTTGGAAGATACCCCATCTTCATGGCTATTGCAGAACATATCGGTTATGACGCTACTGGAAGAAAAGACTCGCGAAATACGCTACCCGAGATAGTCAAGAAATATAAGGAATTCTTGAATAACAATGCAATTACATAACTATCAATTTGAAAACTGCTTTACAGTATGGAGTGATGAAATCAGAGGGATATTAAGCCCTCTGTATTATATTTCTACTCCTAAGAATACTCATGGGCTTGTACCGCTCAAAGAAGTCGCCTTAATCAATCCATCGCGAAAACGCCAAAAGGTAGATGACGCTCAAAAAGTACCTTATGTTGGACTGCCGGAAACTGACGATAAAAGAGTTCGCACTGTATTGCACAGACCTTTTAGAGAGGTTGGTGGAAGAAATATAATCAAAAAGGGAGATATTCTTTTTGCCCGTATTGAACCCAGTATATTTAACAAAAAGTATATTTATGTCGATGATTTAGATGGTGCGGAATATGCTTATACATCAACTGAATTTTATATTGTCGAAGCAAAAGATGCGGTCAACCCCATCTATCTTTTTTCAGTATTGTTTTCCGATGGAGTCTATAACCAAATAATCGGGAAAACCACAGGCTCAACGGGTCGTAGAAGGCTGGATAAATCTGCTTTTGAGAACATACTTATACCCCTACCCCCTCGTGATACTCAAGACAAAATTGCAATAGCACATCTAACAGCAGAAGAATTGAAACAAGGGAATAAACAAAAAGCTCAAGAATTTTTATCGGGTATTGATGAATGGATAAGTCAACAACTTGTTTTGAGTTTTACCCACGATATAGATAAAATTTTTACAATCTGGAGCGATAGTGCAGTAAATAATCGGCTCGACCCCCTATTTTGGTCATCAGATGTATTTGCTTTTCTAGATAAGAGTAAATATCCAAGAAAGCAATTAAGTGAAGTGACAAAATATATCGTTACAGGATATGCTGCTGGGAAAAATGACCAAGAGGAGGACGGCATTATTCAGATACGACCAACAAATATAAACGAACAGCGTGAACTGATTTTTGATAAAAATATCTATGTAAAAAAACAAAATTTACAGACTAGAACAAATGACTTACTGAAAAGAAAAGATGTTTTATTCAACAATACAAATAGCCAGGATTTAGTAGGAAAAGCCACTCTATTTGATTTAGAAGGTCAATACTTCTGTTCAAACCACATTACTCGCATTCAAACAAACCCAGAGTTATTACCAGAATTTTTAACTTTATTACTAAACCTCTATCAGCAAAATAAGGTTTTCTATCGTATTTGTACAAACTGGAACAATCAGTCAGGAGTAAATGCTGGACTACTTCAAACAGTCAAAATACCAGTACCGCCACTAGATGTACAAAAAGATATTGTTGAGGAAGTTAATAGGCGTAAAAAAGAAGCAAAATCCTTAATGGACGAAGTAGACGCTTCTCTTTTCGAAGCAAAAGCCAAAATTGAGGAGATGGTTTTAGGAGCATAATATGGAGCTTTTTAACTGGATAATTTCAAAGCCTGAATTAGTGATAACCATAATTGGTTGGCTCGTAACCTACTGGTTTGTTATTCATGCCCAAGACAAACAACACAAAAATGAAATCAACCACGAAGTGTACAAAGAACTAATTCAAGAACTAGATAACTATGCGGGTCAATTAAGCGAGTTTTCTTCCAAAGTTCAATCGTATAAGTTCACAAAATCCTTCAAGCATATGGGGACAGAAAAACAAGCAGTCAAAAAATGGATTGATGAAACTATACAATCAGGGACGAACTTACAGTTCCACAAGTTTCTTCAAAAATGGGAAAGCTATGAGATATTCATTCAAAACCTTCAAGAAATAATATTAACTTTCAAAAGAGAAAACGATAAAGTCATGGAGAGTTTTCAAAACACCTTCTTGCTTAACGACCCAGAAGAAGCCAACAACAAAGACGCGGCTTCCTTTGAAACAAAACTAGATGAGTCATGGGAGTTGTGTGTTAATGTTTCTTGTTACCTTATGGACTTCAAAAAAGTGCTACAAAACTATTTTTACAAACAATACGGACTTAAAGCGGTTAAACCGAGGGTTCCAGAAGATAAAAAATACTTAGTATTGACAGAAAAAGGACTCGTTAAAAACTAAACTATATGGCAATTTTTAAGATACAACAAAATAAGGTTACTCAATGCTCAATCAAAGATGATGGGTTCGGAGATGAGTTTGCCCTGCGTGATTTCTTTGCTGACAACCTTGAGGATTTGCTAGGTATTCGCTTCATCGAAAAAGAATATGCAATTCTTGAGGGAAGAATTGACACTCTTGGATTAGATGAGAACAACTCACCTGTAATTATTGAGTACAAATGGAAAGAGAACGAAGAAGTGTTAGCGCAAGGGTTGTTTTACTACAATTGGCTAATCCTAAATAAAAAACACTTTGAGCTTTTAGTGGCTAACAAATTGGGACAGAACATTAAGGTAAATTGGGAACAGCCAAGAGTTATCTTGGTAGCTCGAAGCTTTGGCAGGTATATTCTTGGTGCAGTACAACAAGAAAAACATATTGAGCTGATTACTTATCACTATTACCAGCCTGATATTCTACATCTGGAAAGCGTCTACGCTCCCACAGAGCTTAAACCTACAAAAAGAACTGTAACCCAAGATAATGGTGAAGAATACAGTTTGCAGTACCACCTCAATAAGACATCGCAAGAAATGCAACAAAGATTTCAAACACTACGGGAAAAAATCTTGCAACTTTCAGAGGAAATTGAAGAAAAGGATACTCAAAAGTCTGGTATTACATACAAAACAACTAAGAGTTTTGTACGATTTGAGTTTAGCCCAACTTGGATAAAGGTTTTACTTAGAGATAGAAGTTATCCCGTTGATGATAGAAAGTTAGTCAAGGACATAACTAGTAATGAATGGGGATATTTAGGCTTAGCAAAATTCCAACCCGACTCTGATTTGGATTACATATTCAAGTTGATAAAAGCGTCTTACGAGTCAACGCTTTAGCTCTGACCTCGCCAGTCAAGTAAAAACACCTGCTTCGACTCGTTCCAATACACTGCCTCAATTTGGGATAAAGTAACTGTTACAGGGAAGGCTAGGGACAAATTAGCCTACTCTAAGTAATGAACTAAGTAATAAAAAATGAAGATAAATGTTAAAAAACTAGATAGCTTCGATAAATCTACTCAACAACTCATAAAACTACTTGAGCATAACATCGACTTTGAGGTAGCGGTCTGGACTGCACGGGCAAACCTTGGAATAAAACCTTCAAACCTCTTGCACCTTCAAGAACTCCCAGATGATATGAAAGGTATTTTTGAAAAAGAATGGCAGGAACGAGAACCTAACTTAACAGTTGATGAAATTCATCAAATAACGGCACCCCTAGATAACCTACCTCATGGCGAGTTCGAAAGAGCTGTAGATACTCAAAATGGACAGGAAATTATGAGTAAAGTTGGATTAGAGGAACACAAATTTGAGGAGCGGCTTTTTCTATATTCAACTATTCTTCTAGATGGGTTTTTACTACCAAAAAGCTGGGTATATCCAATAGCAAACTTATTACGGCAAGGTGTGTTCGCCACTTTCGGTTCAACCGAACCCTTTTCAATTTATGTTAATGATAAATGGTTACGAAAAAGAGGCGTCAAAGGCACAAATTTTACAAATCTTATACCCTATATTGCTCAAGAGCCACAAGGTGTTCAAATAGTTATTAGTACCAAGATAAAACATAAGAATGAATTTACTGAATGGCTAGAAAAGAATTGGAACCAAATTCAAAGGGTGATGAAATTGACCGAATTACCTGATTATTGGTCACCTAATCTAAAAAAACTTGACCAAACTGTTGGAATAATCGAATTACAACAACAGTATCCAGAAAAAACACTAGGGCAAATTATTGAACTTTACGAGGAAAACTTGCCAGAAATCTTGGACTCTAGTAATGAGAGCATCAAGCAAGAAATAAAACAATTTAGAGAATATGTTCAACGATTGACTATAAAAGCAAGAAAAAACTTCTAAAAAATTCTCCCAATCAGCTCGTTCAGCTTCATTTATCCTGACATTATCTTATGGAAAAAGGTAATGCGGGAGTACTAACCACCAAGCAAATCTTCGAGAAGCGATATGGTCGCCCTCTAACTTCTGACGAACTTTTTTCCATTCAGCAAAACCTCAAAGGCTTTTTTGAACTGTTAATCAAAATTGATAAACGGTTAAAAAAGGAGAGTAAAAGTAATGAAAAAAATGATTGAATTTATCAAGAGGAAGTTTGGAAGAAGGCAACCATATTATCGCTGTACTGCTTATGCAAGGAAAAGTACGGGTGATGAGTTCACGAGCGACAAACTTACTCAAATAGACCAACTGGTAAGAACCCAGCAAATCCTCAACAAACTTGATACTCAAAAGATTATGGTACAGGAACCTCAAGACTTATTAGGAATGTCTGCTGAGGAGTTTGACAAATACTTTATTCGAGAATTTCAAAAGTTACTCGATATCTGGACAAAAAGGACACGAAGTACTGCAATTCGAGCCACAGAAAAACCAAGTTTATTAAGAATTCTTAAACAGGGAGGGGGTGAAAAAGGTAATGAATAAAGTAGTGAACAACAAGTGTTTTATCTATGTAAGAAAAGCTGTCAAAGAACAAAATCAAAGTGATGAGGTGGCAGTAGCCGACCAAATAACGCAACTAAAAAAACTGGCAAAAGAAAAGAAACTATCAATTGCCCATATTTTTATAGAAATAGGTTCGGGTATTGGTATCAAAAGAAAAGAGCTCAAAAAAATGTTGAAAAGACTTAAAACAGACAATATAAAGGTAGTGCTTTGTTCAAACCCAGACAGAATTACAAGAGATTACAAAGACTTAGCGGTTATTGATACGACTTTAAGGGAAGCTGGAGCGGTAATTATGACTCCAGATTATCAATATGGAGCTAACAGTAGGAATGATTTGAGATGGGACTTGCAAGTTTTTTTAGCAAAAGCATATCAGGAAAGACTAAGAGAGGATGTAAGGTTAGCAACTGCTAATGTAAAAGCTAAAAAAGCAATCATATTAGCCAAGGCATCAACAGAAAAAGAAGCATATGAGCCAAGTAAGTGAAGTGCAAATCAAGATTGTTAAACCTCGGGACGGGTTGGTAGCCTTTGCCAGCCTCGTCCTTGATGGGAAGTTATACCTGAGTTCCATTGGTATTTTTACCAAACTAGACGGAACAGGATTTAGGCTAACCTACCCCACAAAGAAGGTGGGAATGAATGATATGCAGATTTACCACCCAATAAACAAAGAAGCAGGTGAAGCGATTGAGGAAGCGGTAATCAGCAAAGCAAATGAAGTATTCAGCCAAGAGTAGCTATGAACACTATGACACCATATGTCACTAACTTTAACAGGAAAGTAATGAACGACACTATAACACTTAAATTATCAAGGAAAGATTTTGTAATTCTTAAACCACTGGATTGGCAACCACAACTACCTGATGTGATTACACCAACAAGTGCACCATATTTGCCATTTTATTATCCTTTTCATCTAAACAAAAAAGACCCTGTTAAGTATTACCCTAAACTGACGCTTCTATCTTATGCGGATAAAGCTACCCAACAGCCACGAATTGAACTAACAGTTGATTTTTCAGCACCTAAAATCCTATTCAACAACAATGTGGACGAAATTGAAGAAAACGACTTTGACAATCTTATTAGCACCCTGCAATCAAGACTACAAGAGATGGGTGTTGATACAACTTACGAAGCTATCAAAAAGTCAAAGGTCTATAAACTAGACTTTTCTAAAAACATACTTCTGACCAACTATGAAACAGTTTCTAACGCCACTCGTACCATCAAACGGTTTGATATACCCAAAAGGCTAAAAATCTATAATGACCGCTTTCAGAACGAAGGCCATGCTTTGCGTATCTACAATACCCAGCAACAAATTGTCGTTTACGATAAAGTGAAAGACTCTTTCAAAAATAAGGATGAGGCGGAAGATAAGGTCAAGACAAGTTATCAACAAAAATTACTCAAAGCTATACAAAGTCACCGTAATCCCATTGAAATCCTAAGGCTTGAAGTAAGGATATTGAATAAAAGAAAACTCAATTCGCTACTGCAATCACTTGGATATGCACAAAATCCCACTCTAAAAGACATTTTTAAGCGTGATATTGCCCAAGTTGTACTCAAGCACTACTGGAAACTAATTACTCCTGATAATTCACAATTCCTACTCCATTACACCGACGCTGACACCCATAAGCAGGTCGAAACATATCTTCATACGCACAATATAACAAACATTAAGTTTATTGAGGCATTAGGAATTGCCAAACTCATTGATGACTCTAAAAAATATGGAATACGAGATATTGAACTAACTTCTTATATCAACTTTTCCACTCGGACTTGGTTGCGTAACGAACACTACTTTGACCTGATTAACGATGTCGTAAAGGAAAACAGCAAATCAAACTTCTTGGAAGATGTAAATAAATCACTGGAAGTATTTGAGCCTTTCAAGATTTCTAGTCTATCTGAAAGTGTTGGATTGACCTTTGATTATGAAATGTTAAGACACTAAACTAACGAAAAACTATGAATTATAGGACATCTAACGAACTCAAAAAGGGAATGGTAGATTCGCAGTGGAAGTGCAACACTTGAAGACTAGGTTGTCAGTCTCTTC
>CAZSSJ010000014.1:0-3548 GCA_964609775.1 uncultured Gammaproteobacteria bacterium
TGAAACAGAGTTACTTAACCTACAGATAACTGTACCAATTTAGGGGTGCACTCCACTAATTCTGGATAAGATTCGTTTCGGCTCGGTCGCCGCCTTTGAATATCTGGTCAGCTTCCTCGAACAAACCGACCAAAAAAGAGGAAACGCTCATGACAAGGTGTTCAAGGAATACCTGAACGAAAGTTTGCTTCTCAACGTCCGGCCGGTCAAAGAAAAGAATCAACTTGAGTTTTCCTATTCAATTCGCCACAAAGATCCTCAGATCCTGTCGGCTTTTACCCAAGCCCTCGGAAAGCTTAAAGCGGTTAGCAATGTGGAAATTGTCTCTGTCCAACGTGACATCGAATATTAAGTGGTCCAGCTCCCACGTCGTCCTTAACACGACCCTAATTCTGCTGCCGCGACCTCATGACATTCTGCTAGAATCTAATCACCAATGTCTAAATCTCTCCTTACAATTCTTTTGATCGCGATTTTCTTCAAGCAATTGACCTGGTCGGCTTTCATCCCCCTCTGGCAATTCCCCGACGAACAGGCCCATTTTGGCCAGGTAGCTTTTGTCGCCGAAACCAGCAAACTTCGTCTTAGTGCCAACAATCTCAACCGCGAAATTCACGAAACCACGGTTTTTCTCGGCACGGCCCGGGACGAGTTTGGCAATAACCGCTATACCTATCATCCGAAATACAATGTTCCCTACACAAGTTCCTTGATCGGGGCGAATGAAAAAGAAATTGCCCAGCTTCCTTCTTCCTTCCGAACAGAATTTGTCAAGCGGGAAGCCACCGGCTACCCCCCTCTTTATTATCTACTGGCTGCCCAGGTCTATTCCGCTTTCTCCTCCGGAACCATTTTCGACCGCGTCTTTGCCATTCGCCTTTTCACTTCTCTGACGCTCATTGCTTTGGTGGGAGTCACCTACAAGATAGGCAAACTTGTTTTTGCTGACTCTCTTTCTCCCTTAATCCTGGCAACACTCGTCGGCTTCATGCCCATGCTCACTTTTGTCCACGCCGGTGTCAGCTCCGACCCGCTCTTCAACCTTTTGTTCAGTCTTTTTCTCTATTTCTGCCTCCGCCTCCTTAATCTTGGCCTCAAATGGTCAACGATACTTGGTTTAATCCTTACCCTTCTGCTTTCCTTCTGGACCAAACCCCAAGCCCACATAATGCTTTTTATTCTTGCCCCCGTTCTGCCGTTTGTGATTGTTCGCCAAACAAGAAAAGATTCCTTTGCCCACGGCGTTGCGCTTGCAGCGATCATCTCGACAATCCTGTTTTTTGCCTATCGGGGAATCATTTCTCCGCTACTTAACGGTCGCACCATCATTCCCGAGTCCAACGGCATTTCGCTCCCCCTCTCGCCCTCTCCTTACTTAGAGCATCTTCAGTTCACCCTGGGGCATACCTATCGTGAAGTCCTTCCTTGGTACTGGGGGGTCTTTCGATGGCTTTCTCTGGGGCTTCCCGATCCCCTCCGCTCAATTACCAACTGGTTGACCGCATTTTCCTTTGTTAGCCTGATAATCTCTTGGTTTTTGGCGCTGTATAAAAGAAAGTTCTCTCGGCAGTTCTTGTCAGTCACCTTCCTTGCGTTTGCTTTCATTATCTACTTCACCGCCCTCACTGTTTTTGACTTCACCTTCCGGCTCAGCCACGGGTTTTCTTTCGGTATCCAAGGCCGCTATTTCTTCCCAGTCATCATACCAGTGATGGCCGTCATCTTTCATGGTCTGACATGGTGGGTAAAACTTCCTTGGAGAAAGCTAGTTTCCATTACCATTGCTTTGGGAATTATCGTGTTAAGTGTTTTGGTATTCTTCTATGTGGTTGACAGCTATTATGAACTCTCTTGGCCAACCTTTTTCAGGGAAGTCAGTCAATACAAGCCAATTTGGCTCAAGTATCCAGTTAATCTTTTCATCCTCACTTTGTTCCTTGCCAGTTCTGTTTTCTTTGTCTTCCTTCTATCCAAAATGATCTACTCTACGTCTGTAGCTAATATCCGAAAAAATTAACTAAACAATTAATACACGACCGTTATGTTTTTGTTTAATCAAAAGAATCTAAAAATTATGATCTCCATCATCACACCGGCTCACAACGAGGAATCTACCATCAAGCAATTTGTCCAAAGCGCGATCACTTATTTGAAGATGAAAAAGATCCCCGGAGAGGTCATTGTTGCTCAGAATGGGAGCAATGACGAAACCGCTAGCATACTGTCACAATTGAAAAAACAATATAAGCCTCTAAGGATACTTTCGTTGCCCCAAGGAAACAAAGGATTGGCTTTAAGAACAGCGCTGACCGAAGCCAAAGGAGAAAAATTGATTACCTTGGACACTGACCTTTGGGACAGTAAGTTTGTTGATCAATCAGTAGAGCTACTTGAAAAATACGATGTTGTCGTCGGTTCAAAAGTAATCGCTGGGGCAAAAGACGGTCGACCGTTGTTAAGTAGAGAATTGAACTATTTATATAACTTTGCAATCAAATTATTCTTCAATTTTAAAGGAACGGAAACCCATGCTAAACTTTCATTCCGAAAAGACTCTCTCCTGCCTCTTATTGCCAAATGTACCAGCGATCACTTGATTTTTGATACTGAACTGATAATCCGCGCCGAACGTGAAGGTCTGCCAAGGATTGAAATTCCCACCACGGCAAAAGAAATTCGTGGCCGACGTTTTTCCGTGTTAGACCACTTAGTAAAGACAGCCAAAAACTTTCTGATTCTCGGTCAAACATTAGGATTCTCCATAAATAGAGGCTATCTCATTCTGCTTATCGCCTTAGTCATTGGAGCTTTTCTTCGTTTCTTCCAATTTTCTGACTGGTTTTTCTTTTCCGTTGACGAAGAACACTACGCCTACATGACACGGATGATTACCGTGAACCATCATTTTCCATTAATTGGTGGCCCAATTTCTGGCACTAAGCTCTATATGGCTCCCTGGTTCCTTTATTTCAACTCAATTTGGTTTTGGATCGGGAACAATAGTGTCTTGTTTGCCGGGGCAGTTTTTGTCTTCTTAGAGTTACTCGCTATCATCTTTGTCTTTAAGCTAGCAAAAGCCGTCTTCTCCGAAAGAGCCGCTGCCCTCGCGGCCCTTTTATACAGCTCATCAACGCTAATGGCGCTCTTTGACAGACACTACTGGAATATTACCCTCGTCCCCCTAATTTCAATCCTCACTTTCTACACTCTGTACAAATACCACCAGTCAAATCGGAAGTGGATAATCGTCACCGCACTGGCGCTCGGGTTTGGTTTGAGTACCACCTTTAGCGTTTTTGTCATTTTCTTATTTGCTCTTGCTTCTATTGTCGTCATCAAAAAAAGAACCCTTTTTCAAGATTTAGCTAAGTTTTTGGGCATCGTCTCACTGCTTCATCTGCCTCTAGTATTTTTTGACCTTCGGCATGAGTTTTGGCTTCTTAAAGGCGTCAAAGAGCTTCTGTCAGGCAACTACACTAGTGGCTCCGGCTATCTTCCCGAGACACTCTTGCGGTCGTTATCCCTGTTTGTGGAAACGTTGTCCCAGT
>CAZSSJ010000014.1:3558-15815 GCA_964609775.1 uncultured Gammaproteobacteria bacterium
TAGCGGTCCTGTCGACGTCTCTGACGTCACTTCAATTTGTGACTTGGGAGTTCAAAGATTGTCATCATTTCCCGGAATTGCGTTAGTAATAGTAGTTCTACTTTCCATCTTTACTTTTATCGCCCTCCAAAAAAGATCCAAAACCCTATTTCTGATCTTAGTCTTCGCGGCAGTTAACATTCTCTCGATTCTTTTCTTTAGAACCGACGCGCAGTCTCGACATTTTCTGCCTTTCCTGCCCCTGTTTTTTGTCCTCACTGGCGGAGCCTTGGGATATTTAATCGACCTCAAAAATAACCTAAAAGTTCCGATTCTTTTGATAGTAATCGTGTTGTCTCTTGTCAATCTGCTCACTCTAGTGACTTCTCATGCCTCCTACGGACTGTCAGACAAGATGAAAGCAGTTAAGTATATTGCCCAAAACACCGAAACAGGTAAATTCCACTTCGATTCGGTCGGCGATTGTCACAAGTGGGGCTATCGCTACCTGTTCAGTTATTTGAATCACGAACCGGCCAGTAGCTACTTGGATCCGGAGTTCTCCTGGATGTATCAAGCAAAGCCCCATCCCCAGGATGCCACTGTCAAAGCGACCATTGTCTCACCAAACAAAAACATCCCCCAGCCCGATTGGCTTCTTGACAAAAGGAAGCAACTTCGAGACAGAGCCCACGACCGGGCCAAGTTTGGTAACGTTGAAGTGTACCTAGAGAAACTCTAACTATGTGGAAACACGGATTCAATTCAATCATTGTTTCGGCTGGCACAGGAATCAACCTGCTGTTAGGTCTCCTTTTCTATTTGATTGTGGCACGATCTTTGACTCCGTCTGACTTTGGAATAGTGGCGGTGGTACTTTCAATCTCAGTGGTCATCAGTGACATTTTTGATTTAGGTATAAACACGGCCATTGTCAAAGAACTGGCGATTGGGAAAAGGTATTTAAACACCCTTTTTACAATCAAATTGGCAACCGCTCTTGCAGTTGTCCTCTTAGGGTCAATGTTGAGCCCAATCATTTCCCATTTTTTATTCAAAGGTGCACACGCCATCCTCATCTATTTGGGCTTCCTTGGCGCAGGCGCTACAATTCTTTTTGGCTTTTGGAACTATTGTTTGATTGCCAACAAAAAATTCATTCAGGCAAGTCTTTTAGGCATTTCTTCGAATGTGTTCAGATTGTTGATAATTTTTTCGCTGTCTGCCGTTTCCAAACAAACGGCTCTGGTGGCGTATGTAGTTAGCCTGTTTTTGGTTCTTCCTGTAGGGGCTTATGCCACAAGACACTTGGCAGCGCCCAGGATCGAGTTCGATAGGACCCACTTACTATCAATTTTCAGGTTCAGTCGGTGGATTGGGGCGAGTGTCGCTTTGGGGTCGATTTTTTCTCGACTTGACAATTTTCTGATAGTTTCCCTTTCCAGTTCTTTTCAAGCAGGAATCTACACTTCGGTCCAACGCATTTTTCTCACCGTCAACCAACTCCCTAGTGCAATCGGGACAGCGCTTGGCCCGGATCTGTCATCCGGAAACAAAAACAAAGTCAAAAAGGCTACCCAATTCAACTGGCTAATCTCAATTTTCTTGTCTCTAGCTTTAGTGGCTCTCATCCTATTAACCGATTCTCTAGTGCCTCTGGCGTTAGGGCCAGCCTACTCCTCAGCTATCATTCCGGCAAAAATACTCGGTCTGGGGACAATTTTCTTTGTCTTGTCAATGCCAGCAAATTCTTATTTGATTTATACTTTGGGTTGGTCAAAAGTCACATTCTGGATTACCCTTGTCCAACTGTTAATGATCTTAACTTTGAATATGATCTTTGTTCCCCAACTGCAAGCCACAGGCTCAGCACTTTCTTATCTCATTTCTACCTTTTTCGGCCTTTCTGCCTACTTGCTAATATTTATCAAGAGCTATGGAAATGATCAAGCCATTGTCAAAAATTAGCACGCTCGCCCTCGCTATTTTGACATTGCTCTACTTGCTAACTAGAACTATAAATATTTTGAGCCTGCCAATCTTTCTTGACGAAGCACTCTATCTCCGCATGACAAGAGATTTGTTAAGTTTCGGTCAAATTTGGATCTCATTTGTGGACGGCAAAGAGCCATTTTTCTTTTGGGTCAACGCCATTTTCCTTCGCATCCTCCCAAATCCCTTATTTGCCGGTCGACTGCTTCAAGTTCTTGCCGGTCTGGGGACTCTGCTGGTCCTATACCATCTGACCAACTACTTGTTCAAAAGAAAAGTCGCCCTCGTTGCCTCGCTTTTATACATTTTTTCTCCGTTTTTTTTGCTCTACAATCGCTTGGCAATTCTGGACAACTTTTTGACTTTCATTCTTATCGCCTATGTTTATTTTCTCTTGCGGACAATAAGAGAACGTTCGAAAAAATATGCGGTTTTGTGTGGAACATTTCTCGGCTTGGCACTTATCACAAAATCACTGGCACTGATGTACCTCGTTGCCATCCCAAGCGCACTTTTGGTCTTTGGCAACATTTTTCGGATGAAGCGCCGCGATTTTCTGCCAATTCTTCTGATCCTGGCCATCGCTGCCTGTTTATATTTTCCACTGACTCAAGTTCCAGGATTTGAGGCAATTGCAGTTAAAAATGCCACCTTGACTTGGCCGCTCAAAACCGCATTCTCAAATCTGGATTCAATTTTTATTATCAACTTGAAAACCGTTATTCGTCATTGGCTACCTTATCTTTGGGGATTTGTCCCGATGGGCCTAGTGGCGCTCTTTTCCACCCTAGCAGTTTTTAGAAAAAACAGAGAGATAATTTTCCTGATCGCTTTATTGGTCATTCCAACTTTGGCTGGCACACTAATCGGTCGGATATTTTTTCCTCGACATTTGCTCTTCACCACGGTGCCCTTTCTCATTATCTTGGCATGGGCAATTGTGCATCTGGCTGACAATATAAAAAGTAAACTACTCGCCTTTGCAGTGGTGCTTTGCTTACTTATCCAGCCAGGAATCTCTACTTTGAGTTTGGCCTACTGGAATAAGCCAAACTTTCTGCCTGAAATTGAGAAGTGGCAACTATACTATGGCTGGCCCTCCGGAAATTGTCTTTTGCTCCCTGTCGAGAAGATCGAAAAACTCGCTGCTACCGAACTAATCAAAGTCTCTATTCCACCAGATGGCGTGGCGGAAGTTATGAAGCTTTCATTTTATGATTCCAGAGCTGTTACACTACTTCCAGACGCCAACGCGAAAGTAGCCGATTATCAAGTTTTCAATTATTATCAGGAGGACACTGCCCTAAAACCGCTAACTTTGGACAGTAAGCTATGCCGTCAGCCACCCAAAATTTATGAGCTCCAAAAAGATTAGGATAACCACTCAAACACTCTTCAAAAATGAGGACAAATTTATCTGGTACGCCCTGTCTGCTTGGGAACCATACGCCACGCAGATGCTCGTCTGGAATGACGAGTCTTCTGACCAGAGCGAAGAGATCGTCAAAGGAATCAAATCTTCAAAGATAAAATATAAACACATCAGCGCAAGTAGCGAGGCCCAGCTAACACTGTTGCGTAATCAGATGCTACAGCAGACCAAGACAGAATGGTTCCTCCTCCTCGATGGCGATGAGATATGGAATAACTCAACGGTAACTAAATTTCTCGACTACATAGAAAACCAACCAGCGAGTGTCTATGCAATAGTAATGCGGACGAGAAATTGTGTTGGTGACGTCTATCACTATCTTCCCGAAGACGAAGGAAGGTATGAACTATTAGGAAAAAGGGGACACCTCAACATCCGTGCCTATCGAAAGTTGCCAGGATTTAGATGGGAAGGACAATATCCCCTGGAAAAATATGTTGACGCCCGAGGCAGCTCCATAAATGATCAGCAAGACCGTCTGTCATTTTTTGACAACTTCTATTGGCACATGACCCATCTGCCAAGGTCGTCATCTAAAGAGACAGTTAAAGGGTGGAGAGAAACAAAGATAGAAGGAGGAATCAAAATAAAGGAAGAAGAACTACCAGAAGTATTTTGGCTGCCGGCTCCACCTTTGGTCCCGTCTCCTCTTACAAAACGAAGTCTCCCCGAAGAGATTTTGGGCAAACTAGTAACCCCAATTAAAAAAATTAGACGGGCGGTTCTCACCAAATGAAAAGTGACACCTGTCAAAATATTTGGCAGACGAAAAACTACTACAAAACGATCGCCTCGCTCGAGGATTTTTCTCACCCCGGATTCAAAAGAGCCGTTGAGCTGTCAAAGGAAGCCACAAAAATTCTCGACGTCGGTTGTGGAGACGGCAGCAAGTTAGCAAAACTTGGGGGGATAAGGAGTGCTCGAGCCGGCGTAGAAATCTCTTCAATGGCAGTAGAAGTTAGCCGTAAAAAGCTCCCTCAAATCAAATTTATCCACCAAACCAATGACCGTCTTCCATTTACAGAAAACATTTTTGATATCGTTACCAGCTTTTTCGTTTTGGAACATACGCAAAATCCAGACAAAATGATTTCCGAAATGATCCGAGTAGCCAAAAACGGCGGATTAATCATCTGGCTCGCTCCTAACTTCGGCGCCCCCAATCGGGCTTCACCAAATTTTACCGGCTCGAGACCTATGAAACTCATAACCGGAATAGTTAATGATTTACAAAATAATAATGACCTGAATTGGAGAAAAGTATCGCCAAAAATTACCTCAATAAAAGATTTTCAACCCGATCTGGACACCACCGTCGAACCCTACTTAGGCAGTCTTGTTTTATTTGTAAAAAGATACGGAGAGATAGTGGAAGCAAGTTCTTCCTGGGATATGGAATCACCACAAGCGAAGATATTCCAGAGAATTATTCGTATACTTGGAAGCAGGGGAATCTTCCCCTTTAAATATTGGGGACCACACCTTTTTTTAGTTTTAAGAAAACAATGACCCTTCGACAAGCTCAGGGTCATGGTGAGTTTATCGAACCATGAAGATAGCCTTTCTAAATATCTATAGCGGCATCAACAATCGAGGAGCGGAAAGTTTTGCCCACGAGCTGGCTGGCAGGTTGTCAGAAAAAAACGAGGTACTCTTTTTGAAAGCGGACAAAAAAACCTGGCTAGCCCAACCACAACATAGCACTAGCTTGCTAAAGCGTTTTTTCCTCGACTCGGCCTCTCTTTCCGTGCTTCTGTTTTCACTAAGACAACTGCCAATACTTCTGCGAGAAAAACCAGATGTCATGATTCCCATGAATGGTTTTTGGCAACTTCTCCTTTGTAAACTTATAGCTATTTTTACCGATAGTAAAATTGTGGTAGTAGGTCACTCTGGCCCTGGCTGGGATGAAATGTGGAATTTATTTCTAAATCCCGATGTTTTCGTTGCCACGACAGAGCCGACAGCCAATTGGGCCAAAAAAGTTTGCTCTTGGACTCGTGTTGAAACCATCCCTTACGGGATCGATCTGGCAACCTTTTCCAGGCCCGGCCTGGCAAAGACCGCTGCTAAGCTCCGATTGGAATTAGAACTAGAAAAGCCTATTATTCTCTGCCCCGCTGCGGCAGTAGCGTACAAACGTATCCAATTAGCAGTTGAAGCTGTTGCAATGATGGACAGGGGGAGTCTACTTCATCTGGGGAAAGGACCACTTGCACAGGAGATAGAAAAACAAGGAGTAAAGAAGTTGGGAAAGAAAAGATTCAGAAGCACTGTCGTCTCACCAGAAGTGATCCCAGAGTTCTATGCCGCAGCAGATCTAGTCACCTTGTCTTCAACCGCCCAAGAAAACTCCCCGATGGTTTTTCTTGAGGCCATGGCCGCCAGTAAGTTTGTCGTTACGACAGACGCTCCCAGGGCAAGATGGATTTTAGGGGAAGCGGGAGTGTTTACAAATCCAGATAATATTGATGCATACGCCGAGGCTATAAACTCGACGCTAAAGCGGAAGTGGGGCAAACCGCAGCAAGATCAGATAGAGCAATTTTCTTGGGACAAAATCGGCAAAATGTACGAGAATTTGCTCCAAGATATTTTGAAAAAATGAAAATTTCTGTCATCATTCCAGTCTACAACGAAGAAAAGGTAATTGGGTCGTGCTTAGAAAGTTTGGCTAAACAAACTTATAAAGACCTAGAAATAATTGTCATAGATGATGGCAGCACTGACAAATCAGTAGCAATAATTGAAAATTCTAAATTAAAAATTGCAAATTTGCTTTTGCTAAAACAAAAGCATGTGGGCCCTGGAGCAGCAAGAAATTTAGGAGCTAGTAAAGCCAAAGGAGATATTTTGGTTTTTGTCGATGCAGACATGGAATTTGAGCCGGATTTTGTTGGGAAACTCATTGCGCCAATCGTTGCTGGTAAAAGTATTGGCACTTTCAGCAAGGATGAATACTTGCTCAACAAGAATAATGTTTGGGCCCGGTGTTGGAACTTGGAACGATTTGGACAAGTAGATTGGATGGTACCAAGAAACTATCCCAACACTGCCCCAGTATTCCGTGCCATCTTAAAAAGCAAGTTTGACGAGGCTCGGGGATTTGACCAAGACGTGGGCTACACTGACGATTGGTCCGTCTCCCGAAAGCTAAAGACGCAAGCCACGGTTGCCCCAGGTGCCAAATTCTATCATCGGAACCCAGAAACGCTACCTGAGGTCTGGAAGCAAGCAAGATGGATTGGCAAAAACGAATTCCTCACGGGAAATCTCATCCGTAAGCTGTATAACTTGGCGAAGTACAATCCATTTTTTGCAATTTCTCTCGGAGTTTACGGCTCCATTAAGTATCGCGAACGGAATTTTTTTATTTTTAAGCCGCTATACGACGCGGCTGTATTTACAAGTGTAACCCTGTCATTTCTCAGCCAGTCCAAGAATAAATGATAATCCTAATACTGCTTCTAGGTCTTGGCTTAAGAGTCATTAATCTTAATCAATCTCTTTGGTTGGACGAAGCGATTGAAATACTTGGAGTCGGAGAGAATAGCTTTGTGACATTGTTAACAACCTATTCAATCGGTGATTTTCATCCGCCTCTGTATCACTACATTTTAAAAGTCTGGGACTCCATTTTTGGTCACTCGGAAATTGCTAGCCGCCTTCCCTCGGCCATGTTTGGCGTCGCCACTGTATTTTTTGTCTATAAAATCGGGCAAGTTCTGGGTGGAAGAAGACTGGGAGTACTTGCCGCAATATTGTTGGCAATAAATCCACTCGCCATCTACTATTCCCAAGAAGCCCGCATGTATGCCCTTGCTGCCTGTGCAGTTGCTGCGGCAGTATATTTCTTTTTGAAAAAGAATTGGTTGCTGTATGGTTTTTCAATGCTCGTTGGCATATACACTGATTACCTGCCATTTTTGATGTTCCCAGTCTTTTTCCTTTTCAGTCCAAATAAAACGAAATTTCTCATTTCTCATTTCTCATTTCTCATTTTTCTTTTGCCTTGGTTGCCTTTTTTCGCAGAGCAACTGAAAACGGGTTTGTCAGTTGCCAAAGACGCCCCACTTTGGGGTCAATTAGTCGGAGGATTTGATCTTAAATCTTTGCCACTAACATTTGTAAAATTCTCCATTGGTCGAATCTCTTTTGACGACAAACTTTTATATGCAATCCTGATTGCTCCAGTCGCCGCAATTTATGGATGGATACTCCTAAGGGCAAAAGATAAATTCCTCTGGACTTGGCTCCTGCTGCCTTTAATATTTGGTTTTTTGATCTCGGTCAAAATTCCAGTCTTTTCTTATTTCCGTTTTCTTTTTGTCTTGCCGGCCTTCGTTCTTTTGCTCGCAAAAGGGTCGAAGGAAAACATGAGACTAATTGGTCTCATATGTCTTGTAAGTCTTATATCAATTCTTTATTTTAACTTTAACCCAAACTTTCATCGCGAAGACTGGAGAGGTGCTGTCGGCTACATTAAGAACGATCCCGGAATAATTGCTATCCCGAGCCTTGCTCAAGCTGCCCCACTCCACTACTACGCTCCAAGATTTCCAATTCAAGACGCTGCCACTTTTGCTGCTTTTGGAAAAAAAACTGTCTACTATATTCCTTACGTGCAGGAAATTTTCGACCCCCAACAGACAATCGTCAACAGACTGGTGCAGGAAAACTATACTCTAACAGAAGAGCGACGCTTTCCAGGCCTGGTTGTCTACAAATATCAACAATGAAAAAAGACACCCTTCTCAAAACGCTTCCCTTCTATCGTTGGCACCCCGAAGTGGCCATTCGCTATTTGCCAATTGTTGAGGAAATAAAAAGAATTGGGGACGAGGCGACGGTTTTAGAAGTCGGTTCTGGGGGACTGGGAGTCGCGCCCTATCTGGGTAGAGAGCTAACCGGCGTGGACAGTGACTTTTCTGGACCGAAGCACCCGCTGCTCAGAGTGGTACAGGGTGTAGGGGAGAAACTTCCATTTGCGGACAAAAGTTTTGATGTGGTGATTTCCGTTGACACCCTCGAGCACGTTCCACCTCAGAGTCGACAAAAAGTTCTATCCGAAATGGTCAGGGTTGCAAGGAAAGAAATAATTGTGGCCTTCCCGTCTGGCGAAGAATCTCTAAACCAAGACAGAAAGTTGTCAGAAATTTACCGAAATAAATTTGGCGAAGAGTTTCTTTTCCTGAAAGAACATCTGGAGTATGGATTGCCAGACGAGCAAGACGTCCTAACAACTCTAAAAGGCCTTACCGGTCCAAAAGCAAAAATCAGAGTCGAGGGCAACGAAAATCTTGATCTCCGGAGGTTTCTCATGACCGGCTGGATGACCGAAAACATACTGGTTAATATTTTTTTCCGTAAGGTCCTTCTTTTAACAACCCATCTTTTTGTTCGTTACCAAAAGCCGCCATTTTATAGAATGCTAATTTATGCGAAAATTAAGCACTAGAAGAAAACGTTATGAAAATCGCGATAGACATTAGTCAAATCGTCTACCAGGGGACCGGCGTCGACACCTATACCCGAAATCTGGTCAAAGAACTGTTGCGATTAAATTCGACCCACAAACACGACTACATTCTATTTGGCACCAGTCTGCGGCGCAAACACACCCTAGACCAATACGCCCAAGAATTAATGGAGGAGGGACTAAAATTTAAAACTAGTTTTTGGTTGTTGCCGCCGACTTTCACCAACCAAATCTGGAATCAAATTCACCACGTTCGCATCGAAAGGCTAATCGGTAAGATTGATCTCTTTCACTCTTCTGATTGGGTTCAACCTCCAACGCGCGCGAAAAAAGTGACCACCATCCACGATCTTGTTGTCTACAAACATCCACAATCGTCCCATTCAGAAATCACTTCCGTCCAAAAAAGAAAGCTTCACTGGGTCAAGAAAGAATGCGACGCCATCATTGTTGATTCGGAGGCCACCAAAAAAGATTGCCAAGAAATCTTAAAAATTCCTCAATCGAAAATGCACGTTGTCTATTTGGCAGCCGGAAATTCCGTCGATGATTTTGTTAGACAGTCACAAAACTTCAGAAAAGAGCAGGTGGAAAATGTTCGCCGGAAATACCACTTGACTAAGCCATACATTCTCGCTGTGGGCACTCGGGAGCCCCGAAAAAATCTTGACCGGTTAATTAAATCGGCTTCCAAAATACCCGAAGTCAATCTTGTCATTGCTGGCAAATTCGGCTGGGGAGACCAAATGAAAAATGATAATTTTAGAATGATAAACGTTAATGTGCTAGGTTACGTTCCCGAACAGGACATGCCAGCTTTGTATTCTGGCGCAGAATGCTACGTTCACCCTAGTCTCTACGAAGGCTTTGGAGTCACCGTTCTTGAGGCAATGACACTTGGTGTCCCAGTCGTTACTTCTAAAGCGTCCAGTCTTCCCGAAGCCGGTGGAGAAGCAGCCCTCTATGTTAATCCAAAAAACACTAATGACATTGAAAGCAAAATAAAACAAGTTCTTACACTTTCCCAAAAGGGGAGAAGTGCGATAATTTCAAAAGGGCTAAAACAAGCAAGCAAGTTTTCCTGGGAAAAGACTGCACTTGAGACTTTAAATGTTTACGAGAAAGTTTATGGAGATAAGTGAATATAAAAATATTTATGAAAATGAAGAAACCCACGGCTGGTATCAAGGAATGAAATATGTCAGTCTCGCTCTTCTTGATCGATTTCTGGAAAGAAAGCAAAAATTGAAAATCCTTGATGCTGGTTGCGGGACAGGCATGATGATAAAAGCCTTGGAAAAGTACGGAAAAGTGGAAGGGATTGATATTTCTCCAGAAGCAATTAAACTCTGCAAAAAAAGGGGCTTGAAAAATGTTCAAATTGCCTCAGTGATGAAAATTCCCTTCAAAAGTGAATCCTTTGATCTCGTGACTAGCTTTGACGTCATCTATCATCAGCAAATAGTTCCCAACCAAGCAATTAGAGAATTTAGTCGTGTTCTCAAAAAAGGAGGAGTCCTTCTCCTTCGGGTACCTGCCCTCGAAATCCTTCGTGGCTCCCATGACAAAGTCGTCCACACGGCAAGCCGCTTTACCTTGGAAGAAGTCAACCAGCTTCTTGAAAACAATCACCTTAAGCTTGAATTTAGTTCCTATGTAAACTTCTTTATATTTCCTCTTACACTTCTGACCCGGATGTTGTCCAGAAGAAATTTCCAAGGCCACACCTCTGATATTGGTCACCTGCCAACCATTGTCAATTTGGCCGTTGAAAATTTGCTAAAGTTGGAAACCCTATTCCTGCGAAACGCTGTTACTTTTCCTATCGGCGTCTCAATTATTGCCGTGGCTTCTAAAAAATGAGGGAATACTGGTTTCTATTCTTAGCTCCTCTTCTTCACTTTCTTGCAAGTCTCTCCTTTCCTTTTGTCTATTGGCCGGAGATGCTCAACTGGCCACTGATCCTTTCTGCCGGTTGGCTTCCTTATAAAGATTTCACCACCATTCATACCCCACTTCTTCCCTACATCCTGACACTATTCTACTCAATTTTCGGTTTCGAAATTCTTTCTCTACGTCTTTTTGCCGCTGGGATGCTGGCACTAACTAGTTTTCTTTTGGGCTTTTTAATATTCACCACCACCAAAAACAAATGGTTGACTGTTGTCTCCGCCTTCGTCTATATCTATCTTACTTTTGCCTTTGAGGGGAATACTGTTTGGTTCGAGTCAGCTCTGGCACCAATTTTCCTGCTGTCATTTATTCTGATGAAAAAAACCCTTGAAGAGGCTGAAAGCAAAAACTTTTTTTATCTCGGTGGTCTTTTAGCTGTAGCGCTCTTAATCAAACAAACATCACTGTATCTTTTGCCAGTTTACGCCCTCTTTTTTTTGTATCTTTTTTTCCGGAGAAAATTAACACTCCAGAGAGTCACCCTGTTCATCGCCCCGGCGGCTTCACTGCTGCTCTTATTCGCCTTCTATCTCCACTCGTTAGATCTTTGGCCGCACTTTTATCGCTGGGCAGTTGAGTTTGTCTTTCTTCTCCCCAGCCTTTCCACAGCTGATGTTCCCCCCGATCTGCTTTTGCCCTCCAAAAAGCAACTCCTTCTGATCTTGCTGATCGTCTTCGTCGGAATTTACGCCCTCTGGCAAACTAGAAAATTTGCGACACTTTTGGCACTTTCATTTCTCATTTTTTCTATCCTTTTTATCTTTCCCAGATTTGCCTATTTTCATTTGTTAATTGCCTTGCCATTTTTCATCATTTTAATTTCCGAACTTCTTCACAAGAGCAAAAATATCATGAGTTTTGCCCTCGTTTTGATCTTTACTGGTCTAACCATCCCCGTTTTTCGCGGCACTGTTGCAAGCGGCAATCGATTTTTAAACCCGGAGGTTCTGGAAGTTGCCTCCTATCTACAAAATAGTCACCCAGACAGTTCAATTTTCTCTTTAAATGGTCCAGACCTTGTCTATTTTTTGATAAGAAAACCACCAGCCGTTCGCCCTTGGGTCGATCAGCTTCCTTGGGAAATGATTTTCTTTGGTGATCAAAATTTCCTCCAAGCGTTCAAAAAAGGTGACCCTGACTTAGTCATTTTTCGTCCCTATCTTCAAAGGGCGGTCGATGGCCTTGGCGCCTATCAGCCAAAGTTGGTGGTCGACTATGTTTTTGGACACTACACTCCCATCAAGAAATTCGAAGCTGGCACCATCATTCTTAAAAAAATATGAAGCCTAAAATCGTCGCCTTCTTCACCTCTTTGACCTTGCTTCTCATCGTGCAATACCGTAACGCTCTTGTTTCACCCTTTTTCCAAGACGATTTCGAACTGCTATCTTCTGCCAGCCCTGAATACTTTTTAAAAACTGT
>CAZSSJ010000014.1:15825-30240 GCA_964609775.1 uncultured Gammaproteobacteria bacterium
TACCACCCAATATCCAACCAGATTTTCTATTTTGCCTCTTATTCCTTGTTTGCCCACAACCCCTTTGGCTACCACCTGATTCACTTTGTCATCACTATTTTGTCACCATTCCTTCTGTATCAAATTTCAAAAATTCTTTTGCGTTCCCAAAGAAAAGCACTGCTAGCCACCTTCTTTTATGGTCTAAACATTTCTCTGTTTGCCCTCTATTATTGGATCGCCGTTTCCTATTTTGTCTTCGGAAGTCTGTTTTTCTTTCTGACAATTTTTCTCTACTTAAAATCAAAAAATTCGTTCTGGCCCACCCTCTCTTTTGTTCTAGCTCTTTTGAGTAACGAACTCGCTCTTGTGGTCCCGGGAGTCCTTTTCTTGATTAGTTTCTACTTGAGGAAGTGGTCAAAGACATTACTTGCCATAATTTTTACTGATCTTATTTTCATTTTTTTAAAGTTCTTCTGGATCGGATTTCCAGTTGAAAACGCCTACAAAATCGAACTGTCCACTCAAGTCTTTGCCACCCTCCGCTGGTATCTTCTCCGCGCCTTCAACCTCCCCGAAGGTGTTCTAAATTTTACAAACACACACATATTTTTGGTGTTCATTGTTTTTGTTGCGATTATTCTTCTTAGTCTCCATCTCTATGTCCGGTCAACCAAACAAAATTGGAGATTATTTATCCTCGGACCAACTTGGTTCTTGATCGGAGCGCTTCCATTCTTCTTTCTACCCGGTCACATGTCCGCCTACTATATTGCTTTTTCCCTTCCTGGCATGGTGATAATTTTCGCTGAAATTCTTTCTCCAAGAAAGTTAATTTTGCTCCTAGCCATGCTTCTTTACCTTGCCGCTTCCACCACGGGACTCGATTTCCTTTCCCAAACCCATTGGACAATCTTAAAACCGACCAGATGAGAACAAAAGTTATCGCCCTAGTTTTTATGTTGTTAATTTCGCTTTTTCTAAGAACATATCGCCTGAATGAGTTGGCCAAGTTCAACTACGACGAGGCCCGCGATGCAATCATTGAACGACAGATACTTCAAGGAAACCTGACTCTTCTTGGCCCGGAAACAAAAGTGGGTGGCACGACGATCTATTTTGGCCCGTTGCCCTTCTATTTAATGGCGGGAGCCTTAAAAATTTCCAATTTTGACCCCCTCGGACCATATTATTGGACAGCCATTCTTGGGGCTTTATCGGTATTGCTAGTCTACCTCTTATCAAAAAGTTTGATCGCCACTGCCTTTATAGCAGTTTTCCCCATCGCAGTAATCTTCAGTCGCTGGGCATGGAACCCCAATACAATTCCACTTTTCGCAGCCGCATTTCTTTTCTCTGTTGTTAAAAAAAGATTCTTCTTCACAGGACTATTTCTTGGCCTAGTATTTCAACTGCACTTTACCTCTATCGCCCTATTTTTTGTTATGATGGCCTTCATCGCAAAAATGGGGCAGATAAAAAATCCAAAAATCTGGCTTAATATTCTGGTGGGGTTTGCCCTTGGCATTGCCCCAATGATCGCTTTTGATTTGAGGCATGATTTCCTTTACTTTCGAAACGCGGCCTCATTATTAGATGCAGATAGGTCTTACCGGAGCCTTAATTGGCACTATTTTCTTTGGGCGCTTCCTATATTGGCTTATTGGCTGCGAACTTGGCCCAAAAGAATTTCGGCCGGGATAGTCGGACTTTCCTTAATCGTCACCCTTTACTACCTGCTGACTGCGCAACCAGTCCCGCAGAGGCACCCCCAAACGATAAAACAAATCTCCACAATAATTGCCCAAGACCAAAGGAATACCAGTCTAAATTTTAATGTCTCGTCATTTGTCGACCCCGATGCCCGCGCCACTGCCTATCGCTATTTTCTTGACGTGGAAAGAGTATATCCTTTAGGAATAGGCGAGTATGGCGTCTCAGACCACCTGTATGTGGTGACTTTTGAACGCCCCGAGAAAGTCCTCTATAATCAAACTTACGAAATATCCAGTTTCGCCCCGAAAAGGGTTTCCAAAACCTGGCACTATAAAAATATCAATATTTACAGACTGGAAAGAAATTAATGACGATTGGCATCAACGGCAACGAAGCAAACGTCGAGCACCGGGTGGGAGTCGGGCAGTATGCTTACGAACTAATTTCCAACCTCAAGGTCCAAAGCACAAAACATCACTTCAATACACTAGTGTATTTAAATTCACAGCCACGCCAAGATATGCCCGCCCCGGCGAAATATTGGAATTACCAAGTTTTTGGCCCCCAAAGGCTTTGGACTCTCACCGCGCTCCAAAAAAAATTAATTGACCAAAAGAGATCTGGAGTCCTTCCAGATATATTCTTTACCCCCACACATTACACGCCACTTTACATGCCTACCCCGTCAGTTATTTCAATAATGGACCTGTCTGTTGAGAGGTTTCCCGAATTTTTCAAAAGGAAGGACTACTTTCAACTCAAATATTGGACACAAGCTTCGGTGCTGATCGCCAAGAAAATTATCACCATCTCCGAGCACTCCAAGAAAGAACTCTGTAACCTTTATGCTGTCAGTCCAGATAAGGTCGTTGTCACCTACCCTGGCTATGATTCCAAACGTTTTAAACCCGTTGCCAAAAACAAACGATCGCGGCTCGTTGGCAAATTAAACAAATATAAAATTGAGGACCAAAAATATTTTCTTTTTTTGGGGACGTTGCAACCCAGAAAGAACTTGACACGTCTTATCGAGGCTTTTGCGACTTTAGGAAACAACAATCTCAAACTTGTCATTGTTGGCATGAACACTGAGGGCCGTGGTGGTTGGATGCAACAACCAATCTTTGACAAGGTGAACCAACTAGGGCTGTCTAAAAAGGTAATCTTCACAGGCTTTATTCCCGACGCCGATGTGCCGATCCTCATGGCAGGATCAAAAGCATTTGTCCTCCCCAGTCTTTATGAAGGTTTTGGCATTCCTCCAATCGAAGCGATGGCCACCGGCGTGCCCGTCGTCGTCTCTAAGGTCAGCTCTCTTCCGGAAATCTGCGGGCTAGCCGCCACCTACATCGACAACCCCTACGAAGTTGGCTCAATCCAACAAGCTTTGCAAGAGGTCCTCTTGCAGACGCCGTCACAGCGGGCTAGAAAAGTCAGGTTAGGGATGGAGTGGGTAAAACGGTATAATTGGGATAACACAGCAAAAAAGACCCTGCAAGTTCTTTATGATGCTGCTCAAAGATAAATACGGCCGAACATTAAGTGGAAGCGAGGCCTGGCCAAAAGTGGTCAATAGGCTGTATAACTACTGGCTTGATTTCGAGCTCTTAATTCTCACCATAGTAGGGCTCATTCCTTTCCACTCAGTTCGTAACCAAGTCTACGCCATGGCAGGAATTAGGTTAGGAGCGGGAAGCAAGATTCACCTGTGGGCCCGGTTCTACGAGCCCAGAAATATAAAAATTGGGCAAGATACGATAATTGGGGACCACGCGTTCATTGATGGACGAGATAAAGTGACCATCGGAGACCACGTGGACATCGCCTCCCAAGTTCTAATCTACAACTCCGAACATGACATAAATTCCGAGGATTTTCAGGGAATCCTCTCCCCCGTCGAGATAGGGGACTATGTTTTCATTGGCCCCCGAGCCATCATTCTTCCGGGCGTCAGAATCGGTAAGGGAGCCGTTGTTGGTGCTGGAGCCGTGGTCACCAAAGATGTCCCGGAATTCACGATTGTCGGTGGCGTTCCCGCCGTCAAAATTGGCGAGCGCAAAAACAAGAATCCCCACTATAAATTAGGCCGGGCCAGACTATTTCAGTAGATTTTTCCATGACCAGATTTCTCAATTGGCTTGACAATAATATTCTGACTCTGCTTGCCGGCTTTCTTCTCCTTTTCATTCCGCTCTATCCCAAAATTCCCTTGTTTGACGTTCTCTATGGCTACAACGTTCGGGTCAGGGCCGAAGATTTGGCGATTGCCCTGACAATGGCCGTGTTTTGCCTTCAGCTTCTTCGCTGGAGAGTCAGGATTAATCTTGACCCTGTCACCATTGGCATTTTCACCTACCTGTTTTTCGGGCTGGCTTCAGTTGTTGTCTCGGTTTTTATCCTCCAAACTATCCCTCTGCAATATCTTCATGTGGCCAAAACCGTCCTTCACTGGCTGCGACGGATTGAGTACTTCTCGCTTTTCTTCATTTTGTTCGGAGCTATCAAGTCGATCCGCACGACTAAGGCGATGCTCATTTTGTTTTTTGTCACCATGGTCGGGGTCATTCTCTATGGCTACGGTCAGAAATATTTCTATTTCCCGGCTTTTTCGACCATGAACCGGGAATTTTCCAAAGGTTGGGTCCTGTACCTCACCGAACATGCCCGAGTCCTGTCGACTTTTGGCGGTCACTATGACCTGGCTGGATACCTGGTCATTGGCCTTTCCCTGGCCTGGAGCTTTTTCTTCGGACTTAAAAATAAACTGCCTAAACTGGTGGTCGGCTTGATTCTGGCGGGCGGTTTCTGGCTCCTGATTCTCACTGCCTCCCGGATTTCCTTCATCGCCTATTTAATCGGCCTTTCCGTCGTCATTTTTCTCTGGATGTTCCGCCGGGGACTTGAGTGGGGCCTCAGCCGGTGGGTAGTCGCCACTTTCCTAAGCATTCTGGTCATGCTTTCCTTCGGCGACTTGTCCGACCGCTTTCTGCGCATTATCCGTCTCGATGAACGGGTCGGCGGACTGAGAAATGTTTTGATGCGGCCGGCGGGAACGCCGCCCCAGAACCGGGCTCTGTTTCTCGACAACACCAACTCAACTGGGACGTCAGACGTTGGTGCGGTAACATCACGATCTGACAAGCCCCCAACTCCGGCCCGACCGGGCGACGTCACCGGTAACGAAGAGCCGCTTCTCGTTCCTCAAGCTCAGCCGGATGGGAGCATCAAATATGTGGAGAAGACCCGAAGCTATTCCAGTTGTGCCGTCAAGTATGACCTGTCAACCTGTATCCGCCTTGAAGTGACCTGGCCGCGCGCCATCGAGGCTTGGAAAACTGATCCTTTCCTTGGCACGGGCTATGCCACTCTTTCCAAAAGCCGAGTCCAGGATTTCACAGAGGCGGAATCGACCGACGGCGACTATTTCCGGGCTCTGGGTGAAACCGGTACCTTGGGATTCATCGCCTTCTATGGCACCATCATCGTTATGGCGACTCTGGCTTTCCGGGCTCTATCCGGAATCAAGGATCCCTTCCTCTACTCTCTGACAGCCGGGTTTATCGCCCTTTCCGTCGGGCTTTTGGCTAATGCTGCCTTGATTGATATCTTTGAATCCAGCAAGGTGGCCTACATTTTCTGGGCCATGTCCGGCATCACCTTAGGAAGTCTCTATCTTTCCCGCGACCAAATTGCCAGAAACAGAGAACCGCTGCGGGTCAGTTTTGACTACCGTAAACGCTTTGCCGACCTTAAGGCCTTTTTCCTTTCCGATAAACCTTGGCTGGCAGCCATTCTGATTGCCAGCCTCTGGCTCCACACCTATAAGTTAAATTCCCCGATTGCTGACTGGCATTCTTGGCGCCAGGCCGACACCTCCGCCGTGACCCGCAATTTTGTCAAAGAGCAAAACATCAACTGGCTCTACCCGACCTTTGACGATCTTTCCGCCGTCGCCTCTGGTGAGGAAAACCCGATGGGCTATCGCTTTGTCGAATTTCCACTTTACAACGCCGTTTCGGCCTACCCGAAGCTGATCTTACCCGAACTATCTGTCGAGGTAGTCGAGCGTTTGGTCACCGCTTTTGCTTCGGCCCTGACGGCCCTGTTTCTTTTTCTCATCTGCCGGAAGCTGTTTAACCGCCGTATTGGTTACTTTGCTGCCCTCACTTACACCCTTCTGCCCTACAACATTTTCTACGGCCGGGCGATTCTCCCGGACCCCATGATGGTCATGCTGTCTCTTGGTGCCATTTACTTCGCTGTCAAATATATTTTTGCCGAGCGCTTGACTTCTCTGGCTCTTGCCGGCTTGATGGCCGCTCTGGCCCTTCTTGTCAAGCCATTTGCCATTTTCCTTCTTGCTCCCATTGCCTATCTCTGGTTTGCGGGTTTTAAGTTTAGCTGGCGGAAGTGGTTATTCCTGGCAATAGTGATGGGACTTTCGCTTCTACCTTTCCTTCTCTGGCGACTCTGGGTTTCCCGGCACCCCGAAGGCATTCCCGCCTCCGACTGGCTTTTCAATGGCGACGGCATTCGCTTCAAAGGCGCCTTTTGGTACTGGCTCTTCGCCGACCGCATTGGGCGATTAATACTTGGCTGCTGGGGTTTAATACTCTTAGGCTTCGGTGTCATTCGCAAGGTTGAAGGTAAATTTAAACTATTCCCTATCTTATTTTTTATTTCTTCTCTCTTATATCTCTTTGTCTTTGCCACTGGTAATGTCCGCCACGACTACTATCAAATCCTTCTTATTCCCTCACTAGCAATTCTCGTCGGGCTGGGTCTCGACTTTCTATTATCCACCAGTAACTCGTTAACTAATAACTTAATAACTAAACCGCTGGCGATCGCCTCGTTTGTCTTCATGCTCGGCTTCGGCTGGTATTTTGTCCGTGACTACTTCAACATCAACCATCCGGAAATCGTGGAAGCTGGCAAAGCCGTGGAAAAGCTCACTAACGACAAAGCTTTGATTCTGGCCCCCTATGGCGGCGACACCGCCTTTCTTTATCAGACAAACCGTAAGGGTTGGCCAATTGTTGAGGGGACAATTGACGATATGATCAAAAAGGGCGCCCAATATTACGTCAGTGTCCAGGAGGATGACCTGACGAAACACTTAATCAATGATTCTTGGCCGGTCTGGATTCCAAGACCAGAAAAGATTGTCAAAAAGTACAAACTTTTGGACCGAACGCCAACCTACACTATCATCCAGCTCGTTCCGGACCACAAACTTCCCTAGGCTGTAATCCGTATGAAGATTTTGATGTTCACCCCCTACGTTCCCTATCCCCCCAATTCCGGGGGGCAGACAAGAACGTTCAATCTCATCAAAAATTTGTCCAAGAAACACCAAATCACTTCACTTTGTTTTCTTCGGGAAGACCAAAAAGAACCCGACCTGCGGCAGCTGCAAAAATATTGCGAAGGCGTAGAGATCGTGAAGCGAAAGAAAGCCTGGCGATCTTTGACTAAGATCTTTATGACCGGGATTTCGCCCTACCCCTACCTCGCCAACATGTATCTCTACCCCTCAGTCAAAAGTTCACTCCAAAAATTATTGGCTCAGAATAAATATGACCTCATTCATGTCGAAACCTATTACATCATGCCAAACATCCCCCCGACTGATGTTCCGATCCTTCTGGCCGAGCAAACCATTGAATATCTCGTCTACCAACACTTTGCCGAAACGACCTCCATTTGGCCGCTTAAGCCCTTGCTTTATGCCGACGTTTTAAAGCACAAATATTGGGAAAAATACTACTGGGTCAAAGCCAACAAAGTGGTTGCCATGTCCGAAGCCGATCTGAAAGTCATGAAGCAGATTGTTCCCAATCTCGACGCGGACATTGTTCCCAACGGCATCGACAGGGAATTTTTCAGTGCCGAGATCAAGGTTTCGCTATCTCCCCACCCCACCTTTCTTTTTGTTGGTCAATTCAACTGGCTGCAAAACCGCGAAGCCGTCGAAATTCTCGCTCAAAGGATCTGGCCAATAATTAAAGAAATGTTACCTGGCGCCAATCTCTGGATCGTGGGACGAAACCCAACCAAAACCATTCAGGACTTTTCCTCCTCCCACGTCAAAGTCTCCGGAGACGTCGAAGACATCCGGACTGCCTACCAAAGTTCTGACTGTTTGATCGCCCCGCTCTATGGCGGGGGTGGCACCAGATACAAAACACTCGAAGCCATGGCCTCCAGATTGCCAGTTGTTTCCACGGACATTGGTGTTGAGGGGTTGAGTGTTAAAAACGGCTATCATGCCTTAGTGAGCAGTGATCCGGAAAAATTGGCACAACTTGCCGTGGAGGTGGTCAAAAACAAAGTCCTAGCGAAAAAACTCGCTAAGAACGCCCTTGCGCTAGTGACCAAAAACTTTGATTGGCAAACAATTACCAATAAACTGGAAAAAATCTATGAGCAAACCGCCGGCCAAAGTTAATCTTTCAAATCACTATGCCCAAACTGTCGATCATCATCCTTAACCACAACACTTCCAAGCTGCTCAAGCAGTGTCTAAGCTCCATCACGGCCCATGATGACTATCAAATCATTGTCGTCGACGCCGGAAGCACCGACAATTCCGTGACCATGGTCAAAAAGAACTTTCCAAGCGTAGTTTTAATTGCCAGTCCCACCAATCCCGGCTTCACTCGGGGTAACAACCTAGCTCGAAACAAGGCCCAGGGTGACTATGTTCTCTTTCTCAACTCCGACACCCAAATGTTTCCGAACACCCTCCCGGAAATGCTTCGGTTGATGGCCAGCGATGCAAAAATCGGCATTGCCACTTGTCTTGTCAAACTGCCTAGTGGCAAACTCTACTATGGCTGCCATCGCGGTTTCCCCAGCCCTTGGAATTCATTGACGTATTTCACCGGCCTGGCCAAACTCTTTCCCCAATCGAAGCTCTTTGCCGGATACACAGCGACCTACTTGCCGCTAAACGAGATTCATGAGATCGACGCCTGCTCCGGAACTTTCCTCCTTATTCGTCATTCTCTCCTTGATCAAATCAATTGGTTCGACGAAGACTATTTCGCCTATGGCGAAGATCTGCAGATGTGTTTCAATGTCAAAAAAAAGGGATATAAAGTTGTTTTCGATCCCCATGCCAAGTTAATTCACTATTGGGGCGCCACATCCGGCCTGACAAAAACCTCTCAAAAGACTCCCGATCTCAAATGGAGCCAAGCACGCTATGAAGCCATGAAAATCTTCTACGATAAGAACTACCGTCAAAGCTATCCGCAGTTCATGCGTAATCTCGTCTTTTCCGCGATAGATTTCGTCTCAAAGACTCGTAAATATAGTGACTAGAATATGAAAATAGTTATTGACGCCCGTTTTTGGGGACCAAAGCACACCGGGCTGGGAATCTACACCCAAAAGCTGGTTGAGAACCTCGCCAAAATTGATCACCAAAACGACTACACACTTCTGGTCCGCCAAAAAGTCGATTCTCCCTTCAAGCAAAAAATAGTCGACGCCGACGCTTATTCTCTTAAAGAACAGCTCGTTTTACCCTTAACGCTTTACGCTTTGTCGCCAGACCTCGTCCATTTCCCAAGCATCAACGTACCGATTTTCTATTTTGGCAAATACGTGGTTACCGTTCACGATTTAATCAAACATGATTCCAGGGGCAGGGAAACGACCACCAAAGACCCTCTCATTTACTGGATCAAATACCTAGTGTACCGCTGTGTATTTTGGTGGGCAACTAGCTTTGCCAAAGCTATCATGGTGCCCTCCAACGAGGTAAAGAAGAGATTAAATAAACCTAATGTCTATGTCACCTATGAATCTGCGTAGCAAATTTGCGCTCTACATCGGCAATGCCTACCCGCACAAAAACCTGGAGTTTCTGGTTAAAGCCTGGAAAAACATAGATATGCCTCTTATTCTGGCCGGCGGTCGTTCGGTTTTCTATGACCGTCTAAAGAAAATAATCTCATCAGACAACATAACTCTCATAGGACCCATCGAGAACCCGGGCGAACTCTATAAAAAAGCCGACGTTTTTATCTTTCCCAGCCTGATGGAAGGCTTCGGCCTGCCACCCCTTGAAGCCATGAAGCACAGTGTTCCCGTGGTCGCTTCAGACATTCCGGTCCTCCACGAAGTCCTAGATGGCGCCGCAATCTTTTTTAATCCCAACGACCCGATTGATTTAAAAAATAAATTAAGCGAGGCACTCCTCCGGAAGGCCGAGCTTATCAAAAAAGGCCACGCCCAAGTCAAAAAATATTCCTGGGAAAAAACTGCCCGCCAGACACTGCAAATATACAAATTAGCATTAAATAATGACCACTATGCTAATTGATTGCTCATTGATGATTGCTCATTGCCCATTATGAAGGTCGCTCTCGTCTACGATCGCCTCAACAAATGGGGCGGAGCCGAATCGGTTCTTCTGGCTCTTCATCAAATCTGGCCTGAGGCCCCTCTGTACACCTCTGTCTACGACAAAAATCGAGCCCCATGGGCCAAAGACTTCGAAGTGAGGACTTCCTTTCTTCAAACGCTGCCTCTGCCGAAAAACAAACACGAATATTACCCATTTCTAATGGGAATTGCTTTTGAGTCATTCAATTTCGATGAATTTGACGTCGTCATTTCCGTCACCCATGAGTTTGCTAAAGCCATAATAACTAAGCCTCACACGCTCCACATCTGCTATTGCCTAACGCCAACGAGCTACCTCTGGTCCGGCTACGATGCGTACTTTTCAAATAAGAGTGAATTGTTCAAGAAGTTGTCCGCACCAATCGTCACCTACTTGCGTTGGTACGACAAAATCATCTCCCATCGTCCAGACAAATACGTCGCCATCTCCAAAACAGTTCAGGACAGGATCAAAGACTACTATGGTCTCGAAAGTGAAGTAATCTACCCTCCGGTCAGCCCTATCCACTTTCAAGCGATCGCGTCAAAATGGATACGGGGAAATTACTTCTTGATAGTCTCACGACTGGTTTCGAACAAGCGAATTGACATCGCCGTCAAAGCCTTTAACCAATTGGGGCTACCTCTGAAAATTATCGGCACCGGAGTCGAAGAACAAAGATTAAAGAACTTAGGAGGCAGTAATGTCGAGTTTCTTGGTCATTTGACACATGATGAAATGGCCAAACACTATCAAAAATGTCAGGCTCTGGTTGTCCCGGGAGTGGAGGATTTTGGCCTCGTTTCTGTTGAGGCCCAGAGTCATGGCAAGCCGGTCATTGCCTATCGTGGCGGCGGGTCGGAGGAAACAGTCATTGAAGGTAAAACCGGCTACTTTTTTGACGAACCCACGACTGATTCCCTCGTAAGAACCATAAAAAAGGCTGACCTGTCCAGAATCAGAGCCGAAGACTGCCGCCGCCAAGCCAAGCAATTTGGCTTTGACCGGTTCAAAAAAGAAATTCTGACTTCTGTGGAGAAGTCCATGTATAATAATTGAAATTATGCTCTATGACACCATAAAGCGGCTGATAGACATCGTCGTCGCTATCGCCGTTTTCCTCATCTTCTCGCCTTTGATTGTTCTTATCGCCGTTGCCATTAAAGTCGACTCACCTGGTCCAATCATCTATAAACAAAAACGCGTCGGCCTAAATGGCCACCTTATTGATCTCTATAAATTTCGCTCCATGATGGAAGGAGCCGATGATTTTCTCCTGCGCAACACCGCTTTTCGAAAAAAATTTAAACGCCCCGAAGGCTGGAAAACCGAAGCCAGTGAGGATCCACGCATCACCCGGGTCGGTCGCTTCATCCGCAAATACACCCTTGATGAACTCCCACAACTCTGGAATGTCATGACCGGGGATATGAGCATCATCGGCCCTCGCGCCTATCGTCAAGACGACAAAATCGGCGACGAAATTGAACAACAGTTAAAGTTTTATCCCCACCTTCGCGACAAAATAAAAGTTGCCCTATCAGTCAAACCCGGAATCACTGGCCCCTGGCAGGTTGGCGGTCGCAACAAACTTTCTTGGGACAAGCGCGTCGAGCTGGATGCTGACTACGCTAAGCGAAGGTCTCTTCCCTATGATCTCCTCATTCTCCTCAAAACTCCATTTGCAATGTTGAACAAATGGTAGGGCCATGACATAATGTCTCCCAGGCAAAAGAAACTGTCCTATGGATCAAGAAATTCCCGAAATCAGCCGTGACCGTGTCAAATCCGCCCCCGAACCTGATATTCCGAACTTGATGACATCCAAACCCACCGCACGTCAACTTATGCCCAATCTGCCAAATTTTCCCATCCCTCGCAAGCCGCTTTTGCTTGGCCTGGCATTTTTTCTCCTCCTTTTTGTTCTTCTTGGCCTGGCCTTAGGCTTACCCCTCTATAAGACCTATCAAGACGGCCTAAAGACCTATACTCTAGCAAAGGAAATAAAAGCCGCCGCTGCAGCCCAGGACTTGCCTCGAATGGAAAAAAACATCCAGGCCACCAAAAACCAGCTGGCTCAGCTCAACACCGACCTTCAGGGTCTCACTTGGGCGACGCCCCTCCCCATCCTTGGAGTGTACATTTCTGACGCCCAGCACTTTGGCCGCGCCGGGATGGCCGGTTTAGAAGCGGCGGAAGTCATGACTAAGTCTTTGCAGCCCTATGCTGATCTTCTTGGTTTCAAAGGCCAGGGCAGCTTCACCGGCGGGACAGCTGAAGAAAGAATTGCCAAGCTCGTTGAAACCTTAGATAAACTGACCCCGCAAATCGACACCGTAGCTGACAAAATGGAAATAGTCAAAAACGAGATCGATTTTGTCGACCCGCAACGCTATCCGGAAACTTTTCAAGGAAAAGCCCTTCGCTCCCAAATCGTCGAGTTTAAATCTATCGTTAGTCTGGCCGGATCTCTTTTGAAAGACGCCCGGCCTCTCGTCAAAAAAGCCCCCGATCTTCTCGGCGCTAAAAACGAAGTCAAATATCTCATCCTTTTCCAAAACGACAAAGAGCTCCGACCGACCGGCGGCTTCATCACCGCCTATGCCGTCTTCAAGGTCAACAAAGGCAAGATCAGTCTGGAAAGTTCTGATGACATCTATAAACTCGATGACACGGTCACCAAGCACGTCACCCCCCCCGACCCCATAAGCAAATACTTAAACATCTATGGTTGGCGGTTGCGGGATGCTAACTTTTCCCCCGACTATGCCTCGTCGAGCAAAACCTTTCTGGACATCTATGCCAATTCGCCGAAGCGAACTGACGTTCAGGGGGTCATTGCCGTCGACACTCAAACTCTCGTTCGAATGATGGACATTCTGGGTCCGATCAATATCTACGGCACCAACTTTACGACCCAAAAAGTTCCTCAGTGTGATTGCCCCATGATCGTCTATGAACTTCTCAAGCAAGCCGGCCAGCCGCGCAGCTATTGGACCGATGACCGCAAAGACATGATTGGCATTCTTCTTCAAGCCATCATGAAGAAAGCTCTCGACGCCCCATCTCAAATGAACGCCGCCCTCTTCCAAGCCGCCTTAAAACTCGCTTCCGAAAAACACCTCATTGTCTATCTTCTTGACCCCGATGCGCAAAAAGGCGTCGAAGTTCTGGGGTTTGCTGGACAGATAAAAACCTATGACGGTGACTACTTGCACGTTAACGATGCCAACCTCGGCGGAGCCAAGGCCAATCTCTATATCCAAGAAACAGTCAAAGACACCGTCGAGATCACCACTGCCGGGGCCAACCACTCTCTGACCATTGAATACCGCTATCCTCACGGAGCCGACAATTGTTCCCTGGAGCGCAAAGAAGGCCTCTGTCTGGCAGGGATCTATCGTGACTATCTGCGCCTCTATCTCCCCCTGGGGACCAAAATCACCCAGACACGCGGTTTTGAAAACACCAGTACGACTTCCGAAGATCTCGGCCATACCGTTGTTGCTGGTTTCTTCACCGTCGTTCCCGAAGGCTTGGCCAAAATCCAAGTGACCTACACTGTCCCCGGAGACTTTAAGAAAAATGGCGAATACCGGCAGCTCATCCAAAAACAGCCCGGGACAGAAGGGAATAAGTACACTGTCATTGTCAACGACCAGGAGCAGACTTTTAATCTGACAGAAGACAAAGAGCTCGTGGTGAAGCTCTAGCAATGGCACCCCGAACCGAAAAATTCCACGGCATCATTCTCAAACGCTCCAACTTTGGCGAGGCCGATAAAATTCTCACTCTCTTCACCAATTCTCACGGAAAATTAAAGGTGATTGCCAAAGGCATTCGCAAAATCAAAAGTCGCCGGGCTCCTCATTTGGAGCTGTTCAACGAAGTCGAGGTGATGATTCACCACGGCAAGACATTTCCGGTTGTTACCGAGGCCCGGATTCTTGAGAGCTACTCTCACCTCAAATCCGACCTCAAGCTTTCAGGCTACCTATTCTATCTCTCCGAGGTCCTCGACCGGATTCTCCCAGAAAATCAGCCGCACGAAGAGCTCTATCAATCCCTCTTGGCCACACTGCAAACCCTCTCCTCGGTGGCAGATAAAGACTACGAAAAAGCCGAAGAACAGGTTAAACAATTTGTCATCCGTCTGCTTTGGAACTTGGGCTATCTTCCCAAAGGGCAATATCCCCAATTTGGCGTCACCAGCTCCATCGAAGAAGTCATTGAAAAGCCCATCAAAAGCAAAAAGTTCCTTGAGGAACTCTAGACGGAGTCGCGTCAGCGACAGAGACCCACGGCTTTAGCCGTGGGTGAAT
>CAZSSJ010000015.1:0-28386 GCA_964609775.1 uncultured Gammaproteobacteria bacterium
TGAAACAGAGTTACTTAACCTACAGATAACTGTACCAATTTAGGGGTGCACTCCAGGCTAAATTCTTGTCTAGTTCCAGTCCCGACTCATAAAAACCGTTTTTCTTATAGAAATTTACTGCTCTTTTATTGTCCCAATAAGCTGAAACCCATAACTTAGTGGCTTTTTGTTCTTTTGCCCATTTGACAGAGGCGTCGATTAACAATTTTCCTATTCCTCGGGATCGGTATCGTTCATCTACCCCAATATTTTCTATTTCGACATATTTACTTTTTCGGTAACCGAGATCTTTAATCGACAGGGCAACATACCCAACTGGCTGGTTATCAGAATACGCAATTAGGCATTTCCCATAACTTCCGTTTGCTAGTTTTTTGTAATACTTGATTCCTTTTTCAGAAAATGGCCACTCCAGATCAAGATCATCATCATTTTGTTTATCCCACAGAAAGACTTGATTATTGAGGTTCTGAATTATCTTCCAGTCTTTGCCTTGAGCTGTTTTTATCTTTAAGTCCATATCTGATCTACCTCATAAAATGGAGTCTTCTTAAGCTCCAGAAGGCGAAGCTCCGAGGCATCGATTCGAACGATGATACACAGATTCAGAGTCTGTGGTCCTACCATTAGACGACCTCGGATTAATTTCTAAAAACAAATTTTCTTAGAAATCTTCTGCCAGTCGCTGATTTAAAGTATTTTTCCCTTTTTCTTGCTTCCTCTCTCGTATTAAACGCTTCGGTGTAAATTATATCCCATGGTAAATATCTTCGTGTGTAAAAACTTTTACCGCTATTATGCTCTTCAAGTCTCTTATTTTCGTCTTGTGCTATCCCAACGTAGCTCTTAAGAAATCGTCTACTTTTTAGAACGTAAACCTTATACATAATCCTACCCGCCTCGCGTCGACGAGCAACGCGAGTCGAGGCGGGCCATTAGACGACCTCGGAAGGAAACTTACAGTATTTTACCAAAACTGAGGTCACTTTTTCCTGGAGCGTTGGATTTCCGCCAAAATGTCCTTTTTAACTTTTTTTGCCTCCTCAGAAATCAATTTTTCAATCTCTGCAACCTCACTTTTCAACTTCTTAAGCAGGCTTTCATCTCCTGGATTCTGATGAAATCTTTGTAAAAACTTTTGGTGCTTTTCTTTGGGAAGCTTCCGCAAAATCACATCCAGGGTATGATGATGGAGTGTCTCGTCAGCCAGTTGAATAATTTCTTCCCGTTCAACGGCATCAATTTCATATTTATCCAGTTCCCGGATGATTTCCTCACGGACAATCAAATGGTCGTAAAAAATTTTACTCATGTTTCTAGACAATAGATGGTAGGGGATAGAAAATGGTATTAGAAAATAGAGGCTTGAAGATAGAAATCTAATCTATCCTCCATATTCTATCTTCAAAAAACTATCTTCCATCTTCTATCATCTATCGTCTATTGTTTCACTATACCTGGCTTTTCAAATACTCTTTGTTCTTCTCTAAATTATATTCCAAAGGTCCCAATGGAATCTCTTTGTTCGGGTCGTTGACAAAGAAAAGCACCACCGGGTGATTTTGCCTGCCATAATTAATTCCCAGATATTGCATCATTTCCGGCGATCCGCCGAAATGTTTGCCCGTGAAAGCCGCCGGCCCGGCATCGGCGACGGCCGCCACGACCGCTTTGCCGTTGGCCGGATTGACCACCAGAACGTGGCGATACTTATACCATTTCGCCAGTTCTTCTGTCCGGATATTCCAGTCGGGCAGATATAACGTCTGGACAGCGACATACCATTTCTCCGTTTCCACCAGTTCCGGCGTCATCTGGTTCCGGGAAGGCGCAAAATAGCCCCAACCACCGAGACCCGGGGTGATGCCTTTTTCAATCAGATCGCGGTGTTCATAGACCGTGTCACCAGGATAGCGCGGCAGGTGCTGTTCCGCCCCCATCCGGCCATACGAATTGTTTAACCGGTTTCCCTCAAGTTCGGCAACGGCTTTGACGCCGTACATCTTTTCAATTTCCTCACTGATTTTCTCTTCCTGGTCCCGGTTCAAAACCCAGTTGCCGACCGCCGGCAAAATCTCTTGAAGGGTTTTCCCCAATTGATCCTGAAGCACACCCAAGTTAACAACTTCATTTTTTTGGGCTTCCAACTGACCCCGCTGTCCTTGAACCGGTACGGCCGAATGAGCAGATAGCAAAAGCGTTCCGGCCAAAGCCCCCGAGGCCATAATCCTGGCCGCGTGCTCCCGGATTCTCCCTGGCCGAAGCCCCAGTCTTTCATAGAATTTCTTGGCCTCCGGGTGCGCTTGGAGAAGTTTTGTTTCCGAGGCCAGACTGCGCAGTTTCAGCCGGTTGCGCAATTGCGAAGAATTTAGTTGGGCTCTGACACGTCCACTCACTATTTAATTGTAGCAACATTTTCTACAAAGAGTTCGGAGGCGAACCAGGAACCATGATTGACAAGACAGATTCAAAAAGATAATACTAATTGTGTGACTAATAAATCCTTTGGCTTTACCCACCCTTCCTTGCTTGTTCTGCTCTTTTTCCTTCTGATGATTCCACTAACAGCCTATTTACTGACCAGGCCGCCAGGCTCATATAACATTACTTCTAAAGCATCAATTCTCGACGCTGTGCGAGGCAACTCAGGTGATCTTTGGGCAGATGCAGTGCTTGGCCAACCGGACTTCGCCCAGGGAATTCCTGGAGAAGTGACCAGTTTCACTGGAGCCAACCCTGACGGCGTTATTGTCGATCGTTCGGCTCTCCCCAACCGAGTATACGTCTTTGACGGCATCAACAGTCGCATACTCGGATATAAATCCCTCGGAATTTGCACTAATGACCCAAGCAAAGCCTGCACCAGCAAATCTGATTGTGGCGGCCAAGCGTGCCAACTGGAAGTGGCTGGAATTAATGGCACGAAGAAGGCAGACATCGTCATTGGCCAACCCAGCTTCAACACCTCAGCATGCAATGGAGATGGCACCTTTTTAAGTTACCCCAATTTTCCGATTCCAAGCGCCTCTACTCTTTGCTCGGTTCTCCCAAGCGAGCCCAGTGCTCTTGAAGCAGGTCCTGGAGCATCCATGGCAGTCGATCCCACAGGAAGACTCTACGTGGCCGATTTCTATAACAATCGCGTTCTAGCCTATGACGATCCCTTTACCCAAGACAAAGTTGCTGACGACGTTTGGGGTCAACCAGACTTTGCTTCCTTTGCCTGTAATCGTGGGCAAGGTGTAAGCGCAAGCGGCCTTTGCTTTATTAATAATGCTCCCACTAAACCTGAAGTGGGCGGAGTAGACATTGATTCTGCCGGCAACCTCTGGGTTGTTGATGGAGGAAACAACCGAGCGCTGCGTTTTCCAAAAGGAACTGATGGCAAGCCCACAAAAACGGCCGATCTTGTTCTTGGGCAGCCCGATTTTCAGTTCCGAAATCCAGGAAGCTCCGCTTCACAATTCGAAGCGCCTTCGGCACTCAGAGTTGCTCCCACTGGCCGAGTCTATGTGGCCGATTCCCAAAATGGCCGCATCCTGGCTTTTGACACACCATTAACAAACGGCAAATCCGGCACTATTTTTAATAGTCAAGCTCGTAAGGTCACCGGGCTTGATTTCCATATCGACGGCAATTTGTGGGCCAATGAAACGAACAATAACCAACTTATACTCTATAGCCAATCGGGAACACCGCTCAAAGTTCTCTTTAAAGATACCTACAAACCCGATGGTCAGTGTGGCTCGGGATCGGTGTGCAACTCTCCTCTGGGGCGAGACAGCTGCAACATGTGCAACTCTAAAGGCTCGGTTGGGGTAACAAGAGATGGCGATGTCCTTCCTGCCGCCGCTTCTTTCTCTCAAACTGTGAACTATTATCAAAGCCCAATTCCTGACCCGACCCCCGGAGTTGCCTATCCGGCAGTGGCGCAATTTTTTAGCCCGCCACTCGGAAGCATTAATATGCTTAGTGCCAAAAGCCTTCTTTCTCCCCGCGGAATTGCTGTCACCTCCAATCAGTTCATTGTTGCTGATGCCGGGCGGCTTCTTTTCTGGAACACCTCCTCACCCAGTGCAATAGTTGACGCCTCTCCTGCCGCTGGCGCATTAAATGCTAGCAGTTTTACCCAGCGGACGGAGCCACACTATGGCCGAATTGCCACATCGCAAAATAGTTTGTGGGTGCTTAAGGAAAACGATCTGCAACGCTTTTCCCTGCCCGTAAGTAACGGTCAAACGCCAGCCCAAGTCATTAAACTAGACTCGTTGCAAATTCTTGGTCAGTCTTCCTCAACTGGACAGCAAAGTCTTGCAACTGGGGTCTTTGCTGATCCATCCGACCGTTATCTTTGGCTATCGCTTCCTTATCAGTCCCGAGCAATTCGTGTCAGAGTTCCAACCAACTACACTGGCACCTACGTAATTGATGCAATCATAGGTGGTTCTGACATTCCGCCGATCGATCGCACTTGGCACCGCTCCTGCCCTGACCTCAACACACTTTGTGCCCCTGGTGCCATCACTCAAGACCGAAATGGGAACGTGTGGATCTCAGACTACTATCTTGAAAACGAAGGAACAGGTAAACTAATTCGATTTGACAGCTCCCTCTTTTCACTGGGTAACAGTCAACTCATCACCAAGCTCGTCGCCAACGCCACTCAAGTGTTTGCCAATGTCTATGGTTGGGAGCCGGCTTTTGATTCCGCCAATCGACTCTATCTTGGGACAGCCGCTTTCGTAACCGATCGCTTTCCAATCTTTGTTGACAACATCCTCTCCCAGTCAGGGTCCACTTTGACAATTAGCCGCAAGTTTCCAGAGCTCTACTCTCAGGCTTTTTCTATGAAAATTGACCAAGGCGATAATCTCTATGCAACTGATATGAACCGCGGGCGCGTACTTATCTATAAAAACCCGGCTGGGAGCGTTACGCCTCCGCCTCCCCCACCACCTCCGCCTCCCCCACCACCCACTGACACTCAAGCACCGGTTGTGTCAATTGCCTCTCCAACTAACGGTGGCTCAGTCAAACACGGATCAACAACCACAATCGCTGCAACAGCAAGTGATGATGTGGGAGTCTCCAGGGTTGTGTTTTCTGTAAATAATGCAATTATCTGCACTGACACCTCCGCTCCGTATTCATGCAATTGGTCAGTTCCCGGCAAACCCAATGTTACCTATTCTCTAGGCGCTAAAGCCTATGATGCGGCCGGGAATGTGGGAGTGAGCTCGATGGTTTCAGTGAAGTCAGTCAACAAGTAATAAAGAAGACCCTAGACGTGACACAATCTCGTCCTTCCCCAGAATTTCCATAACATCCCACAGTGGGGGAGTCTGCGCTTTCCCCGTAATAGCTATCCGCAGAACCATAAAGTAGTCACCAACTTTAATGTTTTTCTCGGCACAAAAGGCCCGGGCATTTTCTTCCAGAACTTTTCCGTCCCAATTTTCGCTGAGGGTTTTAATCGCGTGGTCTAGCACTTGAGCAGAAATGCCCGCTACCTTTGCAAAAATGTCATCACTGCCTTTCGGCTCCTCAAAAAAGTAATCCGTCAACCGATCAAAGTCCCTGAGAGTTACCATCCGCTCCTTAACCAGTGGCAGAACTTTAGCAATTTCCGCTTCCTCTCGGGAAGTAAATTTCTCCAGTCTTTTAGCAAGCGTAACATTATCAAGGGACCGGATGTATTGCTGGTTAAACCATTTTAGTTTCTCGTAGGTAAAACGCGGATTAGATTTATTCAAATGGTTCAAGTCAAAGGCAGAAGTGAATTCTTGAAGAGTAAATAATTCTCTTTCTGTCCCTGGATTCCAACCGAGTAAAATCAAATAATTATCAAGTGCCTCAGGCAAATACCCCGCTTCCAGAAAACTTCTGGCCGAAACCGACCCCCGGCGTTTGCTCATTTTTCCCTCGCCTGATGGATCAAGAAAAACCGGCAGATGGCCCACTTTTGGCATGTCCCAACCAAAGAATCGATACAGTAGCACGTGTTTTGGTGTTGACGAAATCCATTCATTCCCTCGGATAATATGTGTTATTTCCATTAGATGATCATCGACCACCACCGCTAAATGATAGGTCGGGTAGCCATCCGATTTGAGGAGTATTTGGTCATCTAATACCGAGGAATTGACAGTCACTTCTCCTTGGACAAAATCCTCAAAACTTATTTCCTCATTGTCCGGCACTTTCATCCGGATGACATATGGTTCTCCGGCGGCTACCCTTTTTTCTGATTCTTCTCGCCGTATATTTCGGCAGTGCCGGTCATAACCGGGAAGTTTGTGATCCTTCTCTTGCTGTTTCCTGAGAGTTTCTAGACGCTCTTTGGTGCAGAAACAGTAATACGCCTTGCCAGACCTAACAAGTTCAATGGCATACTTACAGTAGAGATCTAGTCTTTGTGATTGATAATACGGTTCATGCGGTCCCCCGATTCGTGGCCCCTCATCCCAGGAAACTCCGTAATCGGTAATAACTTCTAATATTCGATCTACTGCCCCTTCAACATATCTTTCTCGGTCTGTGTCTTCAATCCGCAGAATAAGTTGACCGTTGTTTTTCTTTGCCCAAGCATAGTTGTAAAGAAGTGTTCGAATGTGCCCGATGTGGTACTCACCGGTGGGCGAAGGAGCCATTCTGCAGCGCACTTTCATACGATTGAATTGTACTATCAATAATAGATATACTCAATTAGTACCAATAACTAATAACTCAATAACCGTTACTCGTCACTACCCATGGCATCACTTACTGAAGTTTCCTATTACTCTCGCAAGGGCATCAATCTGGCTGTAATTTTTGCGATTGCCTTCCTCATCATCCGCACTGCCATTTTAACCGCCGCTGATTTGCGTAATCGCTTCTTTCCCCCCCCACCCCCCCCGCCGAATTGTTTTTTTGGCCCTTTACCCGTCCCGAACGCTCAAAATGGCATTGCCACCCCCTCGGGCTTAACCTACACTATTGAAACACCGGATTTGTCGCTCCCCCCTCTCCCCCAAACCCTCAAAGTCTACTTCCTGCCCTCTCCGCCTGGTCCCACTTTCAATTCTTTTGACAAGATGAAATCCCAAGCCGCCACTCTCGGCTTCACCGGGAGTCCTAAACGGCTGACAACGAGCCTCTACGAATTTTCCGATCCGGCCAACCCTTTGCGCACTCTGGAACTCGACGAATTGTCCCACAATTTCCGCATCACCTATAAATACGAGTCTGATCTCTCCCTCTTCAACGAGAAAAACTTTTCCTCGAAAGAAACCATTGCCGCTATGGCCCAAAAGTTCTTTGCTGGTGCCGCCGCCCTTCCTCTTGATGTCTCAACCGGATCTATCGACACCATTCTTCTCAAACTTGATGGCAGCAATCTCGTTCCGGCCACTTCCATTTCCAACACTGACGCTGCCTACGTCACCTTAAATCGAACGCCGCTTGACAAAATTCCCATCGTTTCTCCTGATGCCAAACGCGGTCTCATTTCCGCTCTCGTCACTGGGAATTCAAATCCGAGCAAAGCCATTCTTAATGCCTCCTATCTCTATAACCCCCTCGACCGCCAAAACTTTGCGACCTACCCGTCGGTGAATGTTCAAGCCAGCTTCGACCAGTTAAAATCTGGTCAGGCAATCTTTGCCAGTCTCCCGGACCCTCTACCGAAGTCCGTGGCGATTCGGAAAGTTTTCGTGGCCTATCTTGACCCCTATCCTTCCCAAAGCTACCTCCAACCAGTCGTCGTCTTCTCTGACGAAAGGGGATTCGTGGCCTACGTTCGAGCCATTCTTCCAACCTGTTCTGCTAAGTAACCTGAAGTCAGTTCAAAGAAAGAGGCGTTGTTCCGTGGACGACCACTCGGGTCCCCTGATCAGGAAGAATATTAAACCTTGCCCGCTTGCCGTCTTCGAGAGCCGGATTTGTCCAATAGAAAAGCACTTTCGCGTCTTCCGGTCTCATGTTGACGCACCCGTGTGACCGGGGATGCCCAAAGTCATTGTGCCAATAGGCGCCATGAACCCCGTAGCCTTTATAGAAATATTGGGTGTAGGGCACATTAGGCAGATCATAGAAAGTTCCGTCTGCCTTTGACCCGCCGGACATTCGCGTGGAAACAAGCTTGGCCCAAATCCGAAATTCTCCGGTAACCGTCGGCATCCACGGCAGTCCCGTGCTGACGGGAAAAGTATAGACCGTTCGTCCCCCCTCGTGCGCATAAAGAGTTTGCGTCGAAAGATCAATCTCGATCCACTTCTCTTCGGTATTTTCACCTAAAACATTTGCCGGGACGGAGTCAAACAAACTTGCCAGCGTTTTTGTTGGCACCAGCACGGGCTTATTAAACCAAATGCCTTTCGAGGCGTTCTGCTCAAGTTCACCGTCAGACAACAAAATCCTCTCAAGATAACTGCTTGAGGACAACTCACCCTTTGCCGGAGAATTAGCTAGCTCGTAGCCTTTAACCGCCGCCTGAATGTTGTTTCGCAGGAGAACTGTCGTGAGCGCGACACCAACAATCACCAGAAGGGGCAGAAATCTCTTCATCCCTTTCAGAATAATGGCTTTTCACACCTTATACAAGGGGGAATTAATCTATGCAGAAAAATTCCAGAGTCTCTCGGAGCAGTCTCAGGTCCCGAGTTTAAACAGACCAATCTGTCCGGAGAGGAACTGGACGAAGTTGAATACAGGATCCCTAAAAAGTAATAGTCTTGTGCACTAAGTGGGACGATTTTCGAACAGCTAATTGGGCTGAGATTGTTAAGTATCCGGAAGATATTTTACAACAAACTAAGCAGCTTCTCCAATTAGTGGCCTGACATTTCGGGTAAATCTGAGAACCAAGCTATTTATCTACGAGATCAGGGTCTGTTTGAGGTAGGTGGTATATAGAGTAAATCATAAATTTCTATTTTTTTATTTTCCTTCTCAAAGAATTTACATGGCCTGTAGATTATGAATCTGTATCTCTCGTCTTCTACAGGGAACTGGAAATATTCTTTTTCATTTGGGTGATTAATCATTTCCCTTGCCTCTTCACTCAAATTTTCGAGCTGAGATGTGTTAAGTGATGAATTCACTAACTTTGCGAGGTTAGATAGCGATTCCTGAAGCATTTTTTCTGGATCACGAGGGACTAGAGGAGGATAATACTTAATGAAGCTCCGTGCCTTCTTTATGAAAGTTCTGTTTGGCTCGAACTGATCTGGTGGTAGCATTATAAAATACTCTCATGCAAAAAGAAGATTAATATTTTCTTCTTTTTCAAAGTCTTCTCTTTCTACATTGGCTAATGCGTTTTCAAGATCATTGATCACCCGAGCTGGTATTTCCATTTTTTTTGTTTTTTTGGTTGGGGACGGGTCAATGTATTTAAATTGGGAAGGACGCTCAAACTGTTGTTCCGGCTTGATCTCGGTGATTAGCTCCTTGACAGTTTTTACTTTTCCTCTATCTGTTGAATCTACCACCTTTTGAGAGTGCGTTTCTTCAATAGCCCTATTAGGATTGTCTGAGTAGGTTTCCACCCTATCTTTAAGAAGAAGTATTACTTCTAGTAAATCTTTATGTGAGGCGATTTTGTCTATCGATCCAGAGATGAAAGCTAACCCTTTCGGTGTTAAGAAGAGATTCCTTCCTTGGGTCTCGATCAAACCCGCTTTCTCCAGTTCTTCTAAATATTTGTAGAAAATATTGTTATGGGGGCCAAGTGTATTGATATAAAAATAGGTGTTAAGAAAGGATGCCCCTTCATTTTCTGCTAGCATCTGGGAGGTTTTAAAGAGAGCTTTTTCGAGAGTAAGTTTTGTGATGACTTTTTCCTCTGAGCTAGCGATGTAGAGTGCTGTTAAAATGTAAAACAAATCACTCGTTTTGTCTGATACGGTTTGGGGTAGGTGCTTAGTGTGATTAAATTGTTCTACATGAGGAAGACTTTTGCTCATAGAGTGCTTAATTATCTTAACCACTAGCTTAACAGAAGTCAAAAAACCCCTGGGCTGCCAATATAGTCTGGTTGGAAAATTTCACCACGCAAAGCAACCATCCAAGTCCGACTGGCAACTAATTGAAGACGCTCTTACCTCTGATTCTGAGAGGTCCTCTTGCAAAGGTTGATGTGATGGGCTAGCTGGTTGTTGGGGAGATCGTGAAAGAATGTTGGAAACTATCTTGCACTTGCACGCCCGGATGCGAAGTCCCGTACGTGGATTCGCCAGTCGGCGAAGAGATGTTACGGGAGAAGGCATTTCGGATTTTTACACTCAAATTTACTAGCTTCCCTCTGACCGGTGATATAATCAATTTAGAAGCGCAATGAAAACCCAAGACTTAGTTGCCAGGGTCGCACGCTCATTTGAACAAAAAGTTAAAGAAAAGCTTTCTCCTCGTCTCAAAAGTTTCTACTTGGTTGGAAGTTATATTTTGGGAAAGATTAGTGACCAACGGCCTGACATCAATTTTCTTCTGGTATTTGATGAGTTTACTGGTCCACAAGATTATTTATCTGTTGGAGAAGTTTGCCAAGCCTTGGAGAAAGAATTTGCCAAGCAGGCAACAATTAAAATTGAATTTCGACCATTTCGCTACATTAAACCTCGATTTAAGAATTCTTTAGAAGTGTCGGTAAATCCGATCATAATTAGTACCGGAGAGATTCAGGCGATGGGTGGAGTGATAATGAATAAGTGGATGACAGAGGGGTTAAAAAGTTCCTATAAATTGTTGTTGGGAGAGGATGTTTTATCGAAGATGACAGTGCCTCCAATAACATCTGGTGATCTGAGGCAGTCAGGAATGATGAGTTTATCGTTTTTTTCAATTCCCCTTAGCAGGGCCCCCGCTCAATATTCTGATTCAGAAGCAAATTTACTGCTCAACGAATCTTTGACAAACGCCAAGAATATAATTCAACTGGGAGTTGAGGCGACAATGGAGGCTGAGGAGTTGGCAAATAAAGAGTTTGTCAAATACATCGAAAATAAAAATCTACTGCCGAAATTTTATGGGGAAAGATATGGTGAGGAGGCTCAAAAGATGGTGACGCGAGTGTTAGAAGTAAGAGATAAGTTTCTGGAACTAAAGGATAATCCAGAAGTGGCTAAAGAAATTTTTTGTGCTGCCTTAAATTTAGCAGCGTTAGTTAGGAAGAAAATCCTTTCCCTAGCTTAATAAAATGAAAATAACAGTCTTCGGGGATTTGATCGAGGAGGGGAAAATTTCAGTTCAATTAAAATTCTCGATTGATTTGGATTGTTAATGCAATCCGAATTTACTTCAGCAGCCCTGGATGGAAGAATATGATTCCTGAACTTGTTGAAGGGCTTTTAAACCTACTGTGCACAAAAATGTCTAGCTCCTGGCCAACCAGAGTTTTAGTAACTTTGGATCGCCCACCTCTTTAACAAGCCGTTCCAGGACTTTGAATGCTTTGCCACCCTTGATTATTTTTAAAGCTTTCGGGACTGATCCGGCGATACTTTTTGATTCTCCCAGGACATAAAAAGCGGCGGCAGCGTTGATAGCGGCTAAATCTGCCTTGGGACCCCGTTCCTTGCCTTGAAGAATACGGAGAAAGTCGATGATGTTTTGCTCTTTACCGCCAGTTTTTATCTCTTCCAGTTTCGACTTACGGACACCGAGATCTTTCGGGGTGAGAATGTATTTTCTGGGTTTTTTGCCATCCTGTTCGACAACAGTTGTTTTGCCTATATTAGAGATTTCTGGAATCCCGGGAAAACCGCAAAAGGTTAGAAATCTTTTGTAACCAAGTTTGGTGAGGAGTTCACCTAAAATTTCCAAATATTTTTCAGAGTAACAGCCATAGATTCGATGCGTCATTTCCACGGAGGAACTAAGATTGCTGACAAGATGAAATGGCGTACGAATTTTAAGGCCGTTTTCGATAAATGCCTTTTTGAAAAGTAGGCCGCGAGCTTTTAATTTAGGGCTAATAAAAGGGGCGTAAGTGGCACAAATTCTGACCTTTTCTAATGTTTTCTTGATTTTGACGGCAGTGAGTTTGGCAATATCAATGCCAAAAGCAGCGAATAAATCAGCACTTCCTGTGGGACTGGTTATTCCGTAGAAAGATTCTTTGGGGACGGCGTAACTGGCAGCCGCGACGATAAATGAGGCGGTAGTGCTGACATTAACCGTTTTTAAGCTGCCGCCACCAGTTCCGGAGAGGTCAATAATTTTGTTTATGGGGGTATTTAACTTGATCTGGTTGCCTAATTTCTTGCTGGCAAGGCAAAGTCCCAGGAGTTCATCTGCAGTTTCTCCTTTAGCATGGATGGCCGCCACAAAAGTGGCATAGTGGTAACCGGCTGTATCGTGGAGAAAGATTTGGGTAAAAGCTTCTTCTGATTCTTTGGCGGAGATATTTTGTCCATCAACGACTCTGGCTATTAAAGGCACAATCTTGTTGAGGCGGGAGTTGATCATGAAGGGATTATACTACTCCAATTTATGTTGAGTAATTTAGGATTTAGATAGTTGAGATGGTTTTGAGAGGTCCTCTTGCAAAGGTTGATTTGGCGCTCCATGTCTTTGTGAATGGGATTCGTGAAAGTGGCAGGCATTAGTTGCCGAACTTCGACAAGTTTGGTTCAAAATCAACCTGTTTGATATTCAAAAGATGCAGGATTTTCTCAACCCTCAACCTGCTTTCAGCCTTCGGTAAAGAACTTTACGATCATTTCTGTCACTTGCGTTTCAAATGGTTCATCGTGGAACCCATGTTCTGAATCTTCTATTTTCTCAAACCTCTTATTTGTGCTGGGAAGGTCTTGAAAGCAATCAAGTACATCTTGAAATGCTACTTTACTATCCTGATCGCCATGAACGATCAGAAGTGGATTTGTGTAACTTTTGAGTGTTTCGCAAGGGTGGTAAATACTTGCTTCCTCGAATAATTTCCTGCCAGCCTTGAATTGTCTGCTTCCAATTTTGACATAACCTTCTTTTTCAACTCGTTCGAAAATATTTTCAAAGTGCTTCTTTGCCCAAGTTGTTGTGGGTTTTATAAAACATTTCTCGTAATCCAAAACTGGATTAGCTAAAAATAGCTTCTGAATGAGTTGTTGATGTTGACCTGCGAATAATGCAGATACACCACCTCCAAAACTTGCTCCAGCTAAACCAATCCATGAATATCCTTCATTTTGGACAAACGCCATTATTGCATCTAAATCTTTCAATTCATTAGAGATGGTAAAGTCTGTAACCGATTCACCTTGGCTCTTTCCGTGAGCTCTGAAATCAAAGCGAAGAGTTGAGAAGCCGAGCTTTTGAAGTTCCTTATCTGCTCTGACAAAAATCCCTTCATCATCTTTATTGACTGTCATTCCATGAGCAAAAACGATTACACCCTTGGCCTTTTCAATTTTATTATACAAAACATCGAGTTCAAAGTTATCTTTTGTTTTGATTTTCATAGTCAATATTGTATCAAGAAATAGCCCATAAAGTCACTTTGAGCGTATCTATCACACCTTCAACCAATTGCAGATTGTAGTACCACAGTAGGAGTTAGGGGTTTGGAGCTTGTGGTTGCGATGCTTTTCCCTCCCGATCAATCGAAGCAAAGTAATCTTGGACTTCCTCGTCTGAAACCCAACGTCCCCTCATCTGTGACATAGCTTCCCTGGTAAAATTATGGATCGATCGAATTCTATATCCCAGCTGAGTACCTTGACGGAACTGTTCCTCGGACACTCCCCTAACTGGTAACTTTTTAAACTCCTGAGACTGCCTTTTTGAATTGTTAAAATCTACGGCCAGGGCACGTTGTTCATCCTCTGTTATTGCCGGAGGAGGCGCATCGTTGTCCGCCGCCCATCTCCACTTTTCTATCAACTGGTCGAGGTTTCTCATTGTTTGCCTGATACTACTATTGAGGACTTAAGCTGTCAATAAGATGTGTAGTATCAGGGTTTGTACAAGGCTGTACAGGAGTGTACAAGAGGTCCCCTTGCAAAGGTTGATTTAGCGCTCCATATCTTTGTGAACGGGATTCGTGAAAACGGTAGCCCCAAGGGGATTCGTTCCGGTCTCCCCAGCACGACTGGGGGACCGAGAATCCACGTTCCTCGGCCGCAGCCGTGGACCGGGAAACTCTGTGTACCGCGTACCGGATTTGAACCGGTGATTTCCTGGATGAGAACCAGATGTCCTGGACCACTCTCGGTTCCGGCCGAAGCCGTGAACCGGAGGACGAATTTCAGCACCGCGTAGGGGAATCGAACCCCTGTTGCCAGGATGAGAACCTGGCGTCCTGACCACTAGACGAACGCGGCGAGTCCAACCAAGCTAAAAATCACGTAGCCAACGAATGGTTGTGATGGCGGCGAATCGAGCCTGTGGGTGTGCCTAGTATCATACCAGCCATTGACAAAAAACACAAAAGTGGTACAATCCCTCTACCACGTTAAATAACTTGGCCCCGCTGACCTGACGAGACCGTAATTAACCGCTTTCTGCGCATTTCAGAAAGCTTTTTCGTTTTAGAAGAGATTTTATTCCTCGTGAGACCTATGAAAAAGAAGGGTATTTTATTGACTCCAGGTGGTTTGCAAGGCCTGCAAAGAGAACTCGACGAGCTCAGAAGCGTCAAGTTGCCGGCGGTGCTTGATCGTGTCGCCCGAGCCCGGGAAGATGGCGATTTGTCCGAAAACAGTGCCTATCAGTTTGGCAAACAGGAACAGGAGTTCTTGCAAGGTCGAATTGAGGAACTTGAAGAAATTCTCAAAACGGCCACACTAGTCCAACAGACAAATAATCCCGCTGGCCACCAGATGGTCGATGTGGGCTGTAAGGTAACCGTCTCCGTGGCCGGCAAGAAACAAACTTTCTCCGTCGTCGGTGACTGGGAAGCCAAGCCCTCCGAAAAGAAAATTTCTGGCAGTTCCCCTCTGGGCAAAGCCCTCCTGGGCAAAAAGGTCGGCGACAAGGCCGAGGTCGAAGCCCCGGCAGGAAAGGTGGTTTATACAATTGTTGACATAGAATAACTTCATTGCCAGGGTGATTGCTTTTGCAGAATATACTCCTCGCCTCCTAAAAGGGAGGTTTTTTAGTATACTAAGCTCATGGCCCAATCGCTTGATCAATTAATCAAGATTCGTCGGGAAAAGATGATCAAACTCCAGGCACTGGGAATGTCCGGTTTTCCTGCCTGGCAGGGAAGTCGAGAAATCATTTCCAGAGTCAAAAACAAAAATTTTGGAGATAGTGCTCAGATCGCCGGCAGATTGACAGCCATCCGTGGTCATGGCAAATTAATTTTTGCCGATTTGACCGACGAGAGCGGAAAAATACAAGTTTCATTTAAGGCCGATAATCTCGTCAAAAATTGGGACGCCATTGAGCTTCTGGACATAGGAGATTTTATCTCTGTCTCAGGACGACTCTTTTCCACCCAAGCCGGTGAATTAACTATTGACACAGAGAATTTTTCACTCTTGACAAAGTCAGTCAGACCCCTTCCTTCAAGCTGGTACGGTCTGTCCGACGTCGAAGAGCGCTACCGTCAAAGATATGTCGATCTGTTAGTGAACCCTGAGGTTAAAAAGGTTTTTGAAACTCGCACGAAAATAATCAAATTGCTGCGAAAAAAGCTTGATGAATCCGGTTTTGTGGAAGTTGAGACTCCGGTATTACAGCCCCTCTACGGCGGGGCGACGGCTAAACCTTTCATTACCCACCATAATGCTTTGGACATCGATCTCTATCTGCGAATATCCAACGAGCTCTTTCTCAAGCGCTTAATTGTTGGCGGCTTTGAAAAAGTTTACGAGATCGGGAAGGACTTTCGGAACGAAGGCATCGATCGAGAGCACAATCCGGAGTTCACAATGGCGGAGTTCTACTGGGCCTACGCTAACTACGATGATCTCATGTCTTTCACTGAGACACTGCTTTCAGACATTGCCAGGGAAATAACCGGCTCTTCTAAAATTTCCTGGCAAGGAAAAGACTACGACCTCACCCCACCCTGGCCAAAAGTCACCTACCGCGATCTGATTTTCCAGGATACGGGGATTGACATTAACATCAATGATACTGAAGAAAAACTATTGAGTGAAATCAGGAAGAAAAAAGTGTCACTGGATCTCTCTGGGGTTGTTGGTTATGGCGCCTTGTTAGACTCTTTCTACAAAGAGGTATCTCGTCCCCAAATTGCCGGGCCAATATTTCTCATTGACCATCCGGTAGCTCTGGTTCCCCTGGCTAAGCGCAAAGTTGAGGATCCCCGGAAATCAGCCACCTTTCAATTACTCATCGGCGGTTATGAATTCATCAAGGCCTACAATGAATTAAATGACCCGTTCGACCAAAAAGCTCGCTGGGAAGAAGAACAAAAACTGGCGAAAAAGGGGCTTGCGGAACACCAAGTTCTCGATGGGGACTATATTCGGGCCTTGGAATATGGCATGCCCCCAACTGCTGGTTGGGGTTTAGGAATTGACAGATTCACCGCCTTTTTAACAGACAGCCATGGGCTAAAAGATGTGATTCTCTTTCCTACCATGAGGCCGGAAAAGTAATATGACTCACGACGAAGCTCTAAACGCTCTCAACACTCTGGTCAAAAATGAAAATCTTCGGCGCCATCACTTGGCTGCCGGTGTTTGCATGAAGGCCTTGGCCCAATTTCTCAAGACGAAACACAAAAGTGGCTTCAGTCTTTTTGGTCTGGGTTCAAAGTCAGACATCGATCCAAATTCCTGGCAAATTGTCGGCCTTCTCCACGACGCTGACTATGAACGAACCAAAGATCGCCCGGCGGAACACGGCGTCATCATTCTCGATGAAATTCGCTCACTCAACTATTCCATTACACCCGAAGAAGCCGAAGCCATCAAGTTTCACAACTTTGAAAACACCAAAGCCAAAGAGTCATTAATGGGTTGGGGAATCTATACTTGCGACGAACTCACCGGTCTAATCGTTGCCTGCGCTCTGGTTCGTCCTGACAAAAAGCTCGCCTCGGTCGCCGTGGACTTTGTCCTCTCAAAAATGAAAGAACCCGCTTTTGCCAAAGGCGCCTTACGCAACCGCATCTATCTTTGTTCTGAAAAACTAGGCATTAAACTCGAAGATTTTGTCAAAATTAATCTCGAAGCAATGCAAAGTATCGCCGATCAACTTGGATTGTAGGTTTCTGCTAAAATCAGGCTATGCTAGACATAAAATACATCCGCGAAAAAGCGGAGGAGCTAAAACAGAACATTTTCAATCGACACCTAGATCCAAAAGTCTGCGATGTGGACAAACTTCTCTTGCTTGACGCCCGAAAAATTCAATTAGATCAAGAACTAGATAAGCTCCGCGAAGCAAGAAATAGACTTGCCGATCAGCTCAAAGACGAAAAAGCGCGCACCCCCCAATTGATTGAGGAAGGGAAAAAGATAAAAGATGGCATAAAAGTCCTTGAGGAAGAGTTAAGTGGAGTCTTAAAAGACTGGCAAAACTTAATGGACTGGATGCCGAATATAACTTCACCCTTGATGCCAATTGGTGAGGACTCGTCAGGCAATATTGAATTCAAAGTCTGGCCCGAAAAAAATCCCCGGCCAAAATTTAAATTTGAACCAAAACACTATCACGACTTAATGGTTAACCTCGATTTGGTTGATATGGAAAAGGCGGCGAAAAATTCCGGAACGCGATTCTATTATTTGAAAAATGAGACCGTACTATTACAATTCGCCCTTTTTAATCACGCCATACAAAAACTGGTAAAAAAAGGTTTTACACCAATCACCACCCCTGACCTGGTTAGATACCGACCCCTCTATGGCACCGGTTATTTCCCTTCAGAAAGCTCGGCGATCTATAAAATGTTTGATGAAGATAAGATGGAGGAAAAAGAAGCTCTGTATCTGGTTGGCACGTCCGAACAGGCGATAGTTGCCTATCATGCCGATGAAGTGCTGGACCTTGATGATGATCACCCGCTTCGTTATGTTGGCTATTCAGAATGTTTTCGCTCAGAAGCCGGCTCCTGGGGTAAAGATACCAAAGGAATAAAAAGAGTTCACCAGTTTTCTAAAGTGGAGATGATCTATTTCACTACTCCAGAGACTTCAGAAAAATACATGCATGAGGCCCTGACAATAGAAGAAGAAATATTGCAGGACCTCGGACTTCCGTATCATGTTATCGACATGTGTAGCGGCGATGTAGGCATGGCAACCTATCGAAAATATGACACCGAAGTTTGGCTGCCATCACAACAAGAATATTGCGAAACAATGTCCAATTCTGATTTGGCGGCATACCATAGCCACAGACTTAATATTAAATTCCATGATAAAAAAACGGGCGAGAAAAGATATGTCCATACCATTTCCGCTACGGCAATCACCAATACCAGACCAATATTAGCAATAGTCGATAATAATCAAAATCCCGACGGGAGTGTTACTATTCCAGAGACTCTCCGGGAATATGTGGGTAAGGAAAAAATTACTCCAAAAAGCTAATCGCGATTGAGGGAAGTCGATTTGGAACTTTTTGCCCCGAAAAAATTTTTTGCAAAATCCTTGACAAAAGTGAATGTTTTGTTATCCTGAAAAAGTTAACTAAATCCAATTCAGGGACTTTTTATTCTGGAACGTAATATCAGAACAGAATGAATCACCCCGCAACCTACGTATATCGTAAGCTAATTCCTAACGGTGTCGAAATTTCTCTGGAGAGGAAAACCTATCAGATTACTTACCCTCTTACCCTCTGGCAACAGTTCCCGGAATTCTTCCGGCAAAATTTTGCCGACTTTTTGACCTATGCTCTAACCGTCCATCTGTGCCTTAACGGGCATCAAAAACTGATCTACAATTTTCCCCATCCTCCGATCGAACCCTTTATTTTTGAAAGCATGATGTACTCTTTTGGAGAAACCGTCCTCATCTCTCAGAACAAACTGCTAATGCGGGATCTAATCAAAGATTTTTATAACAAAAATCTCAACATTGAATTCACCGGCCGCCCTCGTTTTTCGAGATTTAAAAATATTGCCCGGAACACTAAAAATCGAGTCATTATCCCGTTCTCTTTTGGAAAAGACAGTTTGTTGACTTTTGCCCTGAGCAGAGAACTAGGCATCGAGCCCCAATTAGTTTTTTTTCAAGAGCCGAAAAGTCCCTATGAAAACCGGCAAAAAAGTAAGCTTGCCGACCGCTTTGCAAAAAACTTTTCGATTGATGTCAATTTTTTTCCGGTGGCTCCCGGAAGACTAAGGCACAATGAAGGTAACTATTGGGGATGGGACCTTCTCTTTACTCAGTATACTTTAATGTTAGTTCCCTATATTTTCGGGCTAAGAGCCCGGTATCTTTTTTGGTCCCATGAATTTGACTGCAACGATTTTTTCGCCAATCATGAAGGATACAAAATTAATCCCGTCTTTGAACAAAGCAGTCGCTGGTTGTTGGTTTTAAACAATGTTGCCCGGTTTCTGGGCAGCAATGTATTGTTTGCTTCGTTAATCGAACCGATCAATGAAATATCCACGACCTGGATTCTTCACCATCGCTATCCGGAAATTGCCAAATTTCAGTTTTCCTGCTTTGCTGAAGAAAAAGACCGCGCCAATAGAAGATGGTGTGGTCGATGTGAGAAATGTGCCACCATCTACCTTTTCTTTTGCGCCCTCGGGATTGATCCTAAAGTCGTCAGTTTTAAGGAATCAATGTTTGGTGACGAAAAAAAGAAACTTTTCGTTCTTTTTGATAATTTAGAGCGAAAGGACACCTGGCGAGACCAACAACTCCTGGCCTTCCTCCTGGCCTACAAAAAGGGGATTAAAGGAGAACTTATCAAAGAATTTAAAATTAAATATCTAAAAGAGGCCGAGGCGAGAGAAAGAGAACTTCGTAGCTATTTTTTTGGCATTCACCCCTCTGACACTCTCACCTATGAACTAAAAAGTCATCTTCTTAAGATCTATCAAGAAGAGCTCTCATCGCTTCAATGAAAGTCACGATCCTCTACAATCGAGTTACCTCAACTCAAGGCCGTCCGAAGGACATTCTCGCCGATGAAGATTCGGTTAAAACTGCCCTTGAGATCCAAAACAATCTCAACACTTTGGGTTTGGAAACTGAACTCCTGGAAATAACCGAAAATAACCAAGCAGACATTCTGGCGCACAAAACAGACATCTTTTTTAACCAGTCCTTTGGTCTCGGCAGCATTCCCAAAACCGAATCAGACGTGGCGGAACTTCTGGACCAAACAGGCCTTCCCTACACCGGATCAAACAGCGAAGCCATCATTCTGACCACCGACAAGATTGGGACCAAAAAGCTCATCCTCCAAAATAATTTGCCCACTCCTAACTTTCAAATTTTTAAATCAACTCACGACCGGCCGCACCCCAAACTCCACTACCCATTAATCGTCAAACCAGCTTCCGAAGACTGCAGCATTGGCATCGATGACAATTCGGTGGTGTCTGACCTGCCAAGTTTGCAGGCGAAAATTCTCGAACTTTCCAAAACATATCCGGGACCATACTTGGTCGAGGAATATATCGCCGGTCGCGAGCTAAACGTAACAATCTTTGGCAATGGCGACGCTGCTGTCGCTCTTCCGATCTCCGAGATTCTTTTTGACGCCCGCTTTGCCAACCGGCCAAAAATCATTAGTTTCGCCGGTAAATGGGAAGAGACCTCTGAGGACTATCGAGGAACTTCGGAAGCTAAATGCCCCGCTGAGTTGTCTCCTGATGTCAAAGCCCGCGTCGAAGAGATCGCTCTCATTGCTTTCAAATTGACTGGCTGCTCTGACTATGCGCGAGTGGACATCCGTCTTTCGCTGCAAGGCGACCCGTTCATTCTCGAAGTCAACGCTAATCCCGCAATTGGCGCCACAGACGGTGCCGTTCGCTCAGCTAAAGCTTCAGGTTTGACCTACCAACACTTCCTTCAAAGCATCCTCGAATTTGCCCTGCTTCGCTTCAAACGCACCCTGAAAAGCCCCCATTGGGCTCAAATCTGAAATCCTATAGTATTTCATCTGCTTGTTCCCCCTCTCCCCGAGAGCTAAAATACGACTATGGCCCAAATAGTTTGTCCCAACAAGCTCCTGCCTGGTGACACCGTCGCTATTGTCGCCCCCTCCGAACCAGTCGAGCGAGAAGACGTCACCAAAACTAAAGCCTATCTCGAGGGCTTGGGCTACAAGGTAAAGCTTGGAAAACATCTTTTCTATAAAATCGGTGACTACACCGCCGGGACAATTGAAGACCGAGCCGAAGACGTCAACTGGGCTTTTGGTGATCCTGAAATTAAAGCGATTTTTGCCGGCCAGGGCGGCTATGCCGCCGACCAAATTCTTGACCGTGTGGACTACGAAGCCGTCTCCAAAAATCCTAAGATTTTTGTTGGTTACTCCGACGCCACCACTCTGCAGTTTGCCCTGTTTGCTAAAGCCAACCTGGTCACTTTTAGTGGCCCTAATGGCGCCGGCTTGCACGAACAGGACAAATACACCTATGACTACCTCTGGCCGACCCTCACTGGTTTTGAGACCCCGAAAATTATCCCCGCCGAAGGCAACAAGTGGGAGGTTCTTCGCTCCGGCAAGGGGAGGGGCCTTCTAATTGGCGGCAACCTTGACTGCATCTGTTCACTTCTGGGCACAATCTACGATCCCCTTTCCAAGCTCACCGACCAAAAAATCATTCTTTTTTGGGAAGAGGACGAGTCCATTTTTAATGACATCATCCGGGACATGTTCCAGCTCAAGAACGCCGGGGTCCTGGAGCGGTGTGAAGGAATGCTCGTGGGAAAAATCACTAACAGCTCCGAAGAAGGCGGCTATGTGGGCATTCCCGAACTTCGCTACACCCTTCTTCAGCTGGCCCGCGCCTTTGATTTTCCCATCATTTGGAACATGGACTTTGGTCATGTTCCGGCAAAGATCACCATCCCCCAGGGCGTCGAGGGCGAAATTGACACCAAAACCCTCACCATCAAGTTCCAGAATGGCGTTCTCTAAACTCTCCTGGCTCCTCTCCTTCCTTTGGCCCCAAACTCTGGCCGTGATCACTTCTGACATTAATGGCCCTGTCTCTGTCCAGGTGAGCTTTGGCCAGATTTATGTCTATGCAGGCCAGACGCAGCAATCTAGCCCCTGGGTGGAAAAAATTTGGCGCCGTGGCATAAGTTCCCTATCCACAAACACGCGATCACCAAGAAATGGATTCGGGCAAAAATCAATTGTTAATGCTTTAATTCTCGGTCTGGGATGTGGCCTGGCGGCAAAATTGTTGAGCCAAAAATTTCCTTGGCTAAAAATTATCGGAGTAGAAATTGACCCGGTGATGATAGATATCACCAAGGAGTATTTTGGCTTGGGTGACGGAAGAAACTTAAGAATCTTTAAAACCGATGCCCAAAAATTTATCCGCACTAACAGATCGAAATTTGATTTAATTTTGGTCGACCTCTTTCTTGGCCCAAACTACCCCGTCCAATTTGAAGAGGCAGAGTTTCTTCAAAAACTGTCTCAAACCCTGTCAAAAAATGGGATCGTAATTTTTAACCGTCTGACAACTAAAACATCTAATTTTGTGCCCGAAAAATTTATTGACAAATTAGCAAAATTTTTCAAAATAGAGAAAACCTTAAAGGTTGATTTTAATCGACTAATCTTTTGTTCGAGACGGGAAAAGCGATAGCCTTGGGACCTTTCTCGAATTTCTCCGCTCTTTCCTGGGAGATCACATAATTCTTTGGACGTCTTGAGCGAGGGCTTTGCCCAAGCGAAAGACACTTTGATTTTTCTTTGGCTTACCTTTCTTTTCCAAAGAAAGGTAACCTGCTATCCTGGCAGTCGCAGTCCAAAAATGCTAGAATACTGCCGTTATACCGGTTGTCTTTGTGAAGACAACCGTGTATATTCTCGGTTGTTTCGAACCGCCCGTGTTAATTTTGTAAGTAAAAACAACCGGAATATGCTCAACTTTTTAGGTAAGTTTCTCAGTTCCAACGAGGGAGAAATAAAAAAACTTCACCAGACTGTCCAGCAGGTAAATTCCTTCGAAGAAGCGACTAAAAAACTCAAGGAAAAAGATTTTCCCAAAAAAACTGCTGAGCTCAAGTTGCGTCTGGAACGTGGCGAAAGCCTGGACAATCTTCTCCCCCAAGCCTATGCTCTCGTCCGGGAAGCCAGCCTGCGGGTCAATAACGAACGCCATTTCGACGTCCAAGTCATGGGGGCAATCGTCCTCCATCAAGGAAAAATTGCCGAGCATAAAACCGGAGAAGGAAAAACACTCATTGCCTCCATGCCCCTCTATCTCAATGCCCTCACTGGTCGGGGCGTTCATCTCGTGACCGTCAATGACTATCTATCTAAAGTCGGAGTGGGTTGGATGGGACCGATCTATCATTATCTTGGTCTCTCCAGTGCCGCGATGATTCATGATCAATCATTTCAGTATGACCCCGAATTCACCGATGAAAGTGCCCAGGACTCCCGTCTGCGCCATTTAAAACCGATCAGCCGTAAGGAGGCCTACGGTGCGGACGTCACCTACGGCATCAACTCCGAGTTTGGCTTTGACTATCTTCGGGACAATATGGCCCGCACTCTAGGAGAGCTCGTTCAAAGAGACTTCCACTTCGCCATCGTTGATGAAGTTGACTCAGTTCTAATTGATGAGGCCCGCACTCCGCATATTATCTCTGCTCCGGACACCGAGCCAACCAAAAAATATTACGACTATGCGGCCATTGTTGAAAAACTCACTCCGAAACTGCACTTTATCATCGACGAAAAATTGCGTACGGCTCACCTAACCGATCACGGCATTGGCAAAGTCGAGCAACTTTTAGGCATGAAGGACATCTACGAAAAAGATTTTGCCACTGTTCACCACATCGAAGCCGCCCTCAAGGCCAAGACTCTTTTTATCAAAGAAAAGGACTACATCGTCCGCGACAGCCAGGTGATCATTGTCGATGAATTCACCGGTCGGCTCATGCCCGGGCGGCGCTGGAGTGAGGGAATTCACCAAGCCGTCGAAGCCAAGGAGGGTGTCCCCATCCAGCAGGAGTCAAAAACCCTGGCGACAATTTCCCTGCAGAACTATTTCCGAAAGTACGAAAAACTGGCTGGCATGACCGGGACAGCCGTCACCGAGTCAGAAGAGTTTAATAAGATCTACAAGCTCGATGTGGTTGTCATTCCCACGCACCGGCCCATGATTCGCAACGACCACCCTGATCAGGTCTTCAAAACCCAGCGGGCCAAATATGCTGCCGTTGCCCGCGACATTGAGGAAGCCTACAAACGGGGCCAGCCGATCCTCGTCGGCACCACCTCAATTGACAAAAACGAGATCATCTCCCAGTTTCTGCGTCACAAAGGCATTCCCCACCAGATTCTAAACGCCAAGCAGCACGAAAAAGAAGCCATGATCATCTCTCAGGCCGGCAAAAAAGGTTCAGTAACTGTTGCCACCAACATGGCCGGCCGGGGAGTGGACATCATTCTCGGCGGTAATACCCCGAAAAATGAAGATGGCAGCCCCAAAGTCAACTCTCCCGAATGGAAAAAGTGGCAAAAAGATCACGACGAGGTTGTTTCTCTCGGTGGTCTCCATGTCATTGGCACTGAGAGGCACGAAAGCCGGCGCATCGATAATCAACTCCGCGGCCGATCTGGTCGCCAGGGAGACCCGGGCAGCAGCCGCTTCTTTGTCGCCCTTGACGATGACATCATGCGCCTTTTTGGCGGCGACAAGATCTCTGGCCTCATGACCATGTTTAAGATTCCCGAAGACCAGCCACTCGAGCACGGAATCGTGTCTAAATCCATCGAACAAGCCCAGAGTAAGGTAGAGCAATTCAACTTTGACTCTCGAAAGCACCTCTTAGAATACGACGACGTCATGAACAAACAGCGGGAAATAATCTATGACCAACGACGTTCGATCCTGAGCGAACTTGTCCTGCCCGCCCTGAGCGAAGTCGAAGGACCTCGTGCCAATAAACCCGGTAAAGTGACTAACAACCATAATCAGGAGGGCAATCTGGGGTTAAAAAACGAAATTCTCGAAAAAATTTCCAAAGAGATTACCGCTCTTTCGGTCATGTATACTGCCAGCGAAAACGCCGATCTGGAAAAACTCGTCGAGGAGTTTTCCACCATTATTCCTTTTGATGAAAATTCCCGCCGTGCCCTTACCGAACAGCTGAAAGCCGTTCCTGACACCACAGAATTTTTAACAAAAGTAGCCGTCGACGTCTATAACCAGCGCGAACAACAGATGGGTTCGGAGATTGTTCGCTACATCGAGCAGCAGGAGATGCTTCGGGTCATCGACAGTCTTTGGATGGAGCACTTAGAAAGTATCGATGATTTACGTGAAGGTATTGGTCTCCGGGGTTATGCCCAACGTGACCCCCTCGTCGAATATAAATCCGAAGCTTTTTCGATGTTTGAAAAGCTCATGGCCGCCATTGACTATGAAATCGTCCACCGCATCTACAAAATTGCCATCGTTCCTCAGCAACAAGCCGTTCCGGTTGAAAAGGCCGTCACCAACGCCGCCCAAATCGAAACCATCGAGGCTGGAGTCAAAGAAGAGATGAAACAACAACAAACTAAAAATATCAGTACAACACCAATACAAAGCAGCACCGTCAGAAATTCCCTAACTGCTAGCCCCTCACCCCTAGCCTCTAATAAAAAGCCCGGCCGCAACGACCCCTGCTGGTGCGGCAGCGGCAAAAAATACAAAAAATGCCACGGAAGGTGAGGACAGAGCTTGTTGACAATCTAAATCCTCATTTTCTATATCGCATAAATGCCTGGTTTTGCATGATTAAACTATATTAAATGTATCTCTGGAAACTGGTCAGAGAGTAATATTTTTGCCCGGTTTGTAATTACCAGCTACCACATGGTTCAACTAATTGGGTGTATAATTTAACATATGACTCTTTCTAAGTCTTTGCGAAAGCACTATCGAAAATACCAAAAAGCCAAAAAGAAAAAAAGTAATCTTGGCTTCTTACGTTCGTTTATGCCAGAAATCATCTTTCGGACAACGAAATTAGAGGGGGAGCCTGTGACCCGAAAAATGGTGAGAGCAATCTTTGGATGAAGAAATCGACAACCAAACCTCTCGGAGCAACCTCATATAAAGAGACTTCCTTTGGAATAATTTCCAGGCCAAAACTGCTTAAATTAGAACTTAAGGGCACAAAGAAGGGACTAGATTATGTTCATGACCTAATTGTCAAAAATCCGGCAGTGGAAATTGCTCCGCAACTTATACTCGAAGTTCATAGGCGGTCATTTGGATGGATCTTTCCTGATTGGGCAGGTGGGTATCGAACTATTCGCGTGGAATTTTCCGGTAAAGAGTCCATTTTACCTCACCAAATCTCTGAACTAATCACTAACTTATGCGATGATTTAAATGAGAGATTGAAATATCTCAACCCAAGAGGAGAGAATTTTATCGAAGAAGTAGTCGGACTTCTAGCTTGGTTTCAACATCGCTTTGTTTGGATCCACCCATTTCAAGACTATAACGGGCGAACGGCCCGAATGCTAACTATATTAATTTTGTTGAAGCTAAATTTGCCGCCCATTGAAATTAAAGCAGAAACAGGCTCAGATAGGAAAAAATACCTGGAAGCTATGTACGCAGCTGACGAAGGAAATTCTAATAAATTAGAAACATTAATAGGGACGGCGCTAAATGAATCGCTTGCCAAAATAACCGCAAACGATTAACCTTTATGAAAGCTACAAGCCTAAGAGACTGGCTGGCGCTTGTTTGGGAGAAGTACCTCTTCAAAGAACACCGTTTTTTCATCGCTAATAGACAGCCCTACATCATCGATGCCGGGGCAAATGTTGGCTCCGTCACTCTGGAATTAAAGAAGCATTACCCCCAGGCTAAAATTGTCGCCATTGAACCCAGTCCGGAAACATTCAAGATTCTCCGGGAGAATACCAAAGATCTAAAAAATGTCCAATTGGTCAACGCCGCCTTGTCAAATCACCGGGGGAAAATAAAACTGTTCGTTAGCCGCACCGGTCCAAGTTTCTTTTCCGACGGTCCACTTCGGGACACCACTGTGCCATCATTTTGGCACAAAGATAAAAAGATAAAAATCATTTCCGTCCCCGCGGTTCTGCTTTCCGACTATGTCAAACAACCAATCGACCTCTTGAAGATGGACATTGAGGGCGATGAAACCAAGGTTCTCAAAAAACTGGGGACTAATTCCGGTACGAACCTTCCCTTAGTCGCGAGTCTCTGCCCGGGTTCAAAAAAATCGACCCTACCGCGCTTCTCAAACTGAATTCCTCCAGCCGACCCCACCGAATCGTCGCCTGGGCAGAGGCCCGCTAGAGGTTCATGGGACTAGCATTTAAGGTGTTAGGTCATTTAAAAATTGCTACTTGCGAAATAAAAAACGTGGCATTATAGTATTCGCAGCTGTCCGAGATTAGAAATGACCTTTCTCGAAAAACTTGATCAGGCAGTCACAAAAAAACAACACCTTAGTCTGCGTTGGTCTTGATAGCGATCTTAACAAACTTCCTTCTTCCTTCAGATCAAGCCGCCAGCCTATTTTGGAATTTAATAGAGCAATTGTCGATGCAACAGCTGACCTTGTCTGTGCATTCAAGCCAAACAGTGCTTTTTATGAAGCTTTGGGTTCGGAGGGCATCGCCCAGTTAAAAGCAACTTGCGACTTTATTCACACAAATTATCCCGACGTACCCGTCATTTTGGATGCTAAAAGAGGAGACATAGGAAGTACTAGCGAGGCGTACGCTCGATACACCTTTGATTATTTAGGAGCCGATGCCGTTACTCTTCATCCCTATCTAGGGCATGAAGCCCTGAAACCATTTCTTCAAAGGGGAGAAAAAGGAAATATTATCCTCTGCCGTACTTCCAATCCAGGGGCAGGGGAATTACAAGATCTCGTTGTAGAGGGGGAACCAATGTATAAACGGGTAGCGAGGCAGGTGGTAACGGAGTGGAACTCTAACGGTAATTGTCTCCTCGTCGTCGGAGCAACCTATCCAAAGGAACTTGGTGCCGTTCGCCAGATTGCCACTGATATGGTTTTCCTTGTCCCCGGTGTTGGTACCCAAGGAGGGAAAGTTGAAGACATAATGCCTGAAGGAATCCGGCCGGACGGCAGGGGTATGATTATCAATTCGTCGAGCGGCATTATTTTTGCTTCCAAAGGTCCAGATTTTGCTGAACGGGCACAAGAGCAGACAAACATTCTCCGAATTTCCATAAACAATTATCGACCAAATTGATGAGAAATATTCACGAGGTAGATTCGCAGTGGAAGTGCAACACTTGAAGACTAGGTTGTCAGTCTCTTC
>CAZSSJ010000016.1:0-2118 GCA_964609775.1 uncultured Gammaproteobacteria bacterium
TTTCCGAAATGCCATTGTTTAATGATACATTTCGTTCCTTAAGTGCAATATACCCCTGGCCAAAGACGGCAACTCGAGTACCAGCCGTCAGGTCACTTTTAGACCCGACGGTGGCTTTGTTGATGGCCGTGGTGCTAGTTAAGAGAACGATTTTACTGCTGCCATCAGCGAGTTTGACCGTCAGAGACTGGTCGTCGGTGGAAAGAATTTCGCCAATGACGGCGCCCCCTCGGGCATTGCCATTTCGATTACCAAGCAGAGTGCGGAAATTGCCATTACCACTCCGGCCGGCCAGTTCAGCCAGAGTTCTGCGGGTTTGGGTTTTCTGATAGTGTATTCCGCCGAAAAAACCGACAGCGGCACCGATTCCCAGCGCAGTGATACCAACAATAATTAAATTTGTGTTTTTCAAGAACTAATCACACCCTTTCTTATACTTATTCTTATACTTAATAGGCGTATCCATTTTCATGCGATAGCATTAAAGTGGATTTATTTCTTGTCTTAATACAATTATTTATTTTACTGCTCGCAGAAACCTTGGGAGCTTGCTCCCAAGGATGAATGCGAACGGAAAAGACGACCTTCGTATCCTGAAGGATACTCCGCACGAGAGTAGCGGAGAGGACGTCATTTATTATTAACGGGATCTCTGAAATTGCGCTGAGAAAACCTTCTAATGAGTTTACTCATATCTTAAAGCCTCAAACTTCGACAAGCTCAGTATTTCGTCACTCATACCTGAGGGCCTCAGTTCTTCGACTCGCTGGCTCGCTTCGGATTTCGGCTTTATTCGTAACGTAAAGCCTCAATAGGAGAGAGTTTGGCTGCCTGGCGGGCGGGGTACCAGCCAAAGAGAATGCCCAAGATTCCGGAAACGCCGAGGGCGAGGGCGACGGAGACGGGGTCAAGGACAAAGGGAAGGCCGATGACTTTAGAGATGATGAAGGACAACATGGTGCCCAGGAGCATGCCGAGAATGCCGCCCATAATGGTCAGGATGACGGCTTCGGTGAGGAATTGGGCGACGACAACTTTACTGGTGGCCCCCAGGGCTTTTCGCAGGCCAATTTCCCGGGTGCGTTCAACGACGGTGACGAGCATGATGTTCATGATGCCGATGCCGCCGACCAGAAGGGAAATGGCAGCAATGCCGGAGAGAAGAGCGGTGAAGGTGCCGGTGACTTGATTAATGGTGCTTAAAATATCTGCCTGAGAAAAGATGGAAAAGTCAGCGTTAGCCGGGTCGGAAATTTTGTGCCGGGAGAGGAGAAGATAGCCAATTTCGTCACGGGCGGAATCCATCTGCTTTTGGTCAGCAATTTCCACGGAAAGAGAACCGATGTAGGTGACGCCAAAGAGTTGTTTCTGGGCGGTGGTTAAGGGCACAAGCACCACATCATCTTGGTTGCCGCCCAGTCCCCCGCCGCCTTTACTGGTCATGACGCCGATGACGCGAAAACTGATTTTGTTAATGCGAATGGTTTGGCCAACGGCATTAGTCGTGCTGCCGAAAAGATCAGAGGCGGTGGTGGGTCCGAGGACGGCGACTTTGGCCTGGGAAGTGTTGTCAGATTCGGTGAGAAAATTGCCGGCTTCAAGAGAAATGTTGCGGATGGATTTATAGCTGGGAAGAACGCCAGTGACAGAAGTGTTGACACTCTGCCTTCCTGCCTGAACGGCGGCCCGGCGCTGAAGTTCGGCCGAGACGTTTTTGACGCCGTGAACCTTGGGGGAAGTGGCAATGGTGTGGGCGTCTTCTAAAGTCAAGGTGGTGGAGGTGCCGGAAGCGCTTCTAAAGTCGCCAGGACGAAAAGAACCAGGAATGATAGTTAGGAGATTACTCCCGAGCGACTGAATTTGGGATTCGACCGAGGCCTGGCCGGCTTTGCCCAGGGACAGGAGGGTGATGACGGCGGCGATGCCGATGACGATCCCGAGAGTGGCCAGGGCAGTTCGGGTCCTATTGAGCCCTAGTGCTTCAAAGGCAGATGATATCAGTTCTTTGATGTCCATTTTTTGTGTCCATTATTTTTGTCTTCCACGATTCTTCCGTCTCTTAAGGAAATTGTCCGTTTGGCGTGAGCGGCGATTTCCAACTCGTGGGTGATTATGAGG
>CAZSSJ010000016.1:2128-12911 GCA_964609775.1 uncultured Gammaproteobacteria bacterium
TATGAGGATGGTGTGGCCGTCATGATTTAACTTTTCGAAAATTTCCATGATTTCCTCGCTTTGGGCAGTGGCCAGGTTCCCAGTGGGTTCATCAGCAAGAAGGATCGATGGGCTCATGACAAGCGACCGGGCGATGGCCACGCGCTGTTGTTGACCGCCGGAGAGCTGGTTGGAATGGTTTTGTAAGCGGTCCCCCAACCCAACCATTTTCAGAAATTTTGTGGCGGCGGCGACTCGTTGGTCTTCAGAGATGCCAGCGTAGAGCATTGGTAACATGACATTTTTGAGCGCGGTGGTTCGGGGCAGGAGGTTGTAGGCCTGGAAAACAAAGCCGATTTTTTGGTTGCGAATTTTGGCTAAGTCATCGTCAGATAGCTTACTAATATCGGTGCCATCAAGAATATAGGATCCTTTAGTGGGACTGTCGAGGGCGCCAAGAATGTGCATTAAAGTGGATTTGCCGGATCCCGAAGGGCCCATGATGGCGACAAATTCACCTTTGGCGACTTTGAAAGAGACATTGTTTAAAGCGAGGGTTTCTGTGGAGTCGTTTTTATAGATTTTGGAAAGATGGGTGACGGAGATCATGTTATCGTCCAGTTTGGATTCTGGTTCCCCCGCCGGCGCCGCCGATTCCTCCACCAATCCTAAAGGTGCTGAAGGGTGACTGGCTAGTGGTCGTCGGTGTTGTGGTTGCGGTCCCGGTTACGACGGTGTCGCCTTCGTTTAAGCCGGAGGTTATCTCTGTTTGGGTGTCGGAGGTCAAACCAGTTTCGACATTGACGAGGGCTTCTTGACCGTTTTTGAGAACGCGGACAACGGCTTGGCCATCCTGAGTTTGGACAGCTTCGGAGGGGATGAGGAGAACGTCTGATTTAGTCGCCAAAATGATGTTGGCACTGGCAGACATGTTGGGCAAAATTTCAGCTGGTGAAGTGTCGAGTTGGATGGTGGCCGGGTAGTTGGTGACGCCGGAGCTGACGACGCCGGTTTTGTTGATGCCGACGATTTTACCGGTGTAGGTTTTGTCAGGCAGGGCGTCAAAAGTGACAGTGACTTTGTTGCCTTCGGAAACCTTGTTAACGTCGACCTCAGAAAGATTAATAGCAATCGTCGGAGAGAAGGTGGTGACGACCGAGGCAATGGTTTGGGATTGGGTGATACCGGAAGAGCTCACTGAGCTACTGATGAGCATGCCGGGAACATAGGTTAGGTCTTCGAGAATACCGCTTGTTGGGGCGACGAGGTCGGGAGAAGTTTGCTGGTAGTTCAGCCAGGAAGCATTGACGACTGCTTGTTGATTTTTGTAGTCAGCTTCGGCTTTGAGCCAGTCGTCCTGGGCGATGTGGAATGCCGCGGCAGTGCGATTGGTCTCGTTAGGAGACTGGTCAGGGTTTTCATAGGTGGAGTTGGTGGCCAGGTCGAGATAGGTCTTCCACTTGGAAAACATGGTCGATTGAGTGGAATAAAAAGCGGCATTAGCCGAAAGGTAGCTGCTCCAGGCTGAGGCATTCTTAACTGCCGCTCCCGGGTCGAGAGTGATCGTTAAAATTTTTTGGCCGGCCGTCAGTGTGTCGCCGTTTTTGACATAGACGGCACTTACTTGGCCGCTGGCTTGGGAAAGAATAGGCAGACGGCCGGTTGTTATGACCTGGCCGGAGGCGGAAATGGTCGAGACGATGTTGCCACGTTCAACAGTGGCGGTCTGGTATTGAGGAGTGGCGGTCTTAGGACCAAAGAATTTCCAGAGGCCAAAGACAACTACAAAGAGAGCAACTAAAGCCAGGACAAGTTTTTGTTTGTCACGTAGTAGCGGTCTAAATCTGTTCATTGGGACTGAGTCTAGTCTCGGTGTCTGAGAAAAAGCTTAGATTAAAACTCTAAACGTCGTTCCGGCTCCGGGGGCACTGGTGACGAGTATTTTACCATTATGGAGCTCAACAATGCTCCTGGCTATGGCTAGACCAAGGCCATAACCGGTGGTTTGATCCTTACTCCGAGAGGCATCAGCGCGGTAGAAGCGATCAAAAATATGAGGTAGGTCAGCAGAATTAATGCCGATGCCAAAATCCTGAACGGATATTTCCGCGCGATTACCGGCTTTTTGGGTTTTGACGATGACCTTTCCTTGGGGACGGCTGTATTTAACGGCGTTGTCGAGAAGAATGGTCAGAAGCTCGGCAAGACTGTCAGGATTGGCAGTCAGGTCAATATTTTGGAGATCAGTATTAATCGTGACGCCTTTTTTGGAGGCAAGGGGTCGAAGTTTGGCGACGACGTTTTGAACCAATTCGGTGAGGTCAAACTTTTCCCGGGGAAGCTTGAGGTCGGCGGTTTGGTAGCGACTGAGGGAAAGGAGATGGTTGGAAAGGGAGTGCATCTTACTGGCTTCCTCCAAATTGCTTTTGAGGAGTTTGCGGGCGGTGGGCAGGTCAAGAGTTTTACCGCGAAGGGCAACCTCAATTTCGGTGATCATGGCGGTCAGGGGAGTGCGCAGTTCGTGAGACGCGTCGGCGACAAAGCGTTTCTGGTCGGCAAGCATGAGTTCAATGGGCCGCAGGGTCTTGCCGGCCAGAATGTAGCCAAAGAGGGCAGAGAAGGCAAAAATGCCGAGATTGACGAGAAGGAGGGTGAGAATGAGGCGACGACGAAGGTCGGCAATTTCCTGGGAATCAAAGGCGGGCTCGCGGGCGATGCGGGTGCCAAAAAAATCAACCTCGCGGCGGATGATGGAAAGGCGCTCAAAGCGGCGCAATTCATTATTGGCACCGGTGTAGATGACAGCACTGAAGAGGACACTCACCGTCATGATGATGAGAAGATACCAGGCGGTGAGTTTGAGACGAGCTTGGGTAAAAATACTTTAAAATTCGAAATTCGAATATCGAAGTTCTAAACAAAATCTAATGTTCTAAACTCTAAGTTTTAAAACATAAACGTTTTAAACTTAATGCTTTTGAATTTTGATAGTGTTTGAGATTTCGGATTTAGAATTTATCCTAGTTTATAACCAAATCCCCTAACTGTTTGGATAAGCTGTCTTGATTTTGGGAAGGGTTTGTCAATTTTGTCCCGCAAATAGCCAATGTAGACCTCGACGGTGTTGGGGAGAATGTCCGCTTCGTAGTCCCAGACACTGGTGATGATTTGCTCTTTCGGGAGAATTTTATTTTGGTGCCGGAGAAGATACTCCAAGAGGGCAAATTCTTTGCGGGAGAGTTTGACTTCCTGGCCGGCGCGGGTGACTTCAAAGGTCAAAGTGTCGAGGATGAGGTCGTCAAGAGTGAGCTTATTACCCAGATTGTCTTTGGGGCGGCGGGTGAGGGCTTTGATTCGAGCCAGGAGTTCGGCAAAGGCGAAGGGTTTGACAAGATAGTCATCGGCGCCGGCGTTGAGACCAGTGACTTTGTCGCCGATCTGACCCTTGGCCGTCAAAATGAGGATTGGGGTGTGGATTTGACCGGCCCGCAGTCTCTGGCACAGAGCCAGGCCATCGAGGCCGGGAAGCATGAGATCGAGGATGATGACGTCATAGGGCTCGGAGGCAGCCAGGTCGTAGCCGGCTAGCCCGTCGTAGGCGACGTCGACGGCAAAGGATTCCTGCTCGAGGCCTTTTTTGAGGGAGTTGGCAATTTTGTGCTCGTCTTCGATGATTAAAATGCGCATCCTCTTATCCTTTCGCGAGATCGTATTATAGTTCAAGAACTGAAGGAGGGCTGAGAAAAAGCGGGGAATGACGAAACTGACGAAGTGGTAGGATAGAGGGGTGGACAAGGCCCTCTCTTCCTGGAAGATTCCGCTATATTTGCTGCTTTTTGGCGTTCTCACGATCATCGGTGTTTTTTGGGAGGACTTTGGGCAGCAGAAATACACTGCCGGGCAAGTGGCCGGGACGAATACCAATTTGGAAGTGTTTGTCCAGCCTGAGACAGGAAGGAAACCGATTTTGGAGGCAATTAACAATGCCCAGACGGAAGTTTTGGTTGAGGTATATTTGCTTTCTGATCGAGAGGTTGTTGACGCCTTGGTGGGAGCGGCGGAGCGGGGAGTTGGGGTGCAAGTGATGATGGAGCAGCATCCGTTCGGCGGGGGAAATGTGAATCGGTTGACAGCTGACAGGTTACGGTCGACAGCGGTCGAGTTTAAATGGACGAACCCGACTTTTGCCCTGACTCACGAGAAGGCCATAATTGTTGATGGGCAGACACTTTTTATCTTGAACCAAAATCTGACCCAAAGTGCCTTCAGCAAAAACCGGGAATATAACATTATTGATTATAACCCTGAGGATGTTTCGGAAGCGCGACAGATGTTTCTCGCCGACTGGGAGCGAAAGAGATATGGCCCAAAGGCCCCGAATTTAATTGTCAGCCCAGAAAACGCCCGGGGGAAGCTGGAAGCGCTTATTAATTCAGCGCAACAATCTTTGGATGTGGAAGCGGAAATTATTCAGGACCGTGATATGATCAAATCGCTAGGGGTCAAGGCGCGGGGGATAGGGGTTCGGGTTATTTTACCGGATTTCGGGAAGGTGGCAGCCAACCGGGAAGAAGCGGAGGAATTAAAGCAGGCGGGAGTTGAGGTGAGGACATTAAGGAGTCCGTACGTGCACGCGAAGTTAATTTTGGTCGACCAGGTTCGGGCCTACGTTGGGTCAGTGAACCTGTCGGATGCGAGCCTGGATCAGAATCGAGAGTTGGGAATTTTGGTTTCACAGGCAGACATCATGGAAAAGTTGAGCCGAACATTTGAAAATGATTGGCAAAAAGCGCAAGAGATCTGAAAAATTTAATTAATTAATTAAATTAATTTTTGATGTTTGACCTAAAACATTTAGCCCTAAGGTTAGAAAAAGAGGGGTTTGATACATCGATGACAGATGCTGTGCTGGCTGCTTCAGAAGAAAGAAGTGGTTCCTCTGTCGAAATCACAATCGATTCTGCGGGCGGATGTTTAGTTAAGAGAACTCAACAGATTTCGAGCACTCCTTCCAGGGCGTCTTTGCTGCGACAAGATATTTTAGTGATTTCTAAGAATTCCAAATTACTGCAGTTTCGGGTCAGGTTGACTTCGGTCAAAGATTTAGAGGAACTATTGAAATTTATAGAGTCACTCCCCAATGTTACTAAACCCTATAGTTGATTAGCGGTGGGGGAGAGCCTGGAAAATGCCGGGGAAGATTAAATCTTTTTTCAGAAAGCTGGGGCCGGGACTAATTACGGGTGCTGCTGATGATGATCCCTCGGGAATTGCCACCTATTCTCTAGCCGGCTCCCTGTTTGGCTATAGGCTATTGTGGACAGCGGTGTTTTCTTTTCCTCTCATGGTTGCTGTCCAGGAAACGTGCGGCCGGATCGGCCTTGTCACCAAGAAAGGGCTGGCGGAAATCACCAAGGAGCACTATCCCCGACCGGTCGTTTTTCTTATTTCACTGGTCTTGTTTGCCGCCAATACGTTCAATATTGGCGCGGATCTGGCGGGGATGAGTGAGGCCATCAGACTGCTCATTCCCCTACCCCAATTAGTGGTCAGCTTGGTTTTAGCGGGGGTGATGGTTTTTTTGATTATCAAGCTCGAGTATGACCGGATTGTGATGGTGTTTAAATGCCTGACAATGGCATTATTTTCCTATGTCCTGGCGTTTTTTCTTACCCGACAAAACTACGGAGAGATTATCCGCAGCACGTTTTTGCCGGTTATGAGTTTAGATCGAAACTACATCCAAACGGTCCTGGCAATTTTTGGAACGACCATTTCGCCGTATTTGTTTTTCTGGCAAACGTCGGACGAAGCCGAAAACGAAATCCTGGCAAAAAAGAGCGTCAGTCGACACAGTTTGCGGATTGAAAAAGAGGACACGGTGGCGGGCATGTTTTTTTCAAACCTTGTAATGTACTTCATTATCGCCACAGTGGCGGGAACACTGTTTGTTTCCGGGAAAAACATTGAGACAGCAGCCCAGGCGGCTCAGGCTTTGCGACCGCTGGCTGGAGATTTAGCGAGTGTTCTTTTTACGGTGGGAATTGTGGGCACGGGCATGCTGGCAATTCCGGTTCTCTCCGGGTCGGCCGGTTACGCGCTGTCAGAAACGTTTGGATTTCACGAAGGGCTGAATAGGAAATTTAAGCAGGCGCCGGGGTTTTACACAATTATTGCCCTGTCGACACTTCTCGGGTTCGGGCTTAATTTGGTGGGGATCTCACCGATTAAATATCTTTTTTACTCAGCAGTTTTAAACGGACTGGTGTCCCCCATCATGATTGTTCTTCTGCTTCTGATTGCTAATAATGAAAAAATTATGGGGAAGTACCGGAATGGAAGGCTAGTTAATTTCTTGACCGTCACTACCCTGCTGGTGATGACAGCGGGGGTGGTGGGGGTTTTTGTGATACACTAGTAGCAACACTCCGATAAGGAGAAACGAAAAATGAGTGTCGACTTTTCTCTCCAAATTTTCTACTTGACCGCAGCAATTGTCATCTTGGCTGTTGCTATTCTTGTCTACCCCACTTTGAGAGATAAATCGAATAAAAAGTAAGGAAACTTCTCGGGCTTACGGCTGGGGGTTTAAGTTTGGAAATCTAAATTTCAACTTTAGGTCTTCCCTGCAATCTAAATCATCGGGCGGTATAATCTTTGAATGTCAGCTTTGTCTGGTTGGATTAGCAAGGAAAATAGGCCGATAACGGAAGCCTTGTTGGCTCTGGAAGAAGCAGAGACTCAGGCGCGAGGAGTGGTTAGGGACGAGCAAGGAAGAACCAGAGTCGCAATTGCGTTTCTGGGAAACGAACCTTTTCACCTAGTTGATGATGAATTTCATAGGTATTATCCGCCCCCTAGCCACTCAAGCTGGCATTTGGTGCGAGGTTGGGCTTCACGAGAGACTTCTTTAGCCAAATGGGGAAAAGATTTAACCGGGGTAAAAAGTAGCGCGTGTCTAGCTGAAATTACTTTACACCCGGGTGATGATTATGACCCTTTCGTCTATTGCTCTCCTGTAACTGTCACGGAAAAATTTGTCAGCTCCGCAGTTGGGGCTGTTACCGAATATCTAGTATCTAAAGATTACAGAGCACCAGAAATTTACTTCGGGGCAACCTTTGCGAAACTAATAGCCGATCAGGCTGGAGATTGTCTTTCACCACTTATTGCGCTTTCTAATGAACCTTACTGCCTCAAATCAGCCTTTTTGAAACCTGATGGTTCAACTGTATATCTGGTTAGATCTTCTGAGTATAAATATCGTTTGAATGACACTCCTCATTTGTACTATGCTTGGGGCGACGGCTTAGTGGTCTTTGCGAGTCTCGCGCAATCAGTGCAGAGAATGGAGCCAAAATTAATGGTAATTCCTATGGCAAAAAGTACTGTGGTTACTGCAAAAATTTAATAGTTAAGAGGGCTTGAGAATTTTAATATCTTTCATGGGGTAGTCTTTGAGATTGTTGGTTATGAGTGTCAAACCATTAACTTTACAAGTGGCGGCGATTAAACAATCGATTAAATAAACTTTTTTTATTTTATTGGAAAATTCCTGTCTATGTTTGCCGGCTTGAAGTCCAATCTCGACGTCTGTGGCAAATATTTTACTGTTCGCAATTAATTCATTTAGTTGTTTTATTTCTCCGTCGCTATTTTTAGGGCGAAGCTCGGCGATGGTTAAAGGAGAAAGGGCAAGCTGATCTTCGGTGATTAGGCTAATGATCAAGCTCCTGTCTGGCTCTTGGGCAGCAAAATAGTTTATCAGAACATTTGTGTCTGGAAGATAATACATTAAATCCCTTTTTCTCTTCTTATTTCTCTTTGATATTTTACGGCGTCGACACCTTTCCAGTTGGGACTGTTTTTCCAAGCTCCGGCCAGTCTTTCTGCAAGCGCTTTCCTTTCAGCCCTTCTCTGCTGCTGTTTCTGGACATATTCTCTCAGGGCCTGTCTAATTACTTCGGCCAGGCTAACATTGTGCCGGCCGGCAATCTGATCGGCGGCTTTTCTGTCAGATTTGGAAAGAGAGATTTGAGTTCGAGTCATGGTGTTCATGATGTAACTTTATTACATCAGATTCGATTTGTCAAGTGCCGGGAGCTTTTGTGAAAATCTCTCCCCTCTTGTTTTTCATGTTTGGATTGTTACCATGATCTGTATTGCGACAGTCATATTTTTAGTCTGCCCGGTTGATTCGAGTTTTCTCGCTAGTTGTTTTTGGACGAGATCCCTCGGCTCCGCTCGGGATTAAGAATGGAACAGCACGCTGTACCACAGGATATTACCGGCTTCAAATTCAAACTCGTTGGGGACATGACACTGAAGCAGTTTGGCGAACTGGCCTTCGGGGCAATCATGGCGTACGTTTTTTTATCCACGGGTTGGCACCCAGTCATTAAATGGCCGCTGGTTTTCTTTTTTGCGATTTTGGGAGTTGGCCTGGCTTTTGTGCCGATCCAAGAAAGACCGCTGGACGCCTGGATCATTAATTTTTTTCGGGCGATCTACCGGCCGACCTATTACATTTGGAAACGAAATAGTCAGGCGGGGCTGGTCACACCGCCGCCAACAGCGAAGGAGCCGGTGAAATTTGAGGAGATTGGGATCACAGGGTTAGTCACGAGTCCGGTGGCAGCCTCGGGCGGGGGCGGACAGAAGGTGGAGGAAGGAAAAAAAGAGAGCCAGAACGTGACAAATGAGGAAGAGATTGAGCAAAAAGTGTTGGACGCTTTGAAGACAGACACGCTGACGCCGGTTGCCACGGAAGAAGCGGGCCAGCCTGACACGCCTTCCGGGACGACGGCTCCACCTCAGGGGACGCGGCAGAGCCCGCTGTCAATTGACCAGTTGCTGAGCAGGCGCGAACAGACGGCAGCCCCAAAGACGGTCGAAGAAACCGGGGCGCCAGAGCAAACCCAGAACAAGGAAAGTGACGAGACAAAAGTGATGACCGTGGAAGAGCTGCTGAAGATGCGGCAGGAAACGGGGATATTGAGGGAAGAAAAAAATGCTAGCGACCTGACTAAAAGTGAAACAAAGATTAATGAGCTGATTGAAAAGAATAAACAGATGCTGATGGAAATTGATGAGATCCGAAACAAGATGTTTAGCATGGCAGGGCAAGATACAGCGGAGCTGCAGAAGCGGTTGGACGAGATTATGGTGGAAAAAAACGCCTTGGCTGGGGAGATTGCCAAAGCACGAGAAGAGGTGACGGCGGCAAGAATCGCGCCGGTGGCCATTCCGTCATATCAAGAACCGATCCGGCTGCCAATTGTCAGGACGGCCCAGAAACCAGTGGTTAAACCACCGGTGATTTCCCTGACGGCTTTGCCCAACGTCATTAACGGACTGGTCTTAGACAGCGGGGGAACGCCAATGGAAGGAGTGATTCTCATTATCCGAGACGACCAAGGAAATTCGATCCGGGCTCTAAGAACGAACAAGATTGGTCAGTTTATTGCCAGCACGCCCCTTCTCAACGGAAAGTATTACCTTGAGCTGGAGAAGGCGGGATATGACTTTGACAATTGGGAAGTGACGCTGTCAGGACAAGTCTTGGAACCATTGGAAGTGCGGGCGAAAGCCACGGAGCAGCTAGGGGCTAGCAGCTAGGGGCTAGCTTACTTTTATGGATACGGCAAAAATTGCCATTAGAGGGAGCACCCAGGAACATCTGGAGGTGGCGGAAATCCGGAACGATTTAGTCGTCATGAAGGACGGGTCGGTGGCGCTCGTCGTCATGGTGACGGCAGTCAATTTTGGCCTCCTGTCGGAGAGAGAACAGGAGGCGATTATCTATGCCTATGCAGGACTTCTTAACTCACTGAATTTCTCGATCCAAATTGTGGTCCGGTCGCAACAGAAAGACATTTCGCAGTATGTGTCAGCGCTTCAGGTCGAAGAAAAAAAACAGAGCAACCCGCTCATTGCGGCGCAAATCAGTAAGTATCGCCAATTTATTGCCCAGACAGTTAAAGAGAATAATGTTCTGGACAAAAAGTTTTACATCGTTATCCCCTTCTCGTCTCTGGAGTTGGGGGTGAATGTGACGGCAGCCGGCATAATTCCGCGAAAAAAGAAGGCGGGGTTGCCGCTGCCCTTAGAAACAATTGTCTCGAAGGCAACGGTGGGGCTTTTGCCGAAACGGGATCACATCTTGCGACAATTGGGGCGGTTGGGACTGCGGGCCAGACAATTGACGACGGCAGAGCTTATCGATCTGTACTACGAAATTTATAACCAGGGAAAAGGGAATCCGGGCGGGAACGTCAAATTTGAAGGAATTAATTAATTATGAAGCTGCCGTTTTTGACAAAAAAGACGCCGGTGGGAAAGATCGCCGCGGAACTGGGTAGGAACCGGACGGAAGGAGATGGGGCTGGTCCGAAAGCGACACCCGCCCATCGCCCAATTCCCCAAGAACGGCCAAGAGCAAGTGGTAATAGCTTAGGTGAGGTTTCGGCGGTCGTGGATCTGATTGCTCCAGAATCGATTGAAGTGGATTTTGACTTTCTCAAGATTGGACCGATGTACTATCGCAGTTTGTTTGTGGCCGGGTACCCGCGCTTTGTTTCGGCAAATTGGCTGGCGCCAATAATTAACTTTGACTCGTCGATGGACATTGCCATGTTTATCTACCCGGTGGAGTCGAGAGATATTTTATCGAACTTAAAGCGGAAAATTGCGGAGATGGAGGCGACAATTGAGTCGGACATTAAACGGGGGCGAGTGATCGACCCGTCGGTGCAAGTGGCACTGGACGACGCTCTGGCGATGCAGGAACAGTTGGCCAAGGGGG
>CAZSSJ010000016.1:12921-25743 GCA_964609775.1 uncultured Gammaproteobacteria bacterium
TTTTTTCAATTTGGACTCTAACTGACGGTTTCTTCGGACAACCTGAATGATTTGAACCAGATCAGCAAGCAAGTGGAGTCAACCTTGGCTTCCCTACTGCTCATTGGCAAGCGAGCAGCACTTCAGATGGAAGATGCTTTTAAAACGACCCAACCGCTTTGCCTGGACAAGCTCATGATCACGCGAAATATGGACACGACGTCGCTTGCGACAACATTCCCCTTTACCTCATCTGAGCTGACGGCAAATGAGGGAGTTTTATACGGGATTAACGAACATAATGATTCGCTCATTATCTTCGACAGATTTTCCATGGAGAACGCGAACGAGGTTGTGCTCGGGAAAAGTGGAGGGGGAAAAAGTTTTATGGTCAAACTGGAGGCGCTGCGGTCGGTGATGTTTGGGACGAGCGTGATTATTATTGACCCCGAGGAAGAGTATGAGGCTTTGACTAGGTCGGTCGGTGGTGACTATATTTCTTTCTCCTTTAGCTCAGACACCCATATCAATCCGTTTGATCTGGCAGGAACAAACGATGATCCTCAGGAAAATGATCTGCAGTATAAGATTGGGTTTTCGCTGACGCGGCTTCTGAAGATCATGGTGGGGACGGCAACACCAGAAGAAGAGGCAATCATACATAACGCTCTGGAGCTGACCTACCGACAGAAAGGCATCACTTATGATCCGGCGACCCACAAGAACGAGCCGCCTATTCTGGAAGATTTATACAAAGTTTTGGTGGGGATGGAATCGCAGACAGCGGCGAATCTGGCTTTGAGACTGGAAAAGTTTGTCAAAGGGAGCTTTGGGACGATTTTTAATCAACGAAGTAATATTCGACTAAACAATAACGTGACGGTGTTTTCGTTTAAGAATTTGGAGGACCAGATTCGCAGCCTGGCGATATTTATTATTGTCGATTTTGTCTGGAATTCGATTAAACGGGAGACTAAGAAACGGATTTTGATCGTCGATGAGGCGTGGTATTTAATGAAGAACCAGGCGTCGGCGGAGTTTTTGTGGGGGTTTGCCAAACGGGCGAGAAAATATTACCTCGGCTTGACGACAATTACCCAAGACATTGAGGATTTCCTGTCAACAGATTTAGGAAAAACGGTCGTGACCAACAGTTCAATTCAAATTTTGATGAAGCAGTCGCCGGCGGCAATTGACAAAGTGGCGGAAGTGTTTTATCTCTCGGAAGGAGAAAAGAGTTTGCTCCTGTCGGCCAACGTCGGGGAAGGGCTGTTTTTTGCCGGGTCGTCGCATGTGGCCATGCGGGGGGTTGCTTCTCCGGATGAATATAAACTGATTAACACAAATCCGGAAAACCGGAGTGCGATTAAGCAAGAAAGGGAAACGCCGCTGATTAGCCCTGGACCCGGACCGGCATGATGAGGTGGAGGAAGTTTTTGTCGGACGGGAGATGAAAGACGCCGGGAGCTAAGGGAGTGGTGAAATCAATGGTGACATCGGCGGCTTTTGAACCAAGACTGGTTAGAAAGTCAAGAAGATAGCGAAAATTGAAGGCGATCTGAAAATCCTCCCCACTCCCCTTGTCGACTTCGATGTCAATCTCACTTTCGTTCTCGCCCACCTGAGCCGCGTTGGCCATTATTTTTAATTTACTGCCAGCGATTTTTAACTTGACGATGTTGGCCGAATCGCGAGCAAAAATGGCGGCCAACCGAATGCCTTTTAATAATTCTTCACTTGGTATTTTGATTCGAACGCTGGATTCTGCGGGAATTATTTTCTCAAAATTTGGAAAATTCCCAGCAATCAATTGACTATATATTTTGGTATCGCTTAAAGAAAAGAGGACTTGGTTGCTTTTTAAGAAATTGATGGTGATCTGGTCAGGGTTTTCGTCGTTTAAAAGTTTAGTTATTTCCACGAGGGTGCGAGTTGGGATGATGACTTGACTTTGGCCCTCAGGGAGATCACTTGATTTGCTGACTTTAACAACGGAGAGCCGAAAGCCATCGGTCGCGGCAAGGGTGACAAAGTCAGAATCAAACTTAAAAAGGACCCCGGTTAAGACGGCCCGGCTTTCGTCGGTGGCCGAAGAGAACATCGTTTGGCCCAAAGCTTGGAAAAGGCCCGCGGCGTTGACTTTCCAAACAGAATGGAGATCGTCGGTCGGATTTGGAGGAAATTCTGCTGCTGGGCTGCCGTTGATTTGACCATGAAATTGACTGATGGTAATTTCCAGAAGAGACTGCTTGACCTGAAGAGTAATTTTTCCAGGAGGAAGAGAAGCGACAAGTTCGGATAGGGTTCGGGCGGGCACAGTAAATTCACCTTCGGATTCGATTTTTGCCCCGAGAGAGATAATTATGGTTGTTTCGAGATTGGAAGAAGTGAGAGTGAGGTGGTTGTTTTTGGCACTCAGTAACACATGGGACAAAATGGGCAATTGGGGTTTAGAGGGAATAATGCGAGTGACGCTGCCGAGTTTTTTAGTGAGATTTTCTTGGAGAATTTCCAGCTTCATAGACGAGATTTTAGCAGATGAAAACAGGGAAAGCTGATAGAAATCAGTTTACCCACATATTAGTTGCTTGGCCGATCGTTTTCAACCGGCGTTTTCTTTAGTAATTAATAGTAGCAGTAGTAGTAGGCGGCGGGGATAAGTGCAAGGAATCGTTAATCATCAATCATCAATCATCAATCAAAGAAAATTGGTGATGTGGATAAGATCTCTGGTGGAACGTTGATAAGTTTTGGGCATAAGTGTGGATAAGTGTGGATAGGTGAAAAGATGGGATTAATTGGCCACTTATCCCCTATTGTGAGACGGAGATATGCACACGGGTCAGGAAGGTGAGATGTTGAGGCGCTGCTGAAGCTGGCTGATATCAGACTGAATTTTGGAGTTGTTTTGAAGAAGGGATTCTATTTTTTTAATGCCATGCAGGACGGTGGTGTGGTCACGACCGCCAATGAAGGAGCCGATTTCATCAAGGGTATAGTGGGTGTGTTTTTTGAGAAGGTACATCAGGATTTGCCGGGGGATGGCGATCGGTTTGTCGCGCTTCACTCCTTTGATGACCTTCATAGGGATTTCGTAGTGGGCGCAGATTTCGTCGAGGATGGTTCGAGGCTCGAGATGGCCACCGACTGGAGGCGAGATGATGGGCAGTTTCAGGGTCTCAGCGACGAAGTCGGGGGTGATTTCCTGGTGCTCGGAGGCGGCTTTAGAGATGATAATTTGGATGGCGCCATCGAGCGTGCGAATATTGTCCGTGTTGTTGGCAATTAGTGAGGCAACAGTTGTGGATAACTCTATACCTCTTTTTTTCGCTTTTAGTTGGCAAATCGCAGTTTTTAATTCGGAGTCGGGAGTGGAAATGTCGGCGACCAGCCCCCCTTCAAAACGACTCTTTAAGCGATCAGCAAGATCTTTGATGTCAGCCGGTTTGCGATCGGAAGTCATGATAATCTGACCTTGGCGTTGGTGGAGCGTGTTGAAAGTGTGAAAGAATTCCTCCTGGGCGGTGTCCTTGCCAGAGAAAAACTGAATGTCGTCGATCAGGAGGGCGTCGGCTGAACGGTATTTGTCTTTGAAGTCCTGAGTGTTCTGTTTTCGGATGCCGCGAATTATTTCGTTGGTGAATTGTTCACCGGAGGCGTAGACGACGCGGGCGCGGGGGTTCCTTCGGAGAATTTCGTGGCCGATGGCCTGCATGAGGTGGGTCTTGCCAACGCCGACACCACCCCAAATGAAGAAGGGATTATAGTTTTTTCCGGGGTCTTTGATGACCGCTTGGGCGGCGGCGAAGGCAAGCTGGTTGCTGGTCGAAACACAAAATTCCTCGAGAATGAAGTCGGGATGCAAGCCGGTGGCTTTGACGGCTTCCTTGATGGCCTCTTGATCTTCTTTTGGAGTTTCAAAAAGAGGGCCGGCCTCCTCAGTGGCTAGTGGCTGGTTGCTAGTGACTGGTTGATCGTTTACCTCAAAGATCAGACTTAGGGGTGATTGGTGGGAGATTTTTTGCAGGGAGGTTTGGATTAGAGCATAATATCGGGCATTGGCTTGGTCGGCGACTCCCCGGTTGAGAAAGCCGATTTTGGCAATGCTGTTTTCCAGGGAAAGGAGCTGGCTGTTTTTGAAATAGAGGCCGAGGTTTTGTTTGCCCAGGTCAACCTCGAGCTCGCCGAGGACCAGTTTCCAGATTTCATTGAGATCCATACGATAATGAAACTCCACGGGCTTACGCCCGTGGTGTCTTTCGCTACAGGCTTCGCCTGAGTTTCTTTTCGAGCTTGCTTCACCCTTGGGCTCACGCCCAAGGTACTCGCAAGTTCAAAAATAGAACTAGTTAAATTGAGAAAGTTGATTGTCTGTTTGAGCAGGATAATAGGGAGTTATCCACAAAAAAGCAATATATACAAAGGTCTCAAGTCATGAGATAATGAGCAGATGCCGAAGAGAGTTTATCAGCCGAAGAAACGGAAACGGGCGCGAAAACACGGCTATCGGGCGCGGATGGGCACGTCTGGGGGAAGAAAGGTTTTAAAACGGCGAAGACTTAAGGGTAGAAAGAAGTTAACAGTGACTAAAAAGTGAGTGGCAAGTTATTAAGTTATTAGTTATTCGTATACCAGAAACTCAATAACAAATAATTTTGCACTTATTTACTTCTTGGTGTTGCTTCGAAAATCACTGATTCCTCTTAAATCAGAGTTTGGAAGAATCAGGACTTCCGGGAAGATGTATGATTCCCCCGCTTTTGGATTAGTAGTTGCATTCAGAGGGGCCGGAGAGAACGCCCGGGCGGCGTTTGTGGTGAGTAAGAAGATTTCTTTGAAATCGACTGTCAGGCACCAGGTGAAGAGGAAGCTTTCAGATGCTGTGCAAAAATACTTGCCGAGATTACCGAAGAGTGCGGAGTTGGTGTTTTTGGCTAAAGGCGAGGCGGTGAACCATCGGAGGGAAGAGTTGGAAAGGGAAATTGGAGAGGTGCTCAAGAGAGCGAAACTCCTTTAGAGACAAGGCTTAAGGATTAAGGTCTAAGGTTTAAGGACTAAGGGACTAGACGCATTAGATGTGATGAAGAAAGGAGTGCTTTTTCTAATTCGGTTTTACCAGAAGTATGTGTCGATGGACACGGGAGTGTTGAAGTGGTTGTTTTTGACTGAGCGGACGTGCCGGTTTATGCCGAGGTGCAGTGAATACACTTATCAGGTGGTTTTGAAGTGTGGTACAATTAAAGGACTTTATTTAGGATTTAGACGGATTTTACGGTGTAATCCTTGGAACCTTGGCGGAGTGGATCCTCTCCCCTAGTTTTTTATGCAACTGATCGGTGATTTTTTTCTGCAGGTAATATTGTTTATCTATAACACGATTGCTTTTCAGAATTTGGGGGTGGCGATTGTGGAAATTGCGATTCTCTCCCGGCTGATTTTTTACCCGTTTATCAAGCAGCAAACACACTACAGCCGAAAGATGAATGAACTGCAGCCGCACCTCAAGGCTCTTAAAGAGAAGCACAAAGGAAACCAGCAGGCATTTGCGGCGGCGCAGATGGAGCTTTTTAAACAACACGGAGTGAATCCGGCAGCGGGGTGTCTGCCGGCTGTCGTGCAGATTGTAGTCCTTTTCGGGCTTCTGGGAGCCATGAACAATATTCTGACGATGAAGCTGAACACGCGCTTTTTGATTTGGGACATGGCCCAACCGGATAGGATGAATATTTCCGGACTGCCGGTGGCCATTCCGGGAATTCTGGTTGTCGTGGCGGCGGCGACGCAGTTTATTCAGACGAAAATGATGATGCCCACCCCCCCAGCCGTGCGCAAGGAGGACAAGCCAGCCGAGAAAGAAGAAAAGAAAGAGTTTATGCAGGAATTTGCCGAAGCGCAGTCGTCGATGGTGTGGATGTTTCCCCTGCTCTTTTTGTTTCTGGGGACACAGTGGCCGTCGGGACTGGCGCTTTACTGGTCAACTTCGAGTTTGCTGGCGATTGGTCAGCAATACCGGATTTCGGGACTTGGAGCGTTGGAACAGTACGTGATAAAATTCAGGCAGGTGGTTAGCAGATAGTAAGGTAGAAAGATAGTAAGGCAGAGAGGCTTTAAAGTATGGCGAAAAGCACAAAAACAAAAGTTGACGAGAAGAGGACAGAGGTGATAAAAGAAGTGACGGAGGAGTTGCTTTTGAAGATGGGGGTGGTGGCGGGGGTGGAGGTGATGGACAAGGGAGACCCTTCGGCAATCTCAGGGCAAGGTGATTTATACCAAGTTAACTTGGCGACGGAGGAATCGGGGCTGCTCATTGGCTATCATGGCGAGACACTTCAATCGTTCCAGGTCATTTTAGGGCAATTGGTGTTTAAGCGCTTGGGTGAATGGGTGCGGGTTGTTGTTGAAGTTGGTGACTATCGGGCTAAGCGGGAAGAGCAACTGACGGCAATGGCGCAATCTTGGGCAGCACAGGCAATTTCGACGGGATTGCCGGTCTATGTTCCCTTTCTGCCTCCTGGGGAGCGAAGGATTGTCCATTTGGCACTTCAAGGCAGAGAGGATGTGGAATCTTACTCCGAGGGTGAAGGGCGGAACCGGAGGTTGGTAATTAAGGCTAAAGTGTCTTCCCAGGATTCTTCTTGACAAAGTGTACACCACCTGATATGGTGTATGTATGAAAAGGTATCAGGTTTATCTTAATCCTTATCCGGTGACTATTTTTGATGAAGTGGAGGAGTTGACGGATATTTCCCGGTCGAAGATTATTAGGGATAGTCTTGATCGTGTGGCGCAAAATATAGCACAGGTGTTGGCTGCAGTGAAGCCAAGACCAAGTAAGACCTTTGTGCTTGAAAAAATGGCGGGATTTATTAAAAGTGGAAAGAAAACTGACTACGCATCTTCCGTTGATGATATTTACACTGACTATCGAGACTAATTTCTATGGCACTTGGTCCTCCGAGAATTTTTATTGATACGGGAGCTTTGGTAGCATACTTCCGAGAGAAAGAACAGTGGCATTCTGAGGTTAAAACTGCGTATAAAAATTACCAACAGTTGGGGGTTTCTTTTTTAACAACGAATTACGTACTAGGTGAACTTTTTACTTGGGCATCGCGGATAGTGACTGTGGTTGAGGTGAGGAGGTTGGTTGAGGGTATACAATTGGCAGTTGAACTGGGTGAACTGAGGGTTTTGTATGCGGATGCTGAGATTGACAGGAGGGCCAGGGAGATTCTGGTGAAGTTTTTTGAACACAGAGTGTCTTTTCCTGACGCAGTTACCTATTTGGTGTGTAAGGACTTCAAGATTGATGAAGTTTTTACACTGGATGAGGATTTTCGGAAGATGGGCTTAGTGACGGCACCAAACATTAGAGGTTAGATCGCGGCGGTAGCGGAGGCGTCGGTTGACAAAGATTGTTAAAAGTAATAAAATATTACTAGTATGAATATTGGAATAATTACCCAACCGAACGTCAAGGGTCAGATTGTGATCCCCAAAGACATAAGGGACAGTTTAGGCATTAATGAACAAACGAACTTGAATATTACGATGTTGGGTGATGCTATTTACATTAAGCCGGTAACGAGTGTTTACAGTAAGCTGGACGACGATGATTATCTCAAAATTTTAGCCCGGACGAGGGGCGCTTGGGGACCTGCCAGTAAAGAAGAAATCGGGAGGGAAAAAGCTAGGAGAAAACTGGAGTTGGCTGCTTCGGCGAGAAGGAAAAAGGCATGGTAGTTTTAGATACAAATATTGTCATTGATCATCTACGGACGAAGAATCCCCAGTCGAGGTTGGAACAATTTAGAGCAAATTTTCCTCAGGATGAATTAGCTGTTTCAATAGTTACGATTTAGGAGCTATTTGAAGGAGAAAGTACTCGAAATGAGTTGGAAGAAACTTTTCTGTTAGCAACTTTGCGGGGGGTCAGACTTGTTCCCTACAACATAGAGGTTGCGCAAGTTGCGGGGAAACTAGCCCGGGATCTTGGCCGCCCAATTGATTTTCCTGATGCGGCGATTGCGGCAACGGCAATTGCTAATGGAGCAAGGCTGGCCACTTTAAATAAAAAGGATTTTGTCGGGATTAAGGATTTAGAGCTTCTATAGTAGATGAAACCGAAAGTTGCATTTGCTCCTGACAAGAGGTTGATGATTATTCTTATCAATTGGTTAAAGACGTGTTTAACGTTGAAGGAGCTTTATTAACAAATGAGTCGACGTTAGAGGATTTTGATAGCGGTTTCGGAATTTTGGGACATAAACTGGTTCCTTTAAGCAAGGTGCCGAACGGCAAGAGAAAGCATTACGCGAAGCAAATACCGAAATTTACAAATGAGGAAAGCTATTCTGTTTGGTATCCCCCATTATCTTCTAAAGAGTTAGGAACAATTGCCGGGGCCAGACGGAAGTATTTAGTAGGTCTAGTGGAAGGAACTTACAAAGTATCCTTGAAGAATTATCCTAAAGGTGAGCCACTGTATATTTGGAAAGTAGCAGAATTTATTAGGAGGGTGAATTGATTACGCATTTCTAGATTGCCAGCCGGTAGCGGAGGCGGGCGAGGAAATTGTTCAGAGAATTGCTGTGAGGCCAGTGGACGTGGGCGCGGTCTTCGATGTGAGCCTGGGTGTGGGCGATTTCGGCTTGGGTTTTGGCGGCGGTGGCCATTTCCCGACTTTCCCCTTTGAGTTGAGTGTTTTCTACTTCCAACTCATTCAGCCTGACTTTTAGGTCCTCGAGGAGTTTTTGGGTCTTATTTAATTGCGAGTCTTTGCCGGCGATGGTCAGGGTGGAAGCAGTCCAGCCGGCCAGGCTGAAAATGCCCGCGAGAAGGGTTCCAAAGAGAAGAGCTCCGAAGGCGACAAAATAGAGCGGCAGGGTGAAGGCAAGGGAACCGGGGGTGAAGGGAACGATCGTGGCGTTTTGCAGGGCCACATAGGCAAAAAGCCCGCCGAGAATGATGGCAAGAACAAGATTGAGCATAAAGAAACCTTAGAATAAAGGTGTTGTTATTATGTAAAGAACGGGTATGAGATTAATAAGGATTATTGCAATGATATAATCGGCGTATGACTAATTATCGAGATAAAATTCTGCAGCTGGCGGAGAAGTATTACAAAGAGTTGGAGAATGATTTTTCTCATGATATTAACCACGTTTTTCGGGTGGAGAGACTAGTTAAGAGGATTGGCGAGGAGGAGAAGGCAGATCTGGAAGTTTTGGAGGCGGCGGCGCTGCTTTTTGATGTGGCGCGGGTGCTGGAAGATGCGGGTAGAGTTGAAGATCACGCTGAGGAAGGGAGCCGAATTGCCAGGGGAGTTTTGGCGAAAATCGGTTTTCCTGAGAAGAAAATTGGGGAGGTGTGTCACGCAATTTTGGTCCACCGGAAGAGCAAGGACCGAGTCCCGGAGACGCTGGAAGCTAAAATTCTTCAGGACGCGGATTATCTTGATGCGCTTGGGGCAATTGACGTGGCGAGGGTGATTGCGAGTTCGCTGCAATCCAAGAAGTATAAACGGCCGATTTATACGGGCACGCCTTCCACTTCCTACGACGACAATAAATCGGCAATTAACTATATTCTTTATAAGATTGCTCATCCAAGAATGCAGCCGGCGAACTTTCACACTAGATTCGGTCGACAAATGGCGAAGGAACGTTACGCTTTTGTGGAGGAATTTGCGCGGCGGTTTATCGCGGAGTGGGAAGGAAAAGAATAAATTAAACTATGAAACTTATTACCCTTAATACGTGGGGAGCTAAAGTTACAAAACCATTTAACAAATTTGTAAAAAATAAATCAGGAAAGATTGACATTTTTTGTTTTCAGGAAGTCTTCGATAAATATCAGGGAAACAACGAGGTCATATTTGCTCTTAAAAATACCAACCCCAATTTATTTGGTGACTTATCCTCGGCTTTAAGCGACTACGAGGGATATTTTTGTCCCGTTATCGAGAATGTTTATGGTTTGGCCACTTTTATCAAGAAAGATATCGAGGTGGTTAGTTATGGCAGCGTTATGACTTATGAGAGCTTTAACTTTCCTGATCCAACAGACGAAGGGGCGGATCATTCGAGAAAACTCCTATGGTTAAAGATTAAACAGAAGAATCGTGAGTATTTGGTAATGAATTTTCATGGTTATTGGGTTCATGGCGATAAAAAAGATAATCCGAACAGGTTCAAACAGTCTCAGACAATTTTAGATTTTATTTCTGGATAAAACATTCCCACGGTGCTTTGCGGTGACTTCAATCTGCGACCAGATACCAGAAGTGTCGAAATGCTTGAGCAAAGGTTTAGGAATTTAATTAAGGAACACAAAGTTCCAGGCACAAGAACCAGTTTGTATACGGGGACTGAGAAGTTCGCCGATTATATTTTCGTTACTCCCGAAATTAATGTTAAGAGCTTTAAAGTGCTTCCCGATGTTGTTTCAGACCACGTTCCCCTAGTCATTGATTTTAGTTAGTCGTAGTCAGTTTGGTCTTAGAGTGCTTTATTATAATGATGGCGAGCCGGGCAAGATCTTGGTCAGTCATTTCCGAAGGAAATTTTGGACTCTCTGGCATGTCAGTATTTATTTGGTGTAATGATCAACTTCTTTGATGGTCGTGACGCCGGAGAATTTTTCTATTTCTTGGACAAACCCCATGGTTTCGCTTAGGGGTTCGAAGGGATTAGTAAGATAGGTTTTTAGGTCTTTCATGTTAACCCATTCATATTTGCCTTCGATGTTTTCGGAAAGAAGAGCTCCAGTGGGATTTTTGACCAGACAGAGGAACATGAACTTGTCGGCTACCAGGGCTTTAGAGGATTTGTCGAAGATACGAAAGTGCTTGAGAGAGACAATTGCTGCTTTTCCATGGAGACCTGTTTCCTCGGTGAATTCCCGTTCAGCAGCCTCAATGATCTTTTCTCCAAAACGAATTTTTCCCCCGAGGAAACCTTGGCAACCAAAAAAAGGTTGCTTGAGACGAGTGTAGATAAGGAACTGTTTATCTTTACGAGATTGTCTGGTGCTGGCGATCCAGGCGGAAACCTTCGCCTGTTTAGTGATTAAGTTCCTATCCGTATCAATGCGGTCGGCGTATTCTTTGCCGGAACTGGTTAGATGGTACGAGGCACCTTTTTTGGTGACCCAACCATGAAGAACAAGTTTATCGAGATGGAAGTCGAGCTGGTTGTTCTCAATAATCAGATCGGGGCGTAGATCGGAATAGCGAAGTTCGGGGGCGAAGAGGAGTTTTTTCAAGATTTGAATTTGGATGGGGTGGATTTGTTTCATTCAGGCTTATCTTAAAGCCTGAAGAAGGAATTGCAAGTCAAGTGTAATGGACTCTTTCTATTTGTTCCTTCATTGACTGTTCGGCGTAGCCGAAGTCGAGCTTCAGAAACTCATTTTTGGAGACCCATTTAAACTCGGAGTGTTCGGAGCGGGGTTTGATTTCTGGCGGGGACTTTAATTGGCATTTATAGCCAAGCCAGATGACCAGGTTTCCTTCGGAGTTTAGTCCGGAGTCGATGTAGACGATTTCAATTTTTTCTCCGGTGAGGCCAACTCCAATTTCTTCGACCACTTCCCTTTTCAAAGCTGCGAGCAAGATGTCTTCATTTTGCGGTTTGACGTCCTCATCATCGACATTACCGCCGGTAGAATCCCACGTGTTTGGGCGAGAACGATTACCGGGTGCTCTTTTGAGAACTAAAATTTTATCTCCGGAAATTAGGGCCAGTTTCTGGAGAATTTGAACTTTAGAGACCATGAAAGTTACATTAACTTTTTTTGACCCCGAATTTTAATTTATTGCCGGCTTCTCGGAAGGCAATTTTAGGAAGGCTGGTGGCGTTGGTGGTTAAGTAGGTACGGACTTCTTCAGGATGATATTTAGTTAAGCTTCGAAGGAGCCAAGAGACGGCTTTAGTTATTAAGATGTCTCTCTCGGATTTTAGGCGGTCGATATTTTCGAAGGCCAGATCGGACAAACGGCGGTTAGGAGAATAGTTTACCGGGCCGGTGAGAAGGACGAGACTGGCTCGCCGCTTGTGAGTGTTAGGGTTTTTAGAGAAGCTCCGAATTGCCTTTTCCCACTGTGGCCAGTTCCGGAAAAAGTCCTGGTATTGAAAGTTATTCTGGCAAAGGGAATCAACTTCGGACCAGCCATGAACGTTATCCAGCCATTTCCCGAGGCCGGCTGAGGTGATTGAGGATCGCAGTTTGGGAAAGAGAGACAAGATCATGCCGGCGAGCGTCTTTTCCTCATAGGAGCCAGCGGCGTTTAAAGAATTCAGGAGGCTGAGGAAGTCTTTCAAAGAGATGCTCTTATTTTCTTTGACCCAAGCTTTGGCGATCGCCCATTTATCGGGGTTTGTCAGATAGTATTGCCGGCTGACGGTGCCTTCGTAGGAAGATGACGATGACCGGTTAGGTTTCCGAGCCCGCTTTTCGATTTCGGCGAGGAGTTGCTGGTGCGAAAGGTTCATGGTTTCTGGACTTTGCTTGGGTTTTAGTATGTAAAGTCGCCGGTTTTCGACCACTCCTTCGGGCAAAGAGACAATAAATTTATGGGTCTTGGTGATTTTCATATTTGATTTGGTGGCTAAGGTTTTTAGACCTTGGGAATTAGGAATGCTGAACTCAACGCCGGTGTTGCCGGCAAAATAGTTAAGGACGACGCCATAATTGGGTGAAGAAGAAATTACTTTTGTGGTGTCAGTTGTCATCTGGGGGTATTCTTTGAGGTCAATATCGGGAAGTTCAAGGAGGGTTTTCCCCCCGACTTCGATCATTTAGTGTCCCAAGGAATTTAGGAGATCAATTTTCCACTTTAAC
>CAZSSJ010000017.1:0-25547 GCA_964609775.1 uncultured Gammaproteobacteria bacterium
GAAGAGACTGACAACCTAGTCTTCAAGTGTTGCACTTCCACTGCGAATCTACCACCGATTGATTCAAATGTATTTCTCCCCATAATTATTGTGTGGCCAGTGGTGAGTTTTTGAAATGATTTCAGGTCTTCTGGGAGATGCCAGGGAAGTTTGCCTTCCTGTCCAATCTCGCGATTCTTCCCAATTGCGGCGATAATCGATATTCGCATGAGAGGATATTCTTCCTTTTGTGGGGTTTTGTCAACGGGTGTGGGGAGACTTGAGATGTTTTAGTTTTTGGTCGAAGGTTTGGAGGGGGAGGTTTTCTTCTTTGGAAAGACAATAGAGCCAGCAGTCGACGTAGTTTAGGGAAGGATTGCTGATTGCGAGCGAAAGGGCAGAGAGAATTATTTGCTTCCGCGGGTTTTTGATCCAGTTAAACGAAAGGAGATCTTGAATAGTTTTGAGTGTGACAAGTGGCCTTGCTTTGTAAACGCTTTTGTTTACCCAAATCACTTCAGCGATGACGATTTCATCAATATACAGTTCTAGTTGTCCGTTTTGGGCTAGGTCAAAGAATTTCTTGGCCTTTGGGGAGAGAAAGGCGTCATCGTTTCTTAAGTAGCGGAGGATAATATTCGTGTCAAGTAAGATTTTAGCCATTCTTAACCTGGTATTTTTTTGCTAGGGCTTTTCCGGCTATTTCTCGAGCTTTTTCCATGCTCATATAAGGGACATTTGTTTTTAGTGAGCCATAGAGTCTGTCAACGACATTTTGATTTGAGATAACCTCGATTACGGCCCTTTTTTCTTTCGGGTCTATATTTTTATAGAATATTTTGTCCCCAATGTTGACGCCGAGGGCTTTTCTCACCTCTTCGGGAATTGTGGCCTGAAATTTAGTGGAGACAGTGGAAATGCTCATCGTAGGTATAATATCGTAAAGTAATACGGTTGTCAAGGCGTAATACGACCGTGGATGATTGATTTGCATAAGTCTGATAAAATTAGTGGGTCAGGCAAAATGAAGGACGCAGCAGCGGATTCTTCGAAAAGTTCACAGGTTTCTTCCCGGGGACGCGTCGTCTGGGTTTTGCTCCTCACTCTTTTTCTTAACCTCTTTCCGTTCCACCGCAATGGATCAGTGGCGACAGTTTTGGTACTGGTGGCGTACTTCGTCTTTACGATCGGGGTGTTTGTGGGACGAGAGTGGAGACGGCAAAAAGGATTGCTTTTGGGTTTGACAGTGTTTCAGGGATTAGTCTGTTTGGCAATTCTGGTCACGGATAACGCATTTTCCCGGGCGATTGTGATTTTGAGTTCACTTCTGACGACGAGCGGGGCAATCTATCTTTATCTGGCGGGAAAGCAGTTTTTTGCTGATGCGGAGGAGTTTATTCTGGCGCCTGTCAATTTGGGAATGTCCTATTTTCTGAGCGGAGTTTCCGTTTTGGGAAAAATTTTGACGGGAAAAGTATGGGAATTTGTACCGGTCCGGGGACGGGACGGTCTACCGATTAGAGGTTTAGTTAATTTGATCATCGGTCTTATTGTGGCTGTTCCGGTGGTTTTTGTTCTGGTGGTTCTGCTGTCAGTTGGGGACCCGGTTTTCAATCATTTTATGACACGGATTTTTCAAGAGTTGGGGAAGATTTTTGACAGCAAATTCTGGTTCCAACCAATTACACATATTGTTTTTTCAGCATTTCTGCTTGGCGTTTTGTTGCCGCTCGCGTTCATGAAACGGCGACGGATTCCTCTCAGATATCTGCCCGAGAGTCTTCCGTTAGTGATGCAAGTTTCTGTTGTGGTGGGGTTAGTGGCGCTGGTGCTGGGGGCGTTTATTTTTGTGGAGTGGCCGTATGTGTTTGCCTCCGTGGCGGCGGAGACTTCACTGTCGCAGTTTGGGGTGGCGACGTATTCGGAATATGTGAAGCGGGGATTTGTCGAGTTTTCCCTGGTGGCGGTAATTGTGTACGGGGTGTTGTGGGCGGGGTTGGGGCGGTCCGAAATGAAGGGAGACTTGAAAAGGGAGCGGGGAGAAGTTTTCTGCTGATATTACAGACACTGCTATTTGCTGAATTTGGGGTGTTTATTTTGTCGATTTTTAGAAGAATATATTTATATCAGCAATTTCATGGGTGGAGTTTGGCGAGGATTTATGGGGGGATATTTCTGCTTTGGGTGCTGGGGATGGTCGGGATTTTGGTCTGGAGGCATTTCCTTCGACTCCGCTCAGGACAAGTTCAAAAGAAGAGTCTGCTTTTGGCTGAAGTTCTGTTAACTCTGGGAATAATTATTTTTGTGGGACTTTTCAACGCGGAGAATTTTATTGTTTCAACACATCCGCCAACGGTGAACAAGAGAGTTGACTATGTTTATCTCTCTCGGATGAGCACAGATGGGTATGAAGGCTGGAAGAGAGCATACGCGCACGCGAAGATGGTGCTGGACTCACGGAGCGATAGAAACTTTTTTGACTCTGAAGAGCGGAGGGAGATTGCGTACGCGGGAATGGTGATCCAAAATTTGCTGGTTAATTCCTATGAACTTGCTGCTGACTATGGTGGTTTAAGGGGTCGGGTCCCGGACCGGCAGTTTGATTTTTTTGATTGGCTGTATAGTTGGAACTTCTCAAGATGGAATGCGTATCAAAAGATGCAATCTGATATGCCGATTTCTGAACTCGTCAAATTGCAGGATAAATATTTTGATTATTATCGGAAAATTTCTTCTCAGCCGGAAAGTGAGAGGGGATTTGAAATGGACATTTCGCCGGGGTCGCCTTTTTTTGATTAGACAGCGGGAAATTGCCACTGAGGATCTAAACAGTTAAAATTGTTTTGTGGCATCAAAAAAGCCCTTGATTTCTCAAAGGCCCTTTTGCTTCCGTCGAAAAGTCAATTTCGAGGACTTTCTAGTCAACGTGGATATTCGTATATTAACATTTAGGTGAAATTTTGTCAAGATAAAAGCTCCGGAGCCGCCGGCGGGACTTGCACCCGCACCTCCACGTTGACTACCGTAGAAGTCCTCTACATGACCTTCGGCGGCGGTCGGCAGCCGGAGCAGTTTAATTATTGCATATGTTGAATAAGATTGACCCGGAAATTTCGACATTAATTGCCGGTGAGGAAAAGCGGCAGAAAGAAGGGTTGGAGTTGATCCCGTCGGAGAACTATGTTTCCGCGGCGGTGCGGGAGGCAGTGGGGTCGGTTTTGGAGAACAAGTATGCGGAGGGCTATCCGCGGAAGAGATATTACACCGGTAATGAGTTTGTGGATCAGGTGGAGCAGCTTTGCATTGACCGGGCGAGAAAATTGTTTGGCGTGCCGTATGTCAATGTTCAGCCGTATTCAGGCAGTCCCGCCAATCTGGAAATATTTGGGGCGTTGTGTCGGCCTTTCTCTCAGCTTCGCAAGGCCACCCCTTATGAAGCTGGACAAGATGTTGTCCTGTCACAACTTTTGTCTCATGGAGGGCATTTGTCAATGGGGCAGGAGGCGAGCTTTACGTCAAAGTATTACCGGGCGGAGTATTATCACTTGACTTCGGAAGGAGAGGTTGATTGGGAAGAGCTGTATCGGATGGCCCGGAAGATTAAGCCAAGGATAATTTGGAGCGGGGGAACCGGGTATACAAAGATCTTTAAGTGGGAGAAGTATGCGGAGATTGCTGATGAGGTGGGGGCGTTTTTTGTGGCGGATATCTCGCACATCGCGGGGTTAGTGGCCGGCGGAGCGCACCCGAGCCCGGTCCCGTTTGCGCACGTTATTATGACGACGACCCACAAAACTCTTCGAGGGCCGCGAGGGGCGATTATTATGGTCACTGACAAGGGTTCGGCCAAAGATCCGGAATTGCCGGCAAAGATTGACAAAAGCGTTTTTCCGGGCCACCAGGGCGGGCCGCACATGAACAAGATTGCCGGGATTGCGGTGGCGCTCAAGGAGGCAAACACGTCCGCCTTTAGGAAATATGCCGGGCAGGTTGTTAAAAATTCGAAGATGCTGGGATCGGCACTGATTGATTACGGATTTACACTGATCGGCGGGGGGAGCGAAAATCACATGATTTGGATGGACCTTTCTAATAAGGGGATTGAAGGGTGGCACGCACATGTGACTCTCGAGATGGTGAACATCTATGGCAACAAGCAGACGATTCCCAATGACCCCCGGCCGCCGTTCTATCCGAGCGGATTCCGGATCGGCACGCCGGCAGTGACGAGCCGGGGGATGAAGGAAGCGGAGATGAAAGTGATTGCCGGGTTTATTAATGAAGGAGTTGAAATTGCAAGAGAGAATAGTTTGCCCGATGTTGGCAATGCTGATAAGGATAAGGATCAGACTGCGAGGCGAGCTTTTAAGGACAAGGTTGCAAAAAGTAGTGAAGTTAGAAAACTCAAGTCCAAGGTGACGGCTTTTGCCCGGAAGTTTCCGGTGGAGTTTTAGAGTGATGAGTTTTTAAAGAAAAAAAGGGCTAGTTTGACCAGTCGTTCTGATGCCGGCTAGTAAGAGCCTCAAGAAAACTTGCGTGGGTTGCGGCGAGAGCTTCGCTGGTGAGAGTTGGTAGGGTGACTCGTTTTGCTAGTTTTTTTGCTAGTTTGGCTTCAATTTTCGTTCGAGCCAAATTGGCAATCTTTTGGGCGTCGGCGAGGCTATAATTAGCGGCAAACTGCTTTTTACCGATACGACGAATTTGTCTTAAGTCCTGAAGTTCTGCTCTGGCTGAATTGAGCGCGTTCCATATTATTCCGCGCTCTTCTCCGGTTAAGATCGTTACCCTTTTGCTTTGCCCGGGTCTTGATAGGGTTTCGGCCCAGGTCTCAAAGGTTTCTTTGATGGTTGGCATTTGAGGATTATAGGACGCTTGTTGTGATTTTTCCAGGGCGGGACTAGAATTGAAACATGATTATTGATGGAAAGGCTATTGCTGCAAAGCGGTTGGAAGAACTAAGGCTTAAGGTTGAAGGGTTAAGGATTAAACCGAAGCTGGTGGCGATTCTGGTGGGGGAAGATCCGGCGAGCGTCATGTATGTCAACATGAAGAAAAAGCGGGCAGAGGAAGTGGGGATTGTGTCGGAGATTGTTGAGTTGCCGTCAAAAGTTTCAGTTACAAAAGCGACTCAATTAATTAATAGATTAAATGCAGATCAGGTGGTGACGGGAATTTTGGTGCAACTGCCTTTTCCTAAAGACTCTCCTGTTTTTGGACACGAGCGAGAGATTTTGGACGCGATTGATCCAGTTAAGGATGTGGACTCCCTGACATCAGTTAATATGGGGCTTCTTGCTCTTGGGCAGCCGAGATATTATCCGGCGACAGTGAAAGCGGTGTTAGTGGTTTTGGAGGAGGCCTTGAATATGGGAGATTTAAAATTAAACAAAAACCACGCGGTCGTATATGATTTGTTTGGAAAATCAAGAACAGTTTTGGGTGGGTTTAGGGCAGTGGTAGTCGGGAGATCGGAGATTGTGGGCAAGCCGGCAGTAATGGCGCTTATTAATCTGGGCGCGACAGTGACAGTGGGTAATAGCAGAACCACAGACTTGGCAGAGATTGCCAGAGAGGCAGACATTTTAATTTCGGCAACCGGAGTGGCCCATCTCGTTAAAGCAGATATGGTTAAAAAAGGAGCGATTGTGATTGATGTGGGGATTGACAGACAGTCTACCGGACTACCGGACTACCGGACTACCGACAAAAACAGGGTGGGCGGTGGACGGTCGACTGTAGACCGTGTCGTGGGGGATGTGGATTTTGAGAGTGTTTCCAAAGTGGCCGGGGCGATTTCGCCGGTGCCTGGGGGAGTGGGGCCGCTCACGGTCAGTTCGCTTCTGGAGAATGTCGTTTTGGCAGGTCGGAGGGATTGACTTTTTGGGTGGGGGTGAAATACTGAAAGGGTGAGAAGGATTCTGCTGCCCTTTTTGTTTGGCTTCATTATTTTTCTTCTGTTTTCCGGCGGCCAAATTCAAGCGGTGGCCTATCAGGCACGAGAGCGGTTTGGCAGCGGGGGGACCGGGTGGGGAGTGGCCAACATTTCTAACAAGGACTGGCAAAATTTTTGGAAAGAATATGGAGTTGGCTGGTATGTTGACTGGAGCTATAAGTTTACGCCTCCGGCTCAGGCGGCCTTTCTGGCCTCAGTTAATAAGGAGCGGTTGACGCTGGTTGGCAAGTCAAAAAATGACCGCTACTCGGCAGCAAATTGTCAGGCACTGAAGAACACAGTGGCGGCCAACCCCGAAGCGTTTGGCGTTGCTAAAACCCTCTGGTCGGTGGGCAATGAACTGGGGTATGACGATCCCGGGATGACGGCGACTCTCTATGCCACGCAGTTTATCAGCTGGCGGGACTGTATTAAGAGCATTAATCCGAACTATAAAGTTGGCTCCGGGGCGATTATTTCTCCCTATACCCGGCATCCCCGGGCATATGGGCCGGATTCCGGATGTGTGGCCAGTCTTTCCGATCCGGCCAGCGGGGAGAGCTATTTTCGGACCTACATTAATCGCATCCGAGCCTTGAACGGGGCGAAGTTGCCGGATTTCATCGTCATGCACGGCTATTTCTGGTGCATGCCGACGCCAACAGGCGTTTCGAACCCGCAACTTTCGAGGTTTATTAATCAGATTAATCTCTATCGCGCGGAGATGAAGCAGTTGGGGTTGCAAGGCAAGGATCTAATTATCAAGGAGTTTTTTGACACGTCAAGCGGGGGCTATCCCGGGGGCCGGGTGGGCTTTATGACGGATGCCGTTAACTTTCTGATGAACGCCCGGGACACGAATCTGGGCAACCCGGGTGATGATTTTCATCTGGTTCAGCGGTTCGCCTGGTTTAATTTGATTAACGACCTGGCCGGGGCGACCTATACGCAAACGCTCCGGTCAAACAATTTTGCCAGCTGGACGGCGTTGGGGAATAACTATCAAAGTCTGATTAAGAAATATGCCGGGGTGTTGCCGCCGCCGGCTGCTTGCCAAACGGCTGTTTGGCAGAACGGATCATGTGGTGGGTCATGTCCCGTGGGGAAAAGACAACAGATAAGAACAGTTAGTCCCGCCGGATGTGCTTCTGCCAGCAGATGCGTGTCGGATGCGACATGCAGTGTTCCTCCGGCAGGGAAGAGTGGGGATGCCAATGGTGACGGACTGGTGGATCAAAAGGATTATGAGATTTGGCTGGGAAGCTACGGGAAAAGTGTGTCCTCCGGGTTAACACAAGGGGACTTTAATGCTGATGGAAAAGTGGACGGACGGGATTATGTAGTTTGGTTTAATGGCTATGGAAAGTAGGCGCGGGAGCGTTGCCGGTTTGGTGGGAGTGCTGTTTTTGGTGGTGGCGCTGGTGGCGACGATGTTTTTGATCCGCCGCCCCCAGGTGTTGGAGAATCTGGCCGGGAGCGAAAAATCAGTGGTCAGTTTGGTCCCGGACAGTTTGCGGCTTAATCCGAATGGAACGCTGCGGGTCTATTTGGATCCGAAGGGTAAGAAGGTTGTGTTTGCCCGGGTGGTGGTGGGCTATGATAAAAAGAAGATCAAGCTAGCCGCGGACGCAGAGATTTCGGGGGTGTTTGGAAACAGGGTGCGAACGGGGGCGGCAACTCTCGCTAATGAGGCGGGGAAGGTGGAGTTGGTGGCGGCGGTGAAGCCGGGGACGAATGTTTCCGGACCGGTGTCGTTTGCGACTTTGGTTTTTGCTGCGCGTGATGAAGATAAGACGCTCACGAGCAGGGTGCAAATTGAGACTGCTTCGTCGCAAATTGTGACGGCAGACGGGGAGGTTTTGCCGCTTTCCGGGGCGGGTTTGGTGGCCAATGTGACCTCGGAAAGGGTGGCCAAGCAAGTGAGTGAGAGTGATTTGGGGTTGAGTTTGTATTCTTTCGAGCAGAACGGGGCAAAGGTTTTGAACGTTTCCTGGCAGGAGCAGGAGAGTCGGGGGCAAAAGCTTTCCGGCTATCGGGTGGCTTTGAGACGGGCGACGGATCAAAGTTTGGTGGCACCGGAAGATCCGTTTGTGGGGACGGCAACAAATTTCCAGTTTCCTTTAGCTGGGGTGCCCTCGGGGCGCTATTTGCTGACGGTTCGGGCGATGTATGCGGATAATGTGGTGAAGGTGCAAACGAAGTATCTTGTCTTTGAGAACGGTGAGGTTTTTGTGGAGGACAATGGGGCACTGCTTCCTGGGAGGCGGCCGGTGGCACTTCTTTTGAATCCTGGTTTTGAAGAAATGGTGAACGATCCGGCAAAGCCGTCTGACCTGGACCCGAAGGGTTGGATCACGGCGGAAGGGGAAATGGAGCCGGGAACGGGCAATGAGGTTTCCGAAAGGCCGGAGTTTGCCCAGGTTCTTTCCCAAGTGAATGGGGTTGGACCGCTGAGCGGGAAGCGCATGCTTAAAAACCACACGGAATTTCTTCTAAAGTCTCATGTGCGACAATCCTATTTGCAGGCGGTGCGCGATGGGGTGTTAGTTCAAAAACTGGCGGTCTTTGTTCCCGGCCAGGCGAAGTTTTTGCAGCAGGCGGAGATTCGGAAGGCGGTTGCCGGAGAGGAATTTCATGTGCGGTGGATGGACTCAGGAACGAACTATTGTTGGCGGACGGGAGGGGGGGACAACAACCCGAAGGATTATTGTGTGACGAAAGGGCCTTTGGGAACAAATGTCTGGCATCAGTATCTAATTCTTCTGACTAAACAGGAGGGGAAAGTGAATTCTGCCGGCGAGAGTCAGTGGAAAGTGGCAATCTTTTTGGATGGGAAGCAGGTTATTACCAGTGGGGAGAATGGCGCGCCATACCTTAGCCCTGCCGACGAGCGGTTTGGCCGGTTCTTTTTGGGCGATGAGTGTCAGGGCGGAGGGTCCTGTGACGGGGTGGGGACGATGTATTTTGACAACGCCGAAGCCTACTGGTACAATTAGGCCATTACTCACACCCAGCGTTACATCCCTGAATTTTCCTTCGAGGTTTCCTCAGGATAAACTTCACTGGGTGGCGGTTTAAGGGATTCCATGAGAGATATTACTTTAAAAGAGCTGTTGGAAGCGGGGTGTCATTTTGGGCACCAGACGAACCGGTGGCAGCCAAAGGCCGCGGCTTATATCTACGGCTTCCGTGATGGGGTGCACATCATTGATTTGGTTAAGACCCGGGATGGACTGATCAGGGCAGCCGGGTTTTTGAAGGAATTAGCTAAATCAGGCGGCACGGTTGTGTTTGTCGGCACGAAGCGACAGGCAAAAGCGATTGTGGAAGACTCGGCTAAAAAAGTCAGACAATTAAGTAACTTAGGGGACTTAAGCAAGACACAGAATTTCTACTTTCTTCTGGAAAGGTGGCCGGGGGGATTTTTGACCAATTTTGACATTCTTAAAAGAAACAACCTGGAGGCGATTGTTCGTCTCAAAGAGGAAATTGGGGAGAATCGGTTTGTTACCAAAAAAGAAAGGCTTCTGGCCCAGAGAAAACTTGATCGCTATGAGAAGCTCTATGGGGGACTTGTTGGCTTGACCAAGGTGCCGGATGCGATTTTTCTGGTCGACATTCGCAAGGAAAAGGGGGCGGTTCACGAGGCGCAGAGAACTGGAGTTAAGATGGTGGCGATCACGGACACGAATGTCAATCCGGAGCCGATTGAATATGCAATTCCGGCCAATGATGATGCGGTGGGGTCGATTAAAATTATTGTGGAGTATTTGGCGGAAGCGTGGAAAGAGGGTTTGTCTGAAGCTGTTAAATCCGAAGCACTAAATCCGAAATCTCAAACAAATTCAAAATCCTGAATCTAAATTTTTAAACAATTATTGTTTTGAATCTAGGAAATTTGAATTTCGATATTGTTTTGGATTTCGAGTTTAGGATTTAGAGTTTATGGTAAAGGTTGATGACATTAAAAAATTGCGGGAGATGACGGGGGCGGGGATTGCCGATTGTCGAGAGGCGCTTGCGCAGGCAAACAATAATGTCGATGGAGCGGTGGAACTGTTGAAGAAAAGAGGGATTGAGAAAGCGGAGAAGAAGTCGGAGAGAGAAACTCATCAGGGACGGGTTTTTTCCTATGTCCACGGCGGGAAGATCGGGGTTTTGGTGGCGCTTCTGTGCGAGACGGATTTTGTGGCCAAGACGGATGATTTTCAGAATCTCGGGAAAGAGATTTGTCTTCAGGTGGCTTCGATGGAGCCCAGGAATGTTGCTGAGCTTTTGGAACAGGAGTATATCCGGGATCCGAAGTTGACGATTTCTGATATGATTAAGTCTGTAATTGGAAAGCTGGGGGAAAATATTAGGGTGGGAGAGTTTTCCAGGATTGAACTTTAATTTGAAATTTAAAATTTACAATTTGAATTGAATTTGAAAATTGACAATTTGAAATGTTTCAAACATTGATTTCAAATTTCGAATTTCAAATTTCAAATTGAGGGTTGGACGATTTGACCTCACAGTATGCTCCGAAGTTTCAGAAGGTGATTGATGTGGTTAAGCAAGATCTGGCGACGATCCGGACGGGCAAGGCCTCGCCGCAACTTATTGAGAATTTGATGGTGGATGCCTATGGGGCAAAGATGCGGCTTATTGAGCTCTCAACAATTGCGGCAACGGACCCGACGACACTTCTGGTGACGCCGTTTGACCAGGGAAACATCGAGGCGATTGTGAAAGCCGTTGGCGAAGCAAATTTAGGGCTGACGGCGACTCCTGAGGAACCGAAGATTCGGGTGGTGGTGCCGGCACTTTCTGAAGAAAGACGGCAAGAATATGTCAAATTGGCCAAGACGAAGGTCGAAGGCGGAAAGGTGATGGTGCGCCAGGTGCGGCATGAGGCGATGGAGGACATCGGCAGGTCAAGTCTGGATGAAGACACACAAAAACGGATGGAAAAGGAGCTGCAAAATCTGACTGATAAAAGTGTGGCGGAGCTGGAGTTGATGGTGGCGGAGAAAGAAAAAGAATTGCTCACGGTTTAGCTTCTTAAGTCCCGGAGAAAATTAGTGTAAAATTCCCCTGATGTTGACTTTAGTCGTTTTCTTTGTGGTTTTGTCTGTTCTGGTTCTTGTCCATGAGTTCGGGCACTTTATTGTCGGGCGGTGGGCGGGGATTGGGGTGCTGGAGTTTGCCCTTGGTTTGCCGTTCACCAAGCCTTTGTGGAGTCGAAAGCTCAAGTCGGGGATGCATATTTCGCTCTACCCGGTGCTTTTTGGCGGATTTGTGAAGCTTTTGGGGGAAGAAGCCCCTGATGGAGGGGAAAAGGGAGAAGGGAGCCCTTCGACTACGCTCAGGGTAAAAAGGGAGAAGGTTGCTGGGAAGGAGTTCTATAAGGCGACGGTGGGACAGCGAATTGTGGTGGTGGTTGCCGGAGTGGGGATGAATCTGCTTTTGGGACTGGCGGCTTTTTATGTCTTTCTGGCTTTGGCGAACTTCCGAGCCCTTCTGCCGCGGCTGTCAGACTATGATTTTGTCAGCCCCAGCCAGGAAGTGATTGTGGTGAGCACGGTGGTGCCGGGGAGTCCGGCGGAAAAGGCCGGCCTTAAAGAGAGCGACGTGATTTTGGCGGCGGGCGGGCGGACTTTTGCGGATATTTCTGCTTTTCAGGAATATGTGAAGAGTCAGGGGGGGCAGAGCGTTCAGTTTGCAGTGACGGATCTGGATTATGCGTCGTCAAAGATGGTGACGGTGACGCCGCGGGAGAATCCGCCGAAGGATCAGGGGGCGCTCGGAGTCGGGATTGGCGAGGCGGTGGCGGTTCGGTTTGACACTCCGGCAGAAAAACTGACTTCGGGAGTGGTCTATTCATATGACATGCTGGCATATAACATTCAGGTTTTGTCGCAGTTGTTCACCAAGTCAGTGGAAACGCGTAGTGCCGCGCCAGTGGCGAACAATGTTTCCGGACCGTTGGGGATTTTGTCGATTGTTGGGGACATCTTGAACTTGCCCTGGAAGGTGGCGATTCGGTCGCTGGTCAATTTTCTGGGACTTCTGTCGCTGTCTCTGGCTTTCATGAACATTCTGCCGATTCCGGCGATGGACGGGGGAAGATTGGTTTTCTTGCTTTTTGAAGCGATCAGCCGGCGCAAGGTGCCGGCGAGAATTGAAAACTGGGTCAACCAGGCGGGGATGATTGCCCTTTTGGGGCTTATTATGCTGATCTCATTTAATGACGTTAAGAAGAACTTTCTCCCGAAATGCTCAGAGCCGGGGTTTTTGAGCGAAGCGGGAGTGTGCATGGAGGAGGGGAAGTAATGGACGATGAGGTGGTGGGTTTTTGGTTGCCTCTGCTCGGTTTCGTGAACTTCTGATAAAATCTAGGTAATGAGATATTCGCAGCTTTTTCCCAAGACTAAGAAGAATGATCCCAAGGGGGCGGTGGCGCCGAATCACAAACTGCTGGTTCGCGGCGGGTTTATTGATCAGCTGATGGCCGGATCGTGGACGCTTTTGCCGCTTGGCTACCGGGTGCTGACTAACCTTTGTGACATTATTCGCGAAGAAATGAATGCAACGGGGGCTCAAGAAATGTCTTTCCCGCTGCTGCACCCAAAAGAAATCTGGAATGAGACGGGAAGATGGGATTCGGCGCGGGAAGTGATGTATCAACTCAAAGACGTTCGGGAACGGGAATTTGCTTTGTCATTTACTCATGAGGAGATTGTCATGGATTTAATCCGAAAGCATACGGATTCATATGCTGATTTGCCGCTTAAACTCTACCAATTTTCGACTAAATTCCGAAGTGAACTGCGGGCGACGGGGGGAATTCTTCGTGGGCGGGAATTTTACATGAAGGATCTCTACAGTGCCCATGAGAGTGAAGAGGACATGATGAAGTATTACTGGGAAGTGAAGGACGCATACTTGAAGATTTTCGGGCGCCTGGGGCTTAAAGCGGTGGTGACGGAGGCGAGCGGAGGGGTGTTTACGGAAAATCATACGCACGAGTTTCAGGTGTTTTCGGAGACAGGGGAAGACATAATCTATTATTGTGCTGATTGCGACTGGGCATATAACAAGGAGATTTTTTCGGGAAGAGACGGCGATTCGTGTCCGAAATGTGGTGGTAAGTTGGTTGAGAAAAAGGCAATCGAGGCTGGGAATATTTTTCCGCTGGGGACAAAATATGCTGAGAAGATGGGGGCATATTTTACAGATCGAAGCGGGCAGAGAAAGCCGTTCTGGTTTGCGAGCTACGGCATTGGGCCAAGTCGAGTGATGGGGATCATTGTCGAAGCGCATCATGATGATAAGGGCATCATCTGGCCGGAGAGTGTGGCGCCGTTTAAGTCCCACTTGATAGAGGTTAGAGGTGAGGGGTTAGAGGTTAGGAAGAGAGCAGAGGAAGTTTATCGACGATTGGTTGAGGCCGGGCAGGAGGTGCTGTACGACGATCGGGAGGACGTTTCGGCGGGAAAAAAGTTTGCCGACGCGGATTTGATTGGGATCCCCTGGAGGTTGGTGGTTTCGGAGCGAACAGGTGACAAAATCGAGATGAAGAAGCGGTCGGAGAGTGAAGGAAAGTTGATGACGGTGGAAGAGGTTTTGGGAACGAAAGATGAAGCGACCAAAATTGTACGCCTTTCTTAGAGTGGTTATGCCCGTGTCAGAAAAGATTCGAATTGCTCAGTTGGCCAAGGGAAGAGGACGGAGCGTATCTGAGTTGTGTGAGGGGTGGCTTTTGGAGAAGATGCGGATGGAGGCGGTCCCTGACTAGTTTTGGGCTGTTTTTACGATTCTGTAAAGGTCGTCAATTTGTTTACCTTCGACTTGAATTTTTTGGGCTCCTGCCTGAAGTAGCATTAGATTGTTTTCGGGGTAAACCTGCACTCGAATAATGATGCCTTCACTTTTGGCTGGGCCGATTTGGCCGCCAGTTCCTACAATATACTCGTTGGGGTCAAGGTGAGCTATTGAGCGTTCGGAGTCAATTTCCATACAGATATTATACTTCACTGTAGGTCAGAAGTACGGGTGTACCAATTCGCTTGGTGGGCAGGAAGCTGACTTTCAGGGATTGTGTTACTATAAGCTATTATAGCACACTTTGTGATTTTAGCGAAAGGGTGTAAGATATGTTGTTATGGAGAGCTATTTAGCCTTGCTTCGGGAATTTGTTTTCTTTAAGACAATTTCGACTGATCCGGCATACAAAAACGAAATTGAGAAGTGTGTGACGTGGCTTTCGGGCCTGTTTAAAGAGAATGGGTTTGAAGTGGAGATTTGGAGGGGTGAGGGTAATCCTGTCGTGTACGCGGACTACAGACTACCAATTACAGACTACCGACAAAAAGAAACAATTCTGGTTTACGGGCACTATGATGTTCAGCCCGCCTACGCCTCCGGCTTCGGCGAGGCGAGCCCGCTTCGCTCAGGTGAAGGCGAGGCGAGCCCGCTTCGCTCAGGTGAAGGCGAGGCAAAGCCTGCCGAGGAGCTGTGGAAAAAGGAGGGTTGGAAAAGAGACCCATTTATTCTCCGAAAAGTTGGGGACAGGTTGGTGGCCAGAGGAGTCATTGATAATAAGGGCCAGATTCTCATTCACATGGCAACGGTTTTTAAGCTCATCCGGGAGGGGAAATTGAAGTACAACATTAAATTCCTGATTGAAGGCGACGAGGAGACGGGGGCTGGGGATTTGAGAAAGCAGATCAAAATCAACAAGGAGAAATTAAAAGTTGATCATGTGCTGGTTTCTGACGGGGAAATCGTTGGAGATAGCCCTGTGATCGAACTTTCTTTTCGGGGAGGGTTCAATTGTACGTTGCACTATGCGACCGCATTGACCAACGTGCATTCAGGGATTTATGGGTGCGCGATTCCGAACGCGGCTTATGAGTTGGCGAAGTTTGCGGCGGGACTTTATGACAAAAATAACCGGGTGGTGGTGCCGGGGTTCTATGACGGTGTGGACAAGATTTCTCCGGAACAAAAAACCAACTCGAAGAAGCTTCTTAAGCTGTCAGGGGATGTGTTGGGGATGATTGGAGCGAAAAAGATGCTCACCGAGCCGGGGCTGGATTTCTTCACGCAAACGGGGCTGCGGCCGGCTCTCGAAGTGACTGGATTTAAATCGGGTTATATTTCCGAGGGCTATGCTAACATCATTCCGGCGACCGCGGAAGTTAAGATGAATGTCCGATTAGTCACGTCACAAGATCCGGACAGAGTCGCTTCGGCGCTGGAAAAATATGTCAAGAAGGTGACACCAAAACACGTCGATTTTAAATTTACAGTTTTCGGGAAGCATTTTCCGATCAGGGTGGATGTGTCAAATGACAAAACGCAGCTGGTGAAACGACTTTTGCGAGGGAGTCATGGAAAGGAAGCGGTCCACCGGCACATTGGCGGAGCGATTCCGATTGTCTTTGACTTTGTGAATGAGCTTAAGGCAAACACGATCATGGTGCCTTTATGCAATGAAGACTGCAATATGCACGGAGCGGGGGAGAATTTCCGGGTTGATTTGGTGGAGAAGGGACTGGATTTTAGTGGGAGATTCTTTGGTAATGCGTCTTCATGAATTTAATGTACCTTGACATAATTAATATGGGGTGTTAGAGTTAATGTATGACGTACACGGCTTCAGTTACCAGTCAAGGACAGGTGAGTATTCCAGCCCCGTTTCGGAAAAAGTATGGTTTGAGTGGGAATAAAGTGATCTTTGAAGAAACCGTTGACGGTGGGTTGAAACTTAAACCGGTGCCGGACATTATGTCTCTGGCAGGGATTTTTAAGACAAAAAAGAGATTTACTCATGAACAGGAAAGGGGTTCGTTTAGACATTATCTTGCCACGAGGCACTTAGGCAATAAGCTTACTTGATGAGGACATATTTTGCGGATGCTAATATTTTTCTCCGGTTTCTTCTTCAAGATGTTTCGGATCAATTCCTGGCGGCTAAAGGGTATTTCGATGAGGCAAAAAAGGGTGAGATTGAGTTAGTTGTTACTTCGGTTATTTTCTTTGAAGTTATCTACGTTTTACGCCATGATTATGGGCTGCCGAAGGTGGAAATTATTCGGTTGATGGGAAGTCTTCTCAGTATGCCCTTCCTCAAATTTGAGGAAGAAGATTCGTTGAAAGCGACACTCGTGATGTGGGCTAATAAGAATTTGGATTTAGTTGACTGCTATTTGAGTGTGAAGGCGGAGGAGCAGGATGCAGAGGTTCTTACTTTTGATGAAAGGCTTTCCAGACATAAAAAACAGGCGAGGGGTTAGCCTCGCCTGAGTTAGACTTTCGTGTTAGTGTGTTGTAAGTTGCTCGGCTTTTGTCAAGGGGACTCCCAGTCCGCTGGTTGGTGATGTTGCTTGGTCAACCTGCGCCGCTGCTGAATCGGCGGCTTTTCTGGCTTGTTGATCAGATGTGCCTAGTTGTAACTCTGTGTTAAAAGTGCTCGCCCAGGCTTTGTCTGGTGGCGGCACGCATGAACATTCTTTCCTTGCTGATGTATGAGCCATGTTTCACCTCCTTCTTTGAGGTGTCCTTAATTTTGGTCAGAATCGATCGAAAATTAAGGACACCTACTTTGTTCCGGCAGTATTTCCTTCAGTAGTCTGATTTCCCAAATTGAGCACGTACATTAATATTGCTTGTGGATCTCCGAATTCGTCTTTTCTTCCTAGTCCTTCCATGGGACTAGCAGAAGTTCTTTTCTTCTTTTCATTGCCACCTTCGATTAAAGGTGCAGTATTTGTGGCCTTTCCGCCTTTATTGAATTCTGGACCTGTCATGTTTTCACCTCCTCAGTTTTGGTTTATAATCCTCCTTCGTTCCTGTTCGGCCCATGCACTACGTGTATGCTGCCGAGCAGTCACTCCGGACGGATTGATGGTTGCTAAACTCTCCTTCGGCAAGCTCAGGATCGCTAAGCAACCATTAAAAATCCTCCCTATTTTGTTTGGGAGGAATCTGGTTTTATTTTTCTATTTATCTAATGTTTAATGTTTATTTTCTTATTATCGATTCCTCCGCAAGTTAGCGCATCCAATTAATTCGGACGGTTTTAAGGGAGAAATTTGCTCGACAATATGCTGTTTTCATGCTTCCGTTCTGATTCTAGGACCGTTTTTTGGCTTTGTCAAGAGACCGCGTGTCATAATAGCCTAAAATTACAACCATGGCAAAAATCAGAAGGGTGCCTATTACGAGAATTGTCAATTCTAAGCTCATTTTCTTTTGGATAGTTGGTGGCCGAAAAACAACAGTCCAGCAGTTGCAACTAAATTGAATATTATCAGAGTGATCTTGTCGGTGTCAACGGGCGCGAAGATCGAGACCCAGGCAAGGCCAAAGGTTACCTGAGAAAGGGCAATGGCTACTTGCGGCCAGTAGGAATAGTCGGTCAGAGTTCGTTTCTTGGGCATGGTTACTTGTGTTTATGATAGCACCTGTTGTGGCTTGACTGGAGACGAAGGGCTTTTGTACAATCGACTGATGTTGAACCGATACGTGAGCTTCTTTAGCTTTATGAATCTCGCCAGCGCGGGAACGGTTTAATGTTTGAGTTAAAGAATATATAAACCGATCCCGCAAACAAGCGGGATTTTTTAATGGCGAGAAAAGTGTAGGTTACTGTTTGCGATCGCACACAGTAATCGACAGGTTTCCGATTCGAAAATGTATGAATTTGAGATTTTGAAGGAGGTGAAAAGATTATGGCGGTTTTAGGTGGACAGGAATCGTCGATTGTTGGGGGAATCCAGTTGTGATCAAGGTACTTTACAGAAACCGACTGTCGATAGGCAGGCACTAGCCGAGAGGTTTAGACGGGAGGGTCCTGGTAACACCCGGGAAAGGCTGTACGGGCTTGGCTGCGGGAGAGATCCCAAGTCCGGGGGTGATGCACCTAAGAGGCAGTGTTGCAGCACGATGAAGTGAGGTAGTGAGCGAATGATATCTGGAGTCGAGTATAATCAGGGCGTTATGCCTAAGTTTCAAAAGGCTGTTGAAAATATTGTGGTTAATTGCCTCCAGATTAAAGGATCTGATCGGGTGGTGGTGGTTACGGACCAGGAACGATTGGAAATTGGGACGGCAATTGCGGACCGGTCGAGGCAAGTGGCGGAGACGAAACTGGTTATTATTGAAGAGCACATTAGCCGACCGGCTAAGGACCTGCCAGACAGTCTGAAGAAGGTCATAGACGAGTTTAAACCAACCGTTTCGGCCTATGCGGCGACGGGGAAGCCTGGGGAGTTGCCGGGATTTCGGATGCCGCTCATCAATCATTTGGTTAAGACGCACAAGGCTCGACACGGGCATATGGTGGGCATCGAGGATAAATTAATGCTTTCCGGGATGAGTCTGGACTATGGGAAAGTGCAGAAAGCCATTGCCAAGCTTTATAAAATTCTCAAACCTTCGAGAGTGATTAAAATCACGTGCCCTTACGGCACGGACTTGACGGTGAAACTATCGCCGAAAATTAGGTGGGTGCCAACTGATGGGCGGATTACGACTTCCGGGGAGTGGTCGAATTTGCCTGAGGGGGAGATTTTTACCTGTCCGGAGCAGGTTAACGGGAAGGTGGTCGCCTGGGTGGTTGGCGATCATTTTTCGGAAAAATTTGGAGTTTTGAAAGAACCGCTTGTTATTACGATCGAAAACGCAGTTATTACGAAGGTAGAAAGTGAAAATGAGGAGCTACGGGAGGAGTTTTGGGAGTATGTTTCGCACTATGAAAATGGGAAACGGGTGGGGGAGTTTGCCGTTGGAGCGTTGTTGGGGCTAAATGAGTTGACCGGTAATCTGCTTCAGGATGAGAAGTTCCCGGGAGTGCACATGGCCTTTGGCCATCCCTACACGGAGAAAACCGGGGCAAAGTGGGACGCGGAATCGCATGTGGATGTCATTCCCCTCCAGGTTAGCATTGTTGTAGACGGCAGGGAGATCATGAGAGACGGAAAATTTACGATTGATCTTGGGGCGAATGTATGAATTGGCTGAGCGGGGTTTCGTACCTGGAAAAGTGGCTGCTGTGCTTGACAGAGGGTGTATGGAGATGGTATGGTTAGTGACGGCATGTTAATTTTTGATCTGGTGGATCTGATCATTGCTATCCTTCGAGGTCAGCGCGGCGCCGCAGCTCCCGTCCCAGTCCCAGCTCCAGTGAGTTGAGAATTCAAATTAATTCTTGCTCCATGGTCCAAAAAGGACTAAAATTAAGCCTGTGGAGAATTGTGTGTTTTGTGGGATTGTGGCGGGAAAGATTCCGGCCCAGAAGATAGCGGAGAATGAGGAGTTCGTGGCTTTTTTGGGGATTTTTCCAAGATTTCCGGGAATGACGGTGGTGGTGACAAAAAGGCACACCCAGGACAGTTATGTTTACCGGTCCTTATCTGAGGACGAATTGGCCAAATTTCATCTTTTTGCAAGAAAAGTTGCTCTGGCTATTGATCGGGCTCTAGGATCATATCGGTGCATTCAGGTGATGGAAGGGTTTGATATTAAGGACCATGCGCATCTGAAACTGTTTCCTGTTTATGAAGGGAAGATGTATGATTGTTCGTATGAGGGAGATGAGAAGATGAGCGAGGAGGAGTTGAAGTCGGTGGCGGAAAAGATTAGAAAAGTTGTTTGAGTTTTGGAGGTGAGCCTGAGCCCTCCTTCGTTCCTGATCGGCCCATGCACTCCGTGTATGCTGCCGAGCAGTTACTTCGGAAGGGCCCAAGAAGCTCTAAGACTCGCAAGCTCGTCAAGAGCTTCTAGGGGAGGTGTTCATGATTCATGGCAGTTGTCAAAGCACAACCAGGACAAAGTTCCGATCAGGTGATTCGGGCATTTCAGAAGAAGGTTCTCGCCGAGGACATTCTTGGCGAGCTCAAAAAGCGGGAGTTCTATCAGAAACCGGCGATTGTTCGCAAAAACAAACGGATGGCGAAGTTGCACCCGAATAGGAGAATGTATTGAGTGGTTAAATCTGAAATCCGAATCTCGAAATCCGAAACCCTTCGACTTCGCTCGGGGCAAGCAAATAAATAATTTGCCTGTGGTGAGCTTGTCGAACCATTTCGATTTTTGGGTTTAGAATTTCGGATTTTTTAACAATTGCTTCTTGACCAAATTCAATCGGATCTGAATGCGGCGATGAAGGGCAGGGATCAGGCGAAAGTGGATGCGCTGAGGTTTCTCTTGGGCGAAATCAAAAATCTGGAAATCACCAAGTACCCCCCTTCGTCCTTCGACAAGCTCGGGACTTCGGAGGGGCAAGTCCCTCCATCTCTTACTAATGAGGATGTTATCTCTGTCGTCCAGAAACAGGTGAGAACCCATAAGGAGTCGATTGAGATGTTTGAAAAGGGAGGGAGAAGTGATCTGGTGGACAGGGAACAGGCACAACTTGCCATACTACAGAGTTATCTGCCGGCACAAATGTCTCCTGAGGAGATAAGAAATAAGACAGAAGAAATAAGAAAGAATAACCCGGAGGCGGATTTTGGGACGATGATGAAGCTGGCGATGCAAGAACTTCGGGGGAGAGCCGATGGGGCGGTTGTATCAAGGCTTCTGAAGAGTATAATCACCTCATAGGAACTTCGTTGAATTTGAAATTTGAATTTTTAAATTTGAATTGAATTTGAAATTAATCAATTTTCAATATTTCAAGTTGAGATATTGGATATTCATTTCAAATTTCAAATTGTAAATTTCAAATTGTCGCCTTGGTTAATGTTTTAGTTTCAGCAGACTCAAGATACCCGGTGTCGCGGCCAAAGATCAAAAATGTGGTCGAGGAAGTTCTTGTGGAGCGGCGGGTTACTTCTGATTGCGAAGTTTCGGTCCTTATCTGCGGGGCGAGAAAATCCCGGGATCTGGCAAAAAAATATTTAGACGATGACCAGGCGCACAACGTTCTGTCGTTTCCGCTGGTTGATGAAAGGAACCTGGTTTCGCCAACAGCCAAATCGGCCAAGGGATTTGTGGAGTTTCAGGGAGGAAAGCTGGTTTTAGGGGACATTGTGGTTTGCTACCCGATGGCGCAGGCGGAAGCGAACAGAGACAACATTCTGGTTAACGAGAAGATTTGTGAGCTGGTGCAGCACGGACTCCTTCATTTGTTGGGAGAACACCACGAGCCCTAGCGAAGCTAGGGAATTTGCGTGAAGCTTTGCTTCACAGTTGCTTTGCAGCTCAATTTGAAATTTACAATTTTTAATTAATACTTCATAATGCTCCTGGTATGCTTTACTTGAAATATCGACCGCAGATCATAGAAGAGCTTGACAACGAGCGAATTAGGGAGACTTTGGGTAAGAAGCTTTTGAACAATGAGTGGGCGCATGCTTATCTTCTGATTGGGACGCGGGGATCGGGGAAGACGACGATGGCGCGGCTGATTGCCAAGACTGTTAATTGTGTTCGGCGGAAAAAAGGGGAGGAGGCGTGTAATCGTTGCGAGTCCTGCCTGGCCATTACGGCTGGAGGAAGCTTGGATGTGATGGAGATCGACGCGGCGTCTAACACCGGGGTGGATGACATCCGGGAATTGCGGGAAAGGGTCAAGCTGGCACCGACGGCTTCGAGGTTCAAGGTTTATATTATTGATGAAGCCCATATGTTGTCGAATTCGGCGTTTAACGCGCTTCTTAAAACTTTGGAAGAGCCGCCGGAACATGTGATTTTTGTTCTGGCGACGACGGATCCGCAGAAGCTTCCGGCGACAATCGTTTCCCGGTGTCTGGTTTATGACTTCGGCCAGGCGAGTGAAACAGAGATTATTCGGTCGGTGAAACGCGTGATTGCTGGCGAAGGGATTGAGGCGAGTGAGGAGGCCGTGAGGCTGATTGCCAAGAGAGCTAATGGGTCGCTGCGGGATGCGCACAAGATGATTGACCAGCTGGCGATGGGGGACCGGAAGATTTCGAAAGATGAGGTGCTGGCGTTTGAGGGAGGGGATAGGGCGGAAGAGACGGCGGAGAAGCTTCTGGCCTTGCTGGCAGGCAAAGACAGTCGGAAGAGTTTGGAGATGGTTGAGGGTTATGTGGGGGGTGGGGGGAGAGTGCGAGAGCTTTTGGTGAGTCTTCTAGAGAGGTTGCGGGAAGCGCTTCTTCGCCGAAGCGGGATGGTGGTTGAGGGAATTGAGCTGGACATGACGACGGCGGAAATTCAGAAACTCGTTGGGGCGCTCATTGAGGCGGGAAGCTTGGTTCGGGAGAGTCCGGTTGCCCAGCTGCCGCTGGAGATGGTGATTGTAGAGTTTTGTTCGCAAGGCACGAAAGTGACGTCAGTTACATCAGTGACACCGGTCACAGAAGTTACACAAGTGACTAAAGTTGCAGAAAAAGTTGATGACATTGCAGAAAAGTGGGGCGAGATTTTGGCGGCGGTCAAGCCGCATAATAATAATTTGTCGGCCCTGTTGCGGTCAAGCCGACCGCGCGGCTTTGATGGGGAATTTTTGACCATCGAAGCTTTTTATAAGTTTCACCGGGATAAGCTCATGGAAGTGAAGAATCGGGAGATCTTGGAGAAGGTGATTTCTGGTATAATGGGGAAGGAAATCAAAGTTAAGTTTGCGCTGGCAGAGAAAAAGTAAAATTCGAAATTCTAAATCCGAAATCTCAAACAAATTCAAAATCTTAAATCCAAATTCTTTAAACGCTAGCTGTTTTGAATTTAGGAAATTTGAATTTCGAAATTGTTTCGGGTTTTGAGTTTAGGATTTTGGATAGTGTAGGGGGTGTTAAGGATGGGTTTATTAGATGGTGTTAAACAGTTAGGGGATCTTAATCAGATGCGCAAGACGGCGCAGCAAATTCAGTCGCAACTGGCGGCGGAGAGGGTGGAAGTGGTGAAGCAGACGTCAAAAGGGACTTTAAAGATCGTCCTGACCGGCGATCAGAAGGTCTTGGAAGTGTCGCTGGACGGGGTGCGGGACTATGAGTTGGAAGCGGCTCTGGGCGAAGCGCTTTATAAATCTCAGATGGTCGCGGCCTCGAAATTGCAACAGTTGTCAGGAGGAATGGGGGGACTCATGGGCGGCGGGGGGCAGTAGAATGATCAATTAGCAATGACCAATGGCCAATGACCATTTGGAGTCATGTTTTGGATTTTATTCGAGATAGTCGCGGAGTTTGCGGGTGCGGGAGGGGTGGCGGAGTTTTTTGAGGGCTTTGGCTTCGATCTGGCGGATTCTTTCGCGGGTGCAGCCCCCCAACTCTTGACCGATTTCTTCAAGGGTACGGAAAATGCCGTCTATTAATCCGTATCTGAGCGCCAGGACAAGTTCTTCCCTTGAAGTGAGTTGTCGAAGTACGGCTTCAATGTCTTCTTTCAATAGGGTGTGGAAAGCAGCGCTTTGCGGGTCTTGGTGGACATCATCAGGGACAAGACTGGCTAGGGTAGCGTTGTCATCGTCCGGGAATGAAGGTGCTTCGAGAGAAAGTGGCTGTTGGGGAATTGCCTCCAATTTCTTGACCTTTCTGACGGGAACATTTAATGCTTCGGCTGTTTCTTCAAGGGTGGGGTGGCGATGGTCTCTTTGAGTCAGCTGACTCACAACTCTTGTCATCGTATCGACCTCACTTTGCACATCACTTGGATGACTAATGAGGCCATGTGCAGCGATGGCTTCCTGCATGTTCTTGCGGATCCACCAGGTGGCATAGGTCGAGAATCTAAAGCCCTTGTGTGGGTCGAACTTATCGACTGCCTGCATTAGGCCGATGCTGCCTTCTTGGATCAGATCGAAGAAAGGAACGCCGCGTCCAACATATCTCTTGGCGATGGAAACGACGAGTCGTAGGTTAGCAGCAGCTAATTCTTTTCTGGCCAGTTGGCTATCCTCTTCAACTCTTTTTAATTGTTTCTTTTCTGCCCCAGAATTGTTTCCCTTATCCAGTTTTGCCCGGGCTGTTCTTCCTGCTTCGATTCTTACGGCTAATTTGATTTCCTCTTGAGCGGTAAGGAGTGGGTATTGCCTGATGCTTTCAAGATATTGTCCCAATGGGCCATTTAAGTGATCGGGTTTTTGTTCATGGCCGTTTGAGGGTGGGCGGACTGGCTGGCGGCGAGTATTTGCTTGGTGTGAAACACGGTTTTCGGCTGGGTGAGGAGATGGAGTTTCTGGTTTGTGTTTTGGCATGGAACGGGGCAATTTAGGTGGATTTTAGCATCTTTGGCTGTTTTTGTTTGATACAATATGGCTGATGAATTTTCCGAGGCAGATTCAGAATTTGATTGAAGCTTTTGAGAGATTGCCGGGGGTGGGGCCGAAGACGGCGGAGAGGCTGACGTTCTATCTGCTGCACGTGCCGGACACGGAGATTAAAAAGTTTGGCGAGGCGGTGGCGGGGCTTAAATCCGGGATTGTGCTGTGCCGGATTTGCAAGAACGTTTCCGAAACTGAGGTTTGCGCCATTTGTGGTGATTCTAAAAGGGATCAGAGCACGATTTGTGTCGTGGAGAATCCGCTGGATGTCTTCAGTTTGGAGAAGACGGGGAAATTCGGCGGGGTCTATCATGTTTTGCACGGGGTCATTAACCCGCTCGAAAATATCGGACCGGAGGAATTGTATATCCAGGATTTAATCAAGAGGTTAGAGGTTAGAGGTGAGAGGTTAGAGATTAAAGAGGTAATCTTGGCTTTAAATCCGACGATGGAAGGGGAAGCGACAGCCATGTTTCTCACGAAACAAATTCGCAATGAGCAATCACCAATGAGCAATAAAGAAAAATTTACGATCACGAGGTTGGGGGTGGGGATGCCGATGGGGGGAGATGTGCAGTATGCGGATGAGACGACACTGGGAAGGGCGTTAGAAGGGCGAAGGACGTACGAATAACCAATGTTCAATAACCAATGAAAAACTTAAACACGAACGATTTTAAGGATGAACTTGGGGAGCAGGTGAAGGATGTGGGGGAGAAGGTAGTGGTGGGGGCTAAGGGATATGCGAAAATTGCTAAGGCGCAGATTATGGGGACGGCGGGGGATGACCAGACGAAGGCAGTGGGTAGTGGGACGATGAGAGAGACAAAAGATAATGGACAAGAGACAAAAGTGGGAAAAATGGATGATGGAACGGGGAAGAAGATTGATCCGGTGACGGGTAAACCAGTGATCAAGAAACAGACATTGACGCATCTGACAACAGCCGCTAATCAGCTGCGTTTGGCAAAGCTCAAAAAGATTCGGGAAGAACTGGAGAAACAGCGATTGAAAGTGACGGGGGAGAAAGAAAAGTTAGCGCCTCTGGAAGCGGCTAAAAATCAAGGAGCCGGCCCCGTGATGCCAGGAGAGAGTGCCGAGAAACAACCGAAGGAGGATGTTGTTGCCAAGACACTCAAGGGTTCAAAGTCGACGGGGGAGTTTAAAGGGCTGATTGGAGGATAGGTGATGAGACTAAAATGAGGTTTGGAGTGAAATTCTGTCAGACTTCTGTGTCAATTTGTCTGCCGGGTCGGCTTTCGCCGGTGTTGTCGGATTAGTCGGTACTGAAAGGCCGTTTATCGGGAGACTTGGTGTTTTAATTGCCTATCTTGTTCCAGCGATTGTATTTTTAGTTGTTTCGTATAAAACAGGACTTACGCGGTAAGTCCATGAATTTTTTGGGTTTCTCCCACTAAAAGA
>CAZSSJ010000018.1:0-2791 GCA_964609775.1 uncultured Gammaproteobacteria bacterium
GTTCTTTTAGTGGGAGAAACCCAAAAAATTCATGGACTTACCGCGTAAGTCCTGTCATTAAGCAAAGTATAACACGAAACTACAGTCTCAGGTTGGAATTCAGCCACTGATGGGGCGAATGAGAGAGTTGTGGGGGTCGGGGAAATCGGGGAAATTAGGGAGCGGGGGGCAATCTCAGCGCTTGGGGCTGGATTTTTGCTTGCGGGCGCCCATGAGGCCGGGTTTCTTTCTTTCCTTCATGCGGGGGTCGCGGGTCATGTAGCCTTTTTTGCGAAGGATGGCGCGGAACTTTGGGTCGACCTGAACAAGGGCCCGGGAAATGGCCAGGGCGGTTGCCCCCAGTTGGCCGGTCGGGCCGGAGCCGGAGACAATGACGGTTGTTATGAAGCGGCTCATGGTGTTGGTGGTGCGATAGATTTCAGAATAGAAGGACTTAGGGAAGGGACCGGCGAAATAGGTTTCAATCGGCTTGCCGTTGACATAGACGTCGCCTTTTTCCAGCTTTTTACCGGCGATGGTGACTTCCTCGTTAGGAAGATAGAGACGGGCGCGGGCGGTGGCGGTTTTTCGGCGGCCAGTCCCAAAAAAGTAGCCCCGGTCAGGTTTGGGGGTTGTGGGAGGTTTGGGTGATTTGGTTGTTTTCGGCATAACACAAGGCAGCTAGCAGTTAGGGGCTAGCAGCTAGAACTAGTTTTCTATTTTAAGGCGGGCGAGCCAGAATTTTTTTAATTTGTTGTCCGGGAGCATGCCGGAAATCGCATTATATATTACTTTTGTCGGGTTAGATGCTTTTAGGGTTTTTAGGGTGGTTTTCTTGAGACCGCCCGGGTAGCCGCTGTAGCGGGTGTAGGTTTTTTTGGCTTCTTTATTGCCGGTGATTTTGACTCCGGCGGCACTGCTGACCGTCACAAAATCGCCACAATCCAGATGGCGGGTGAAATAGGGCTTGGATTTGCCAACGAGAAGGGTGGCCGCTCTCGTTGCCAGCCGGCCCAGCACCACGTCTTTGGCGTCGAGGGTGTGTTTGTCGTGTTTGATGTCTGAGAGTTTGGTGATCATGAGAATTAAGTTACTTGAGTTTCTTAAGAGGCTTAGGTCGCTTGGGACTTTTTTTAACAACTGGTTTTTCAATCACAACTTTTGGTTTCTCGTTTGGGGGAGCAACCGGAACTTGCTCCACCAGCTCCAAAATGGCGCGCTCGGCTCCGTCAGAGAGTCTTTGACCAAGCCTTATGATCCGGGTATAGCCGGACGGGCGACTTCCAAAAGCGGGTGAAATTTGATTGAAAATTCGATCTATTAGCTGGTCGCTGCCCAATGATTTTATGACCAATCGTCGGGAATTGACGTCATTTTTCTTGGCAAGGTTGACGATGTTGTCCACCAGCGGCAGAACGGCTTTGGCTTTAGCCAGGGTTGTTTCAATCCGACCAAGGGACAGGACACTTGTTGCCAGACCCTGATAGAGGGCTTTGGCTTGATTGGTATTTCGGCCGAGCTGATTGTGACGGATTCGGTGTTTCAATGGAATTGAGAAGGGAAAAGGGAGAAGGGAGAATTAGATCTCACTTCTCACCTCTCAAATCTCACTTTAGACATTGAGGGCGACGCCCTTTTCGCGCAGTTTCTCCTCGACAATTCCCAGGGATTTGCCGCCAAGATTTTTAATCTTTAACAGATCCTTTCTGGGGGTTCCCAGGAGTTGGCCGACGGTTTCGATGCCGCCATTTTTGAGGGCATTCTCTAGCCTGGTCGGCAGATCCAGCTCCTCGATGAGCATTTTGAGAACGTCATCGGAGACGGTGGGGGTGACGGCCACACTGGCTTGACCCATTTCGGCTTTTGGCTCATAGAGCTGGAGAAACAGGCCGACCAGAATTTTGGCGGCGCGTTTGATGGCGTCATGAGGACTGACAGTGCCGTCGGTCCAGACCTCGATGACCAGCCGGTCGAGATTGGTCTGGCGGCCAACGCGGGTGGCTTCTTGACGGTAGTTGACCCGAACGATCGGGCTAAAGGCGGCGTCCAGGGGAATGACGCCAATTGTCCCAGTCTTTCGTTCGTCAGCCAGAGAATAGCCAAAACCCTCTTCGACCATGATCTGGGCTGAGAGAGAGGACTTTTTGTCCGCCAGCGTTCCCAGATGGAGATCTTTGTTGACAACTTCAACGTTTGATGGCGCTTTGATGTCAGCCGCAGTCACCTTGCCGGGACCTGTGGCTTCAAGACGAAGGATGGCTTTATCGCCGCCTTCGAGACGAACGCGGAGTTTTTTTAAATTCAAGACAAATTCCACAATGTCTTCGCGCAAGCCTTCCAAGGTTTGGAATTGGTGTTTAACACCATCAATCGTCACACTGGTGACGGCGGCTCCGGGAAGTGAGGACAAGAGAACTCGGCGCAGGGCATTACCCAGAGTGTGGGCGTAGCCGGTGTCTAACGGTTCGATGGCAAACCTCCCGTAGGTGTCGGTTTGTTCCTCAGTGATGACCTTGAAATTGGGATCGATCATACGTTGTAATTTAGAATTAAGAATTTAGAATGCGGAATTAATGTTTGTACTTCGTGCAGGTATCTTACCGATCCAAGCACGGAGTGCTTACCTTAATTCATCATTCAGAATTCATCATTCTGAATTCTAGACTATCTTGAATAGTATTCAATGAGTCTGAATTATTGCTAATTCAGCCTCTCGAATACTGCTCGCTATCGCGAAACGGTTTTTTCAAAACCAGTTCGCTATCGCGAATAGTATTCAATAATTAACTGTTCGTTGATCTCGGTTTTGATG
>CAZSSJ010000018.1:2801-22658 GCA_964609775.1 uncultured Gammaproteobacteria bacterium
TTAAATCCGCTTTTATCGCAGTGCCGGCCGGGTGATCTCGGTTTTGATGTCGTCGCGAGGAGGAGTCTTGACAAACTTCCCGGCGGCGGCTTTCCGATCGAGATAGTTTGGTACCTTGGTTTCAGCGGCCTCCAGGAGCTTTTGGACGACTGGTGTTTTGATGGCTGTGGGGGAAAGGGTGATCACTTGGTTAACTTTGAGAAGATAGGAGGGGATGGATACTTTTCGGCCATCGACCTGGATGTGGCCATGAGAAACCAGTTGGCGGGCCATGGCTCGGGAGGAGGAAAAACCAAGCCGATAGACTATGTTGTCAAGCCGACTTTCCAAAAGTTGGAGGAGGGCCTCGCCTGTTTTGCCTTTGACTTTAGTCGCGGTGTCGAAATAGTTCCGGAATTGATTTTCAGAGATGCCATAGATGCGCTTGGCTTTCTGTTTTTCCCGAAGCTGTTTGCCGTAGTCCGATTGCTTTCCCGGACGACCTTTGGGGCCATGAACGCCGGGCGGTACGCCCAGGCGTCTGGCCAGAGATGGACTGGTCTTCTCCAAAATGTTGGCGCCTTCCCGTCTGGCTAGTCGATGTTTTGGTCCGGTGTATCTGGCCATTTTGGAATTGAGAAGGGAGAAAGGAGAAGGGAGAAATATTTGACTTCTCACTTCTCAAGTCTCAAATCTCACTTTCGTGTTATACTCGTCTCTTTTTCTTCGGTCTGGGCCCATTGTGGGGAATGGGCGTGACGTCAGCAATGAGACTGATGTTAAATCCAATTGTTTTGAGGGCTCGAAGAGTAGCGTCGCGCCCCGCTCCCGGGCCTTTGATGAAAACTTCAATGTCCCGCATCCCCTGGTCCCAAGCACGGCGGCCAATCTGATCCACGGCGGTGGTGGCGGCAAAGGGGGTGGATTTTCGGGCACCTTTAAAACCGGCGGCGCCACTGCTGCCCCAAAAAAGAGTGTTGCCGGAATTGTCGGTGATGGTGATCAAAGTGTTGTTGAACGTGGCAGTCACGTAGACCCTGCCGCTGGTCACCTGCTTGTTGACTTTGGTTTTTACTTTTTTGGTTTCGGTTTTTTCTTTAGGCACAAACGGATTTGAGATTGGAGAATGGAGATTTGAGAATTAAATCTCAAATTTCAAATCTCAAATTTCAAATTTCACTTCTTTTCTTCCTTCTTGGGTTCTTCCTTAGCGGTTATTCCCATTTTTTCGGCCAGCTCTTTTCGAATGGCGCCAATGGTGACTCGTTTACCGCGCTTGGTGCGGGCATTAGATCTGGTTCGTTGTCCGCGAACCGGCAGATTGCGGGCGTGACGCATCCCCCGATAGCTGCCAATTTGCTTGAGCAGGGTGATGTTGGCATGAATGTCCGAGCGAAGATCACCCTCAACCTTGAGAACGTCAAGCGCTTTTTGAATTTTGTTGATTTCTTCTTCCGTCAGGTCTCTGACCCTTTTGGCCGGATCGACCAAAGCGGATTTTAAGACGCCAACGACGTTACGGCGGCCGACGCCATAGAGTTTAGTCAGAGCAATGTCTGTGCGTTTGTTATTATCGAGATCGATTCCGGCAATTCTGGGCAATCTAGCAGTTAGAAGTTAGCGGTTAGAGGTTAGCAACTTACTAATCTCTAATCTCCTACTTCTATCCTTGTCTCTGTTTGTGTCTTGGGTTTGAACAAATAATATAAACTCTCCCTTTACGGCGAACAATTTTGCACTTAGCACATCTGGGCTTTACGGATGCTTGGACTTTCAAATTTAAAATTTAGAATTTAAAATTTAGAATTTTTGAATTTTAAATTTTGAATTACTTACTCCGGTACACAATTCTTCCCTTCGTCTGGTCGTAGAGCGTCATTTCGACTTTGACTTTGTCACCAGGGAGAATCTTGATGTAGTTCAGGCGCATCTTACCGGAGAGGGTACAGAGAACTGTCCGCCCGTCAGAAAGCTGAACCCGAAACATGGTATTGGGCAGATTTTCTAAGACTACCCCGTCAACTTCGGTTGTCCCTTGATGAGCCATTTAGCTTGTTGTTATGCCCTAGAGTCTTTGTTGTATCGACCAAGACAAAAATTACCCCAAGTACTTGGTTTTCCTTAGGCTGTGATTATTATACAGGATGGGATGATTTCGTGCAAGCCTAGAGCGTCAGAACGACGGGGCCGTCTTCCGTGACAGCTAGAGTATGTTCAAAAAGGCCAGAAATGGACCGATCGCGGGTCACGATGGTCCAGCCGTCATCGTTCTCATAGACAACCTCGCTCTTGCCGAAATTATAGATGACTTCGACAGCCAGGACCAGGCCAACTTTAATGAGGGGCGTGGTGGCAATTTTTCCCCGGAGAAAACAGGGAATTTCCGGATCTTCATGGAGCAAGCGCCCAATGCCATGGCCAACCAGCTGTTGGACACAGGAATATCCCGCTCCTTCGACCGTATCTTGAATTGCCTTGGATATGTGGCCAATGTGATTTCCTGGCAGACACTGCTTGATCGCGTTCTCTAAGGCTTTTTCCCCAGTGTGGAGAAACTTTAGAGTGTCATTAAGACTTCTAACCCCGGATCCATTTTCAAGCGATCGCGTGTTACTGGATTTAGATCCCACCAGGACGCTCCAGGAGGCATCGGAGTGAAAGCCTTTATAGTAGGTGCCAAGATCAACTCCCAGTCGATCACCTTCTTTTAATTTGTAGTCGGTGGGGATGCCGTGAACGACCATGTCATTGACGTTCAGGCAGGTGGCCCAGTGGTAGCCCCGTTCCATTTTAAAAGAGGGCTTGCCGCCGGCTTGCGTAATTAGTTTTTCGGCATAATTATCCAATTCCAGGGTGGTCATCCCGGGAGCAACCTTTTGGAGAACTTGCTCAAGAACTTGGTGAGTGATTTGACCACTTTGGCGGATTAAGGCAATCTCTTCTTGGGAATAGCTATTGATCATTATGCAGGGACCTATGGGTCCTAGGGGGCTTACGGGCTAATGGCGTTCTTAATGAGCTGATTGACCTGTTCGATTGTCCCCCGGCCGTCGATTTCGACAAGTTTACCACTTTGCCGGTAGTGGTCCAAAATTGGCTCAGTTTGGGAATGATAGAGATTAAGCCTTTCTTTAATGACGGCTGGAGTATCGTCTGCCCGGCCCCGGCGCATTAAGCGTTTGACGGCTTGGTCATCGGAGAGGCGGAGATAGACGACTTTGTCGATGGGAAATCGCTCCCGCTGGGCTTGGATGAGAGTTCGAGGAAAGCCGTCAATGATGAATCCACCAGTGATGGCAGCGAGATATTTATCCACCACTTCAAAAGTGGTTTGATCGTCAATGAGGTCGCCCTTATCCAGGATTTCTTTGACTTTTTGCCCGAGGGGCGAATTTTCCTGACTGAGACGGCGATAGATTTCGCCGGTTTCGATGTGGGGAAGGTTTAGCTGCTGAGAAAGTAGGTCTGCTTGGGTAGACTTTCCTGAGCCCTGGGGACCCATGATGATGATGGTCATTTTTAATTTCGTCTTCTTTGGCTGCGCTTCGGATCGCTCGAAGTTTCTGAGATCCCTCGACTTCGTCCTTCGGCAAGCTCAGGACTTCGCTCGGGATTTATCTATTTCAAAAAGCCGTCGTAGTTTCGGGTGACTAACATGGTTTCGAATTGCCGGGTGGTTTCGAGAACAACAGAGACGACGATGAGAATGCCGGTGCCCCCGATTGTCAGAGTGGCGACGTTACTGACTCCTTGAACCAGAGATGGCAGGACGGCAATGAGGCCGAGAAAAACAGCGCCGGCCAAAGTGATGCGGGTGAGAATGTAGTTTAAATAGTTTGCTGTGGGTGTTCCGGGCCTAATGCCGGGGATGAATCCCCCATGTTTTTGAATCTCCTCGGCAATTTTTTTCGGATTGAAGATTATGGCCGTGTAGAAATAAGTGAAACCGAGGACCAGAAGGAAGTAGACAAGGTTATAGACCGGGCCGGTGGGCTGGAAGGAGGAGGAAAGAGCCTGGGCGAGGCGGCTTAGTGTGGGGTTGGGAACTTGGCCGAGATATTGGCCAAGGAGAGAAGGAATTAAGACGAGAGAGACGGCAAAGATGATGGGGATGACCCCGGCTTGATTGACCCGAAGCGGCAGGAAGGTGGACTGGCCGCCATACATCTTGTTGCCACGAACCCGGCGAGCATAGACGATCGGGATTTGTCTCGTCGCTTCATTAACCAGAACGATGCCGGCAACGACGGCAAAACCAACGGCGGCAAAGGCAACAATGTTCACGATCTGATCCCCGGTGATGATTGATATGGTTTGGCCGATGATGACGGGCATGCGGCCAACGATGCCACCGAAGATGAGCATGGAAATGCCGTTGCCGATGCCGTATTCGGTGATCAACTCACCGAGCCACATGAGAAGAACGGTGCCGGCGGTGAGAGTGAGAATGAGAGTGACGAGGGTCAGAGGAGAGGGGACACCGATGATTTGTTGATTGCGCAGAAGAGCAAAGGTCCCCAGAGCTTGAAGCGCGGCCAAGGGGACAGTGAGCATCCGGGAGTATTGATTTATTTTCATGCGACCGGACTCGCCTTCTTTGGCCAGAGCCTCAAGTTGTGGAAAGACCATTTGGAGAAGTTGCATGATGATGGTGGCGTTGATGTAGGGGTTTAGCCCCAAAGCCATGACCGAGAAGTTGGCCAGGGTGCCGCCGGAAAAGATGTCCAAAAGGCCAAGAAATTGATTCTGGGCGAAAAGGGCTCTGAGAGCAGGAAGATCAACGCCGGGAACGGGGATGTGGGCAAAGAGGCGGAAGATGAGGAAGATGGCGGCAGTGAACAAAATTTTACGCCGGAGTTCCGGCGTTTTCCAAGCGTTGACTAGTGGATCGAGGATCTTGTTCATGATTTTCGCTTAGGAAGCTTAAGAATCTTAAGGCACTTAAGTTTAACATACTTCAAGTTTTGGCGCTATATAGGGCGCCGCGAGTTTTGCCGATTTTTTGGATGAAGCCTTTTTTCTCCAGAGTTTGGAGATCGTAGGCAATTTGGCGAGGGCTGATCTTGAGAAATCTTCTTTGGAGAGAGTCGAAGGAAATCATTTTTTGCTCACCGATTATGAGGGCAATTTCTTTTTGCCTGGGGAGGAGATAGTCGAGCTCAGATCTATCTTTCTGTTTGGCAAGCAAATTTTCTTTGGCTTTCCCCGAAGCGTCACGGAGGAAGCCGAGCATCAACTCCAAGAAATCCTGACAGTCGCTCCCGGCACCTGACTCAATGGCATCGTAGTAGTCCTGGCGATTGTTGTCAATTTCTTCTTCGACGATTAACAGCCCTTTCATTGAATAGCCGCTGGCGCACAGGACTGCGAGTTGCAAAAGCCTGCCGACACGGCCATTTCCGTCAACAAACGGATGAATTTTTTCAAACGTTAAGTGGGCAATTATTGCTCGGACTAAGACTAGTTTTTCTTTTTTTGAATTAGTAAAACGGAGCAACTCACGGATTAAAGCAGGAATTTCGGCCGGGGGGGGAGCGTGATAAACCAGGTTTCCGGCAGCGTCGAAAATTCCTTCATGTCCCTGGCGAAAAACTCCAGAAAATTCCGAGGAAAGAATGCCTTTCATTGAGCTTTTTTGCCAATGCAGTATGTCTTCTCTTAAAATTCTTCTTCCCTTTTTTGAGAATTTTGAAATGAGTTTCTCGATTACTCGACAAAGATTGACGACCTCAATTTTTTGGCGATCTTTTTTGGGCAACGAAGCAAAACTTTGCATTTCGACTTTAGTTAAAGTGTTACCTTCAATTCTGGCTGAAAATAGAGCACTGCCCATAATTGATTCGCGACGGATATTTTTTTCCAGCTCGAGTGGAATGTTAACTGAATCGATTATGGCCTTGTTTGCTTCTATTTCATTTAAAAGCAAAACGACCTTTTTATTGAGCTCGTATTTGGGAGGGATTTTTAGAATTCTCATCAGCTAATCTTGCGAGATATTGCAAGATATTGCAAGATAGTGATACTGCTGCTTTTTGGATCAGGAGTTAATATTTTTGAAGGTTAAGTCGCTTAGGAGACTTAGGTCGCTTGAGAAACTTAATTTAGTGCTCGAAAGACACTCTTCCGCCAGCTTTTACGATTTTCGCTTGGGCGCCTTTAGAGCAGGGAAGTTTGACAATCAAGGGAACGGTTAATTCTCCGTCGCCGAGGATTTTGACTTTATTTGTTTGGTTGGTGATTATGCCTCCGGCACGGAGAGATTCCAGGGTGACTTCAGTTTGGGGTTTTAGGGTGTTTAGGTATTTTAGGTTTACAACGAGAGGCTTGTCTTGGTGGGATTTGTTTTTGCCTTTGCCTCGCTTTAAGGGGAGCCTCTTGAGCCACGAGGCCTGGAGAGAAGACCCGGCAAAGGTTAATTTGATGTTTTCTCGGGCCTTTTGACCTTTGGTGCCGCGACCGGAGGTCTTGACGCGGCCGCTGCCGTGGCCCCGACCGATCCGGCGATTGGGTTTAGCGACAATTTTGGGAAGACTGGTTAAGTTCATTTAAGATGCTTAAGTTACTTAAGTTTCTTGGGATTGTTAGGATTGTTAGGATTTTCCTGCGGAGGATTCTCCTGTTTGGGTTCTGCAATTTTTGGTTTTTCCACCGGCCGGAGGCGACGGAGGGCTTCGAGAGTGGCATAGACGTTGTTGGCTTGATTGTTGGTTCCCAGGACCTTGCTGCTCACGTCACGAATGCCGGCGGCTTCAACAACAGCGCGGACGGCTCCGCCAGCGATGACACCGGATCCGGCCGGGGCGGGGCGAAGAAGGATTTTGGCGGCCCCGACTTTAATGAGAACTTCATGGGGAATTGTGGTTCCTTTCAGGGGAACTGTCAAGAGATGCTTCTTAGCATAGCTGACCCCTTTGCGCACCGCACTTTGAACTTCAGGAGCCTGGCCGAGGCCAACCCCGACGCGGTTCTTGCGATCGCCGACGACGACGAGGACAGAAAAGCCAATTTTGTTTCCGCCCTGGGTTTTTTTGGAAACGCGGTTCACCTGGACGATTTTTTCTTCGAATTCTTTAGGTTCGTGATGAAAGTCTGGCATATGGATTCCCTTTGTCAAATTTGACTGATTTGACAAATTTGTTTAAGACGATTAACTAAAACTTCAGTCCGCCTTCGCGGGCGGCGTCAGCAAATTTTTTGACCTGGCCGTGATATTTATAGCCGGCCCGATCAAAGATGACGGCTGGCACTTTTTTCGCGGCGGCTATTTGGGCCAGCTTCTTCCCGGCTTCCTGTGGATCAGCGATTTTATCAACTGCGGCAATGGTGTGACCCTTGACGTCATCGATTAGTTGGGCATAAAAAAACTTATTAGACCGGAACACGACCAGTCGGGGACGTTTGACTGTTCCCTTGATTGTCTGCCTTATCTTGGCTCGTCTTTGGATTCTGTTGGACATTAGTCTAATTAGTCAAATTTGTCTAATTTGGTTACTTAGTTCCGGCGGCGCCAACTGCCTTAGCGGCTTTGCCAGCCTTACGCCGGACGACTTCGCCAATGTAGCGGATGCCTTTGCCTTTGTAGGGCTCCGGCGGACGGATGCGGCGAATTTGGGCGGCGGTTTCGCCAACGAGTTGTTTATCAACTCCTCGGACATTTATTTTGGTGTTGTCAATGACTTCAAAGGTGATGCCTCCCGGGGCTGGAAATTTCACCGGGTGGGAAAAGCCGACGTTTAAAACCAAGTTGCCGTTCTCGAGGGCAGCGCGGTAGCCAACGCCAATTAGTTCTAGACCCTTGTTCCACCCGGCACTGACGCCTAAGAGCATGTTTTCGACTAAAGTTCGAGACAAACCATGAAGTGACTTGGCTTTTGGTGTCTCGGAAACGCGATCGATGTGGACGGTATTTCCCTCCACTTTAATGGACACCTCGGGCCGGAAATTGGCCTTGAGGCTGCCTTTGGGCCCGTGGACGACGACTTCGTGACCCGTCACCTGAAGAGTGACGCCGCCGGGAATTTTAACTGGTTTTTTGCCGATTCTGGACATTTTCGAAAGGGAGAAGGGAAAAGGCAGAGGGGAGAACTAAATTCTCACTTCTCACTTCTCAGATCTCACTTTTTTAAAGGGATTACCATATTTTGCAAATGACTTCGCCACCGACTTGCTTCTTTTTGGCTTCCTTGCCGGTCATGATTCCCATGGGCGTAGAAATAATCGAAATGCCCAGGCCACCAAGGACTTTAGGCAGATTGTTTTTGTTGACATAGACTCGCAAGCTGGGCCGGCTGACGCGTTTGATTTCGGTAATGGCCGGCTGTTTGTCAGAATAGCGCAACTTGATCAGCAGTTGTTTGTGGCCATTGGCAACGACTTCGCAGGAAGCGACGTAACCCTCGGCGGCCATAACTTTGGCAATTGTTTCCCGGGATTTTGACCATGGAAGGGATACCTCGGCCTTCTTGGCCTGGTAGCCATTTTTAATCTGTGATAGCAAATCAGAAATTGGATCGTTTACCATGTGGCGCGAATGACTCCCGGCAGTTCGCCTTTGTGGGCGAGCTCCCGAAAGCAAAGTCGACAAATTCCAAAACGGCGGATATAGGCCCGGCTGCGGCCGCAGAGATGACACCGGTTTTTAAACCGGACAGGAAACTTTAATTTTTTATTGTTTCTGACGACTGATGAAATTTTAGACATTTAATTTGAGATCCTTCGACTCTCCCTCGACCTGCCAGCCGGCGGGCTCGGGATCGCTCAGGATGATAATCGCTCCTTTTCAAAAGGCATACCAAGTGCCTTTAGCAAAGCTTTTCCTTGAAGATCATCTACTGCTGTAGTGGCGATTGTCACTTCCAACCCGCGTATTTTATCAATTTTGCCGTAGTCTATCTCGGGAAAGACAATTTGCTCTCTAAACCCGAGGGAATAGTTTCCACTGCCATCAAAGGATTTTTCAGAAATGCCCCGGAAATCCCGGACGCGAGGAAAAACGATGGCGATGAGTTTTTCTAGGAAATCGTACATTCTTTTGCCACGAAGGGTGACGCTGACGCCGACGGGCTGGCCTTCGCGCAACTTAAAAGCGGCAATGGACTTTTTGGCCAGACGAACGACAGGTTTTTGACCGGCGATGGTGGCCAACTGGTCTGAGATGGCTTCAAGAACCTTTTTGTCGGTCATGCCCTCCTTAGCCCCCACGTTTAAAACAATTTTGGACACTTTGGGCACAGCCATCACATTGTCCAGTTTTAAATCATCCTTTAATTTTTCTCTAATCTCGTTTTGGTATCTTGCTTTCAGGTCCATTCCTAAATTTGAAATTATGCGCTACGCGCAGAATTCTGCCCGAAGGGCACAATTTGAACTTTGAAATTTGAATTTAATTTTAAATTTCAAATTCTAAATTTAAAATTGTCGCTATATTTCCTGGTGGCACTTTCGACAAATTCTCACTTTGCCATCTTTGACTAGTTTGTACCCAATTCGCGTCGGCTGCTTACACTTCGGACAGATGAGCGCCACATTTTGGGCGGGCAGAGGCCGGACGAACTCGACGATCTGGCCTTTCTGGCCTTGTGCCCGGGGTTTAGTGTGCCGCTTGTGAAGGTTAACACCCGGAACAGTAATCCGGTTTTCTCTTGGCCATACCTTCTCAATGGTGCCTTCCTTGCCCCGGTCTTTGCCAACCATTATTTTGACTTTGTCGTTCTTTTTGAGTTTCATACGAGTTTTAAGTAACTTAAGTAGCTTAAGTTACTTAAGTTGACTACAAGACCTCCGATGCCATGCTGACGATTTTGTTAAAGCCTTTGTCTTTTAACTCTCTGGCGACGGGGCCAAAGACACGAGTGCCAACGGGATCTTTGTTGTCACGACCATTTATGATGACTCCGGCGTTGTCGTCAAAGCGGATATAGCTGCCATCGGATCGGCGGTGTTCTTTATGAACCCGGACGACGACCACAAAGACCATGTCCGAGTCCTTCACCATGCCATTGGGGTTGGCCCCATCAACAACACACTTGACCACGTCGCCAAGATAGGAAAACTTCCGGGTTGACCCACCATAGAGATGGATCACTCGGAGCTTGCGAGCCCCAGTGTTGTCAGCTGGCTTTAAGACGGTGTGGCGTTGAATCATCTTTTCTTGGTCTGACCAGATTTGCGAACTGATTTAACAGATTCTTTTTTCTCTGGCAGGGTGATTTTTGGTTCAGGAGTTTTATTCTCGACCACTTTTTCCCCCAGTACTTCAGTGACGAGAAAGTGTTTGTTTTTGCTGTAGGGTCGGGACTTGATGACACGAACAACGTCTCCTTCCTTGATCTCCCTCATCTCATTGTGAGCCAGGAGCTTAGTGGTTCGTTTGATGATCTTGCCGTACTTTGGGTGCTTGTAGGAATAGTTAATCGCCACCCCGACGGTTTTGGGGGTTTTAGCAGAAATGATGGTGCCTTGAAAAGTTTGCATATGTCCGAAGTGAGACTTGAGAGGTGAGAAGTGAGATCTATTTCTCCCTTCTCCCTTCTCCCTTCTCCCTTTCAAAAAGCTCCTTTTCTCTTTTGATAGTTAACAACTGGGCAAGAGTTTTCTTTAAATTTTTGGCGATATTGGTGTTTTTGGCTTTGTGCATGGCAATTTCCATCCGGGCTCGGGTGATCTGACCGGTCAAATCCTGCCGCAGAGCAGCCAGCTCGGCGGGGGATTTGCTTGTTAAACTAGTGAGGTCTTTTTTCTTCATTAGGGAGTAATCACGAATATACGAATTACTTTTTTAATGACTAATTTTTTTCGATGAATTTTGTTTGGACAGATAATTTGTGACCGGCCCGCCTGATTGCTTCGGCAGCTTGATCCTTCGGAATGCCGCTCATTTCAAAAAGAATTAGGCCCGGGCGAACGACAGCAACATAGTCAGCCACTTCTCCCTTGCCCCCGCCGCCACGATGATCGAGCGGTTGCTTAGAGACGGGTTTGTCCGGAAAAATTCGGATCCAGACGCGGCCACCTTTGGCTGTGAAGTGAGTGAGGGTTTTTCTGGCTGACTCAATTTGCCGGGCGCTCACCCAGCCCCGAGTTTGGGCAAGGAGGCCGAACTGCCCAAAGGTGAGAGTGTTGCCCCGATGGGCATTTCCCGGGCGCTGGCCTTTAAACATTTTGCGATATTTGACTCGTTTTGGGGATAGTGTCGGCATATTGGGTTTGAGAAGGGAGATTTAGATCTCCCTTCTCACTTCTCCAGTCTCCTTTCTCATTTCGGTTGGTAAACAGATCCAAACTTTGACGCCGACGTAGCCGGACCGGGTGTAGGCTGGGAGAGCGGCAAAATCAATCTTTTCGCGGACGGAACTCAAGGGAATGACGCCTTCCTGGGAATGTTCGACACGGGCGATTTCGGCTCCCCCGATTCTTCCCCCAAGGCGGATCCGGACGCCTTTGGCTCCGGCGGTCATGACCTTTTCGATGGTTTGCTTGATGACTCTTTTGGCCGGAAGTCTTTTGACAAGCTGGTCGGCAATGCTGGTGGCCACCAGATGAGCGTCAAGATTGGGCTCTTTGACCTGGTCAATTTTTAGATCGATTTTGGGGGCGTTTTGGCTGCCGACTTTGACATGAAGCAGTTTTTCGGTGATGTATTTTTTGAGGTCTTCCGTGCCCTGGCCGCCGCGGCCAATGACCACACCCGGGCGGGCAACGTAGAGGGTGATCATGATGCGGTTGATGGATCTTTCAATTTCCACCCGGGCGATGCCGGCGGTTTTTAATCTAGCCATGAGAGCATGGCGGAGCTGAACGTCTTCGAGAAGAAACCGGTGATAGTGTTTTTGGTCGGCATACCACCGGGAGGTCCAAGTGTAGACTGGACCAAGCCGGAAACCGATCGGATGAATTTTGTTACCCATTACGGAAGTGAGATTTGAGAGGTGAGAAGGGAGATCTAAATCTCACTTCTCACTTATCCCTTCTCACTTTGTTTAGTCTGTTAAGATCACTGTTATGTGACTCGTTCGCTTGTGAATTAGGCCGCCGCCGTAGCGGGCGCCGTGACTTTTGTCCCGCCGCTTCATGCGAATGCCTTCGTCGATTAAGATGTTTTTGATCTTGAGATCGGCAGCCTTTAAGCCTCGGGACAGGGCGTTGGCCTGGGCGGATTTGAGGACAGCCAGAACCGGCTTAGAGCCTCGTTTAATTAGATACGAAAGCCTTTCCAAACTCTGCGACAGAGGCAACTTCTTAGCCACAGCCGCAACAAGCCGGGCTTTTCGCGGACTTATTCGAACGTATTTTGCTTGAGCTTTGATTTCCATTAGTAATCTCGAATCTACGAATTTGTTTCAATATACGAATTAAGTTTTTGACACGATTCGGGCCACGATGCGGCCGTGAGTTCGGAACGTCCGGGTGGGGGCAAACTCGCCGAGGCGGTGCCCGACCATGCCTTCGGTGACGAACACTGGCACATGAACCCGACCATTGTGGACGCACAGGGTCACACCGACAAATTCCGGGGGAATCTGGCAGTGCCGGGCCCAGGTTTTGATGGCCACCTTGCTCCCCGTGTTTTTGGCAGAGATGACCTTGGCGAGCAATTTTTGGTCAACATAGGGACCTTTTTTAGAACTTCGAGCCATTTCTAAAGTGAGATTTGAGAAGGGAGAAGGGAGATCTAAATCTCACTTCTCACTTATCCCTTCTCAGTTTCATTACTTCTTTCTTCTTTCCACGATGTACTTATCCGAGTGTTTGCCTTTTTTTCTGGTGCGCAGACCGCGGGCGATTTTGCCCCAGGGGGTCTTGGCGCTTTTTAAGCCCTCACCACTGCGGCCTTCGCCACCGCCGTGAGGGTGAGTTCGGGGATTCTGGGCGGTTCCCCGGACTTCCGGCCGGTGACCCATGTGCCGCGACCGGCCAGCTTTGCCAATGACAATATTCTTCCAGTCGACGTTTCCCAAAGTTCCGACAGACGCAAAATTGTCTTTGAAGACCAGGCGGGTCTCACCAGAAGGGAGCTTAATGGTAACATAATCCCCTTCTTTTGCCAAGATTGTCGCCCCGGCGCCGGCCCCCCGAGCCAGAATTCCACCCTGACCAGGAGTCAGTTCGATGTTGTGAACGATCGTGCCCACGGGCATATGGCCAAGAGGGAGAGCGTTACCTAATTTGGCCTCGACATGAAATCCGGAGGTGACAGTCTCCCCGACTTTGAGACCTTCGGGGTGGAGAATATAGCGTTTTTCTCCGTCTGGGTAGTGAATTAGGGCGATGTTGACGGTGCGGTTGGGATCATATTCAACGGAAACCACGCGACCGGCGATGTCCCTTTTGTCCCGTTTGAAGTCAATGAGGCGGTAGAGTCTCTTGTGGCGGCCGCCAATGTGCCGACTGGAAATGTGGCCAAAACTGTCACGACCGGAAGTCTTCGGCAGGAGGGTGGTCAGGGTTTTCTCTGGACCCACGGCAGTTAAAGTCGATTTATAGTCGACTCCGGTCATAAAGCGTCTGGTCATGGTGCCGCGGTATTTTTTTAACATAATTTTTTATTTATGAGATCCCTCGCCATGCTCGGGATGACCTTCGGTCACGTCAAATAGATCAATTTTCTGGCCTTTTTCCAAAGTGACGATGGCTTTTTTCCAAGGTTGGCTGGTGGTCTGCTGGCGGGTTCGACCCGCTCGTTTTGTTTTGCCGGGGACGGTGATTGTCTGGACTTTGATTGGTTTGACTTTGAAGGCCGCGGCTACAGCCTGAGCAATTTCGTTTTTGTTACTTCCCGGCGCCACGGCAAAGGTGAAGCGACCCAAAGCGGCTTCTTTCATTGATTTTTCGGTGATGAGTGGTTTAAGTATGATTCGGTTCATGGCTTGTTGCTTATCGCTTATTGGTTGTGGAGTTTCATTTTGATTTTTTGACCGCTCTGGCTTTTTTGACTGGTGGTTTGGTTTTAGCTACTTTTGTTTTAGTTTTTGCCGGCTCCTTGGGGGCTTTGCTAACCTTGGCTACTGGAGCAGTGGATTTTACCGAAGATGACTCCCTAAGAGCTTCCTCCATTATTAACACCTGATCGGCTCTAATGATTTCGTAGGGATTGGCGTTTCTCATAGGCAAGATTGTGACGCCGGGAATGTTGCGGGCGGCGCGGTAGATATTGGCTCTTTCCGCGTCGGTTAGGATCAAAAGTTTGCGGGAGCTTCCTTCCAGGCCAGCCAGAAACTCCGCTACTTCTGAAGTTTTACCAGTGAGTTTGTCCATGCCGGAGATGACGAGCAGGTTTTTAGTTTTTAGCTTAGAGTTTAGAGCGCCGTAGAGTGCCTTTTTCCTCATGTGTTTGGAAAGGGCTAGAGAATGATCGCGGGGCTTGGGGGCAAAACTGACACCGCCGCCGACAAAAATCGGGGCTTTTTTGTCTCCATGCCGAGCATTACCGGAACCTTTCTGCTTTTGGAATTTTTTCCTGGTGCGTGAAACCTCAGCCCGAGTGAGGGCACTTTGGGTGCCCTGACGCTGCGAAGCCAGGTAGACGCGGACTGCCTGAGCCAAAAGTTGGGGCTTGGCCTCAGCCTGAACGATTTCTTTAGGAAAGGATGGCTTGTCGAGAATTTTCATGATTATTAATTTTGTCAAATTAGTCGAATTAGACTAATTTGGTTATTCGCAAGAGTGAGCCTTTGTGACCCGGGACGAGGCCTTTGATGGCCAACAAGTTTTCTTCCGGTTTGACGGCAAAAATTTCCAAATTGCGAATGGTGACTTGGGCATTACCCAGATGGCCGGCCATTTTTTTTCCCCGATAGACCCTCCCGGGAGTGGTGGTCTGACCGATGGAGCCGGGGTGACGGGGGCGAAGCGACTGGCCATGAGTCTTCGGGCCGCCATGAAAGCCGTGGCGCTTCATGACGCCGGCAAAGCCTTTGCCGATTGACGTCCCGGTCACTTTGACTTTGTCGCCGGCGTCAAAAACGTCGGGAATTTGGATTTTGTGGCCAATGGGGAATTGGTCTAATTGGTCAGATTTGTCAAATTTGGTTTCGCGGAGGTATCTTGGTGAAAGTTTGTCGGTGAGGTTTTTGAAGAGGCCCTGGAGAGACTTGTTGGGGTGCTTTCGGGTGCCAAAGGCAATTTGGACTGAATTTGTTTTTTGACTGACGACAGTCACCGGCTCGACCTTGACCCACGTCAGCGGCACTCGGTTGCCTTTCGAGTCAAAGTCCTGAGATTGAGATTGTTTAAAGCCGTAGAATGTGTTCATCTGATTTCAGCGGATGATCTGCCTGATCAAGTGGATCCATGCATTAAAATACCCCCATGGACTGGGGGCTTAGTTCAAGCTTCCACCCTACATCCAACTACGAATCGTTAGTGAGTTTAGGGCTCAGTAACATTGGGAGTATTGTACTATATCACGCTCCAGAAAAGCAAGGCCTACCGAAAACCCCCAAGCTCGAGAAGCATAGCGATAAAAGCCGTGATTCTTGCGAGGACGCTGGGGTTCTTCTTCCGCTTCGCCATCTTAAGAGAAGTGTATCACAATTCAAAGAATTACATTTTAATTTCAATATCAACCCCTGCGGGGAGTTCGAGGTGCATGAGAGAATCAATGGTTTTGTCGGTGGGTTCGATGATGTCGATTAATCTCTTGTGGGTCTTCATGAAGAAGTGTTCCTGGGAGTTTTTGTCAGTGAAGGGGGATTGGTTGACGGTGATGAGGGTTTTGTCGGTGGGGAGAGGAATGGGACCGACGACGCTGGCTCCGGTTCTCACGGCCGCGTCAAGAATTGTTTGACAGGTCGCGTCAAGGACTCGCCCGTCGTAAGCTTTTAAACGGACTCTGATTCTCCCTTTGGGCATGGATTTTCAGGAGAGGATCCCAAGTTTCCTCTTTCAAAGTGCTAACGACGCTTAAGTGACTTAAGATTCTTAAGAAACTTAAGCCAGAATTTTGGAAATGACTCCAGCCCCCACGGTGTGGCCGCCTTCGCGAACGGCAAAGCGCATGCCTTCTTCCAAAGCGACCGGCTGGATGAGCTTGACCTTCATCTTGGCGGAATCTCCCGGCATGACCATTTCCACACCTTCCTGAAGGGTCACTTCACCGGTGACGTCGGTCGTCCTAATGTAGAACTGCGGGCGGTAGCCGCTGAAGAACGGGGTGTGGCGGCCGCCTTCTTCTTTGGACAGGATGTAGACTTCACCCTCAAATTCGAGGTGCGGGGTGATGCTGCCCGGTTTGGCAATGACCTGGCCGCGTTCGACCTGGTCCTTTTCGATGCCGCGCAGGAGGAGGCCGACGTTGTCGCCGGCCTGGCCTTCATCAAGCTGTTTTCGGAACATTTCCACCCCGGTGACGACCGTTTTTTGGGTGGCTTTGAGGCCGACGATTTCGACTTCTTCGTTGACTTTGACCTTGCCGCGCTCAATTCGGCCGGTGACGACAGTGCCGCGACCCTTGATGCTGAAGACGTCCTCAACGGGCATCAGGAAAGGCTTGTCCAGTTCCCGGACGGGTGTGGGGATGTATTCATCAACGGCGTCCATGAGCTCCATGATGTGTTTTTCCTGTTCAGCGTCACCATCGAGAGCTTTGAGAGCTGAGCCCTTGATGACCGGGGCTTTTTCGCCGTCAAAGCCATATTTGGTCAAGAGCTCGCGAACTTCGACTTCGACGAGGTCGAGGAGTTCGGGATCGGAGACCATGTCAACTTTGTTCAAGAAGACAACAATGGCCGGAACCATCACCTGCTTGGCCAGAAGCAGATGCTCCCGGGTTTGGGCCATGGGGCCGTCAGCGGCGGAAACCACCAGGATGGCACCGTCAACCTGAGCGGCGCCGGTGATCATGTTTTTGATGTAGTCGGCGTGGCCCGGCATGTCAATGTGGGCATAGTGCCGCTTTTCAGTTTCGTATTCGATGTGGGAAATGTTAATGGTGACGCCGCGGGCCTTTTCTTCCGGAGCGTTGTCAATGTCCTCGTATTTCTTGGCAGCGGCCAGGCCTTTTTTGGCAAGGACGGTGGCAATGGCAGCAGTTAGTGTGGTCTTACCATGGTCAACGTGACCGATGGTGCCAATGTTGACGTGGGGCTTGGTTCGTTGGAATTTGGTTGCTTCAGCCATATTCTTTAAAGATTTTATCAGATGGGATCAGATTTATCAGATCCAACCGGTGATATATCCTCAGTCAATAAACAACTACCTGTATTGCAAGGCTGAATTCATTATACGGTAGGCACGTTTGGTTTTGCAAGAGGGAAATTTAGCCCACAGTGAAGCGAGGACCGCAAGAACTTTGAGATTCGAGTCCATTAAGAACCATATCAAATCCTTCTTTTATATCCCGAAGGACACTCCGCACGTGAGTAGCGGAGAGGACGTCATTTTTTTGCCACGATTTGCTCCTGGATGTTTCGGGGGACTTCTTCATAGTGGGACGGCTCCATATAGTAGCTGGCGCGGCCTTGGGACATGCTGCGCAGTTTTGTTGAATAGCCGGAAAGTTCGGCGAGGGGAACCAAGGCCAGAATGATTGTGGCGTTACCCCGTTTATTAGTGCCGAGAATCTGAGCCCGTTTGGCAGAAAGATCACCGATGACGTCGCCCATGAATTCATCGGGGGTTGTCACCTCGACCTTCATGATGGGTTCGAGAAGAGTCAGATCGGCTTTTTTGCAGGCGTCCTGGAGAGCCATGGAGCCGGCAATTTGAAAGGCAATGTCACTTGAGTCGACGTCGTGATAGGAGCCGTCGAAGAAGGTTATTTTGAGATCGGTCAAGGGGTAGCCTGCCAGGATGCCGTTTCCGGAGGCTTCTTTGGTGCCTTTTTCCACTGAAGGAATGAACTCAGCCGGAACTGATCCGCCTTTGATGGCGTTTTTAAATTCCCAGCCTTCACCGCGGGGTTTGGGTTCAACTCTGATGATGGCGTGGCCATATTGGCCGCGGCCGCCGGACTGGCGGATGTATTTGCCCTCACCATTGGCCTCCCTTTTGATTGTTTCTTTATAGGCCACTTGGGGGGCGCCGGTGTTGGTGTCGACGGCCATTTCTTCTTTCATGCGGCGAACCCAAACTTCAAGCTGCAACTCCCCCACGCCGGAAATGATGGTCTGGCCGGTCTCTTTATCGCTTTTGATGTGGATCGTCGGGTCTTCCTCCATGACCCTCTGCAGAGCAGAGCCCATTTTCTCCTGATCAGATTTGGTTTTGGGCTCGATGGCCAGAGAGATGACCGGTTCGGCAAAGGTGATGCCCTCGAGGACGATGGGGTGGGCGGGGTCAGTCATGGTGTCACCGGTTTTAGTTTCTTTAAGGCCAACGACGGAAACAATTTCGCCCGCGTAGGCTTCCTGAATTTCTTCCCGATTGTTGGCGTGCATCAGAAGCAGCCGACCGATGCGTTCTTGGGTGTTTTTGGTCGAATTGAGAATATACGAGCCGGATTTGAGAACGCCGGAATAGATGCGGACATAATAGAGCTTGCCCACGTGGGGATCGAGTTGAACCTTGAAAGCCAGGCCGGCAAAGGGCGCTTCTTTACTCGTTTCCCGGGTTTCTTCCTGGTTGGTTTTGGGATTAACTCCGGTGACGGCCGGCCGATCCAAAGGAGACGGCAGATAGTCGACAATGGCGTCAAGGAGCGGCTGGACGCCTTTATTTCTTAAAGAGGTCCCTGTGTAGGTGGGAACAAGCTGATAGTTGACGACTGCTTGGCGGAGCCCGGCCTGAAGCTCATCAAGGTTCAACTCTTGACCATTAAGGTATTTTTCCAGGAGCGCTTCGTCGGTTTCGGCGATTTGCTCAATGAGTTCGTGACGGTATTTTTTGACGAGCTCCGGATCAAGGCCTTCCGGAATTTTTTTGACAACATTAAACTTGGCCCCGAGCTCATCGCCTTCCCAGATGTAGGCTTCTTCCTTCAAGAGGTCATAGACTCCTTTGAAAGTATTTTCTACCCCGATGGGCAATACCCGCACTGCCGGTTTGACCCCCAGACGATCTTTGATTGCCTCCAAAGTTTTATAGAAATTGGCACCAAGCTTGTCGATTTTGTTGACGAAAATGATTCTGGGGACTTTGTATTTGTCGGCCTGCCTCCAGACGGTTTCGGTCTGGGACTGGACGGTTTCTTCAGCGTCGAGGATGGTTACGGCGCCATCGAGGACACGAAGAGAGCGCTCGACCTCGGCGGTGAAGTCGACGTGGCCGGGAGTGTCGATGATGTTCACCCGGTGATCTTTCCAGAAAGTGGTGGTCGCCGCTGATACTATTGTTATCCCCCGCTCGCGCTCCTGGGGCATCCAGTCCATCTGGGTTGTTCCGGCGTCAATGTCCCCGATTTTGTAGGTCTTGCCCGTGTAGAAGAGGATTCTCTCCGTGGTTGTGGTCTTACCGGCGTCGATATGGGCAATGATGCCGATGTTACGGATTTTGTCGAGCGGATAGTCGCGGTTTTTAGTTTGATCAGCCATAAAAAAGATCAAAAATTAAATATCAAATATCAAATCTACATGTAAAATATCAAATATTTGATATTTGAGTTGTATTTTTGATCTTTAACTTTTGAGATTTGATATTGATCAAAAGTGCCGGAACTTCGCGGCACAAAGGGATTATACAATATTCCGCTTTAATATAAAGAGGGAGGGTAATTTAAAATAAGATTGCAGTTGACAGCCAGGCTGAGAGAAGAAAAATTAAGATTATAGGGATAAAAATTATTATAAGAGTGATAATACCTGTATTTATGGCTCTGTTTGTAATCTTTGATTTATAGCGCAGGTATGACAAAACGGATAGTGAAAGTGGTATCGCAATAAATATGAACGTTTACGAAAAAATTCGAACCTTTTTTAAAAATTAATTACGTCTTGCGTCAGCTCC
>CAZSSJ010000019.1:0-18168 GCA_964609775.1 uncultured Gammaproteobacteria bacterium
TTCTAGACGTATTCTAGCTAGAAGTGTTGCACTTCGTTTACGAACCTACCGGTCATATTTTGGATTCGAAAGTTCACATTGGTTTTAGTTTTGTGGTGGCAGCGTTTGGAGGCATTTGGCTTTCAAATGGAGCTCCTAATTATCAAGAGCTACAGATATTATCAGCCATGGCTTATATTATTGGGACTTACCTTGACCACAAGTCAACAGAATTTTTCGTTACGAACTCTGATCATGTTGAAGGTAATCCATTTCTTCCAGAAAGGCCCACTGGCAGTGATTTGCGTAATAGAAGACGATTTGTGATTGAGGCAAGCTCTCTAGTTATTGCGATAATCTACCCTCCTTTTGGTATTGCTATTGGTGGGTCACGGGGAATGGCATCAGCTCATAATTGGAGGGTTTAGATTAGTTTTTTCAAATAGTCCCTATAGAATGTCGCGCCTTCGAAGTCGAGGATTTTGGCGGCTTCTTTCATTCTTCTTTCAAGCACTTTAGTTAACTCTTTTTTCTGGTCAGGAAGAAGCTCTTCGGGGTTGATGTCAGCAATTTCCGAATCGAGAAGAACGCCGAAGGAGTTGGGCTTATTGGTCCAATTGGACTTATTTGGTGTGCTTTCATTCAGAACGTCCTCGCGAATGGGTTTGCTGACAGAAACAGGGGTGACGTTGTGGTCTTTGTTCCACTGGTCCTGAATTTCGCGCCTCCGGCGGACTTCTTTAACCGCCCTGTCAATCGAACCGGTTATGACGTCGGCGTAGAGAATGACTTTAGAGTCAATGTTTCGGGCTGCCCGGCCCATGGTCTGAATGAGGGAGACTTCGGAGCGGAGAAAGCCTTCTTTGTCGGCGTCGAGAATGGCGACAAGACCGACTTCGGGAAGATCCAGTCCTTCTCTTAATAAGTTGATTCCCACCAAGACGTCATGCTCGCCGAGGCGGAGCTTTTTGAGGATGGAACTGCGCTCGAGGGTTTGAATGTCTGAATGCAAATAGGCTACCTTAAGGGGCTTAGGATCCTTGAGATCCTTAAGGTAGTCAGTGAGCTCTTCGGACATGCGTTTGGTCAGGGTGGTGACGAGGACGCGCTGGCCTTTGGCCACGCGATTGGTGATTTCTCTGATGAGGTCGGGAATTTGCCCTTGAGTCGGACGAATCTCTACCTCTGGGTCGATGATGCCGGTCGGGCGGATTAATTGCTCAACCGTTTCGTTACTCGCTTGCTCGCGTTCCCAGTCGTCGGGAGTGGCGGAAGTGTAGATTGTTTGGCCCTTACGGCGCAGAAATTCGTCGAAGCGGAGGGGGCGATTGTCCAGAGCTGCGGGCAAGCGAAAGCCGTAGTCGACGAGAGTTTGTTTGCGAGACCGGTCGCCGTTATACATCCCCCGGATCTGAGGAATGGTCATGTGGGATTCATCAATGACCAGGAGATAGTCCTTATTAAAGTAATCCAGGAGCGAGAAGGGGGCTTCGCCGGGCTCACGGCCGTCGAAGTACCTTGAATAGTTTTCGATGCCGTTGACATAGCCAACTTCGGCGATCATTTCCAAGTCGTAGTTAACTCTCTGATTAAGGCGGTGAGCCTCCAGTTCTTTGCCGGCGTCTTTGAGCGCCTTGACTTGAATTTCGAGATCGTGGCGGATTTGTTTAAAGACTTCAGAGTGTTTAGTGGGGTCGGACATGAAGTGTTTGGCCGGATAGAGGACGAATTTGTCTATTTGTTCGATGACGGTTCCGGAGACAGGGTCAATTTTATAGATTTTGTTGATGCGATTTTCCAGGAGCTCGATTCGAACGGCGTAGTCTTCATAGGAAGGGAAAATGTCGATGGTGTCGCCTTTGACGCGAAACATGCCCCTCTTGAGCTCGTATTGGCTGCGGTCATAGTGAAGGTCGACGAGGTGAAGGAGGATGTCCTGCCTTGATGATGATTGTTTAATTGTTACATTGCTAAATTGTTGATCATTGGAGCTAGCTTCAAGATTCAGAACATATTTTTCGTATTCGACCGGGTTACCAATATTATATATACAAGAGACCGAAGCCACGACGATGGTGTCCGGGCGAGTGAGAAGATTAGTCGTGGCCTGGAGGCGGAGCTTGTCAATTTCTTCGTTGATTTCGGTTTCTTTTTCGATGTAGGTGTCAGTCCGGGGGATATAGGCTTCGGGCTGATAGTAGTCATAATACGAAACAAAGTACGAGACGGCGTTGTCCGGAAAAAACTCACGAAATTCCTGATAGAGCTGGGCGGCCAGAGTCTTGTTGTGGGCAATGATTAAAGTCGGTTTCTGGACTTGTTCGATGACGTTGGCGATGGTGAAGGTTTTGCCGCTTCCCGTCACTCCGAGAAGCACCTGATCGGTCTTACCCGCGGTGACCTCTTTGGTCAGTTTTTCAATGGCCTGGGGCTGGTCGCCGGTGGGATGATAGTCGGACTTGAGGGTGAATCTCATTAAATGTGCAATGAGCAATCGGCAATGAGCAATGATGGTGACAGCACTCCGTGCTGGGATCTTTAAAATGCAGGCACGCAGTATTTACCTCAATTGCTAATTGCTCACCGGGCCATTGCGAATTGACTGGTTTTGTTCGTCTTTATATCAGTTGACTTATGGCTTAGTTTCGTTTATGTTAAGACTATAATTTGTTAAGTAGCCTGAGTCAAGTCTCGAATCAATTATATGCCGGTTGTTCTTTATAAGCGCCAGAGGCAGATTTTGGAATTTGTCCAGAACTTCATAAAGAAGTATGGCTACTCCCCGACTCTAATGGAGATAGCCCAGGCGATGGGCTTGTCATCCCCGGCGACGGTTCACGAACACATCAAGATACTGGAGAAGAAAGGGATCATTAAAAGGAATCTGAATGAGGTTCGGGGGATTGAGATTGTCCAGGAGTTTGAGACAGGTATTGTGGCCGATGCAACGATTGGTTTAGAACTACCTCTTCTGGGCTATATTCATGCTGGCTCGCCTCTGGAACCGTATGACGACCCAACGGCGACTTTTAAAGTGTCGGCTAATCTGGTGCCGAAAAACAAGATTGCTTTTGTTCTTCAGGTTAAAGGTGACTCGATGATTGAGGACGGGATTATTCCCGGTGACTATGTTGTCCTTGTTAAAGAAGAAAACGTCAAAGATGGGGATATTGTGGTTGCTCTGATTGAATCAGGTCTGGCCACACTGAAGAGAATCTATCGGGAAGATGGCAAAGTGAAGCTGATGCCAGCAAATTCCACCATGCAGCCAATCTATGCGACGGATGTTCAAGTGCAAGGAAAGGTGGCGGCCCTAATTCGGAAGTATGTTTGAGGAATTAGGGGGTTTGGTGTTTTCTGGACAAGACCAATCTTTGATATACTAGTCTTCATGGCTTTGACGGAGTTTTTGAACCCGGAGTTTTTAATTAAGACGTTTGGACTGGTCGGGATTTTCTTTATCATTTTTGCCGAATCTGGTTTGTTGTTCGGATTTTTTCTGCCCGGTGACAGTTTGCTTCTGACCGCTGGGTTGTTTGCTTCCCGGGGCGATCTTAATCTGGCCGTTCTTATTGTTTTATGTGTTTTGGCGGCAATTGCCGGGGACACGGTGGGCTATTGGTTTGGCCGCAAAACCGGTGAGAAGTTGTTTTTGCGTGAAGAATCACGGCTTTTTAAGAAGAGCCATCTTGCGAAAGCGCGGGCTTTTTATGATCGGCACGGCGGCAAGACGATTGTTCTGGCACGGTTCATGCCGTTTATCAGAACCTTTGCGCCGATTGTGGCCGGAGCCGCCAAAATGAATTATCCGAAATTTTTGATGTATAACTTGATTGGCGGAGTTGGTTGGGGTTTGGGTATGCCGTTGGTTGGTTTTGGCATCGGGACGTTTTTACGGGATCGGTTTACGCCAAAACAGGTGGATAATTATTTTTTACTTATTGTTTTAGCGGTAATTGGTTTGTCCGTTCTACCAACGGTCGTTCACGTTCTTAAGGATCAGGATTCACGCCAACATCTGCTTAAGGCTGCCCGCGATTTCGTTTATGCTCTACCTGGTCTCCACGCCGATCGGTAATTTGGAAGACATTACTCTCCGAGCTATTCGGGTTCTTCGGGAGGCTGACGTCATTATTGCTGAGGATACGCGGCACACTGGGCTGCTCTTAAGGAATTTTGACATTTCTCACAAACCTATGGTTTCTCTTTATGATGAAGTTGAAGTTTCAAAAATTGACGAGATCCTTCGGCAAGCTCAGGACAAAGCAGTGGCTTTGGTTTCCGACGCCGGCACTCCCCTAGTATCGGATCCTGGCTACAAACTGGTCCGTGAGGCGCTCAAAGCTGGGGTTGAGGTAGTGGCGATTCCGGGTCCGACGGCGCTGGTGACCGCCCTGACAGTTTCGGGACTGCCGCCGGACAAGTTTCTGTTTCTTGGTTATCCGCCGGAGAAAGAGAGTCATCAACGGGAACTGTTTGAGAAGTTGGGTCTTATGAGTCAAATGTGTCCGATGAGTTTTATTTTTTATGTTTCACCTTATAAACTTGAGAAAAATCTGAGAAATCTAGGGGAGGTTTTGGGTGATATTGAGGTTGTGGTGGCGCGGGAGTTGACGAAAGTCTATGAGGAGGTTTGGCACGGAAGGGTTTCGGAAGCTATGGCGCATTTTAAAGAACCAAAGGGCGAAATGGTTTTGATGTTTCATCTTTAGAAAGACACGATTTACACAGATTTATGACTGATCCCTCGACTTCGCTCGGGACAAGTTCTAGACTAATCTCAAATGGAATTTGATAGCGAAAAGGACAGCGCAATTTTTGAGGAGATTTTTAAGAGGCGGCCGGAGATTGACCTGGCGAAGTTTAAGACTGATCTGCAGAAGTATTATCTTCCCTATGTTGACCGCCTGGTGACATTGAAGAAGGGACGGAGTGATGATCGAGGAATCATTGTGGGCGTTTCGGCGATTCAGGGGGCAGGAAAGACGACACAGGGCGAGATTTTAGAAAAACTTCTCGCGCACTTCGGTTATGGCTCTGTCAGTTTGTCGATTGATGATCACTACATTACCCATGAGGAACTTAGCCAGCTTCGGCAAAAAGACCCGCGGTATATCCGCCGGGGGGTGACCCATGATCTTAAACTGGCGGTGGGCAATCTTCGGGCCCTGCAGAATATGTCTCCCGGGTCGCTTGTCTTGGTGGCCGAGTATGATAAGGGCGCGCATGCGGGTGATGGCGACCGGTTTGCCTGGGTGGTGCCGCCGGCTGGAGCTAGTCTGGTGATGGTTAGGGAAGCGGGAGGGATGAAGCTTCGAGAGGTTGTGTATCGTGATCAAAGGATACCCACACCAGAGAATATGGGAGCGGCAATTCCGCTTGAGGAGCATTTGTTTCCCGCGGAGGTTGAGAAGATTCTTCCGGACGAGGGGGGGGAGATTCGGGTTTTCGGGCGAGACGACGGGAATGTTTGTTTTGTCGGAAGGGACAAGGTGGTGGTGCTAAGTAGCAGTTTGCCGCGGGGGTGGCAGTTGGTTTGGCGAAAACCCGATTTTATTTTCTATGACGGCTGGATGCTCGGAGCTCGGAAGGTTGAGGATGGGTCCGTGTTTGATCAGAGCCTCCCGGCATTAGAGACACCGGAGGCCAAGCAGTTTGCCAGAGACATTAATGAAAAGCTGGCGGATTATGAAGAGTTGTGGAGTCTTGTTGATTTTTTGAATGTGCTCTATGTCCCCCACTATGAAATGGCCATCACCTGGCGGGATGACGCGGAAAAAGTTTTGCGGGAAAAGGGGGAAGGGATGAATCCGGAGCAGATTAAGGAGTTTGTCTACTATTTTTGGCGCAGCGTTCATCCGGCAATCCATATTAAAAGTTTGGCACACGATGAAGGACATACGGCCCAGGTAGCGATTATTGGTGATGACCATTCGATCGTCGAGGTTTTGTCCCCCGCCCAGGTGAGAGAAAAGTATCCGTGATTGGTCAGTTGATTGTCACCCGGCCTGTTTGACCGTCAACGGTGATGGCTTGGTTGGTTTTGATTTTTTCGGTGGCTTTGGGAACGCTAGTGATGATGGGGAAAGGTGGCCGGTGGAGGTCTTTTATTTGAGGTAACGAGGGGCTCGTTTCGAGAACAAGACCCTTCATTTTGGTCAGATAGCCGGTCAGTTCGGGAAAGAAGGAGGGGGCGATGACGATTTGCCCTGGAGTGATTTTTGAGGTTTCGGCGGACTGATGGATGATGACGGCGTGGCCGGTTTGAAGACCGGGAGCAAGGGCTTTTCCTTGAAGAAAAGGTTTTGTCGTGGGGAGAACCATGGAAGAGGCGGGAATGGACGCAGCTGGTTTTTCAGGTTTATGAATTGTGGTGATAGGCCGGGTTTGCAAAAGATAGATCTTTGAGCCGAGGAAGGCAAACTCGCTGTCCTGGGGGAAATAGTAGTGGTCCTGAAGTTTGATTGCGGCAGTGACCACTTTTTCGATTTGATCCGCGTTAAGTTTACGCATTGTTTGACGGATTTTGTCGAGTGGTTGAGTGGTTAATTGTCCATTGTTGATGGTTAGGTGTTTCTCCTGGACGGCGACCTGCTCAAGGGTCAGGCGGCGGGTTTTCTGACTAACTTCATAGTGGTCGGGGGTGACTTGGCCGGAGACAAGAAGCTCGCCAAGGCCGAAGACGGCTTCGATGACAATTGTTTCCTGGTCCCCGGTGACAGGATTAATTGAGAAAACCACGCCGGAGACATCGGAATTGATGAGGGTTTGGACGACGACGCCAATTTGGACCTTTTCCGGGTCGAGACCAAATGACCGGCGGTAGGTGAGGGAGCGAGGTGAGAAAGCCGACGCCCAACATTTTTTAATGGCCAGGGCAAGATCGACTTCACCACGCACACCAAGAAAGGTTTCATTTTGGCCGGCGAAGGAGTTCACTCGGGAGTCTTCACCGACGGCACTGCTGCGCACGGCGAGCAGGGGAGGCGAATTTTTAAACAAGGAAGGGAGGGGGGCGGAGGATAGGGATTTGTAGGCGGAGGGCAACATCGTTTGCAGCGGGCCGGGAAAAGGAGCGGTGATGAAGAGGTGCTCGATGAGACGATGGGTGGCGGAAAGGTGTTCAGGGTTTTGCGGACTGGTCTGGGAGAGCAGGAGACGCAGTTGCTCTGAGAGACGGTTGAAAGTCAGAAAATCACTGAAGCATTGGGTGGTCAGCGCAAAAGCGGGAGGAATTGGAAGCCCCAGGTGATGCATCTCGCCCAGGTTGGCGGCTTTAGCGCCGACTAATGCGGCGTCGTCTTTAGTGATTTGGGTGATTGGGAGAATATAGCTATTCATGGGTTAACGATTTTTGGGCAGCGTCGATCTGGGATTGGATGGTGTTAATAATGGTGCTTGCTTGTGAGTCGCTACGAGACTCAAAATTGAGTCTCAAAAATGGCTCGGTGGCACTTTGGCGGAGATTGAAACGCCAGTTAGACCCAAAGACTGTCAGACCGTCCTTGAGGGAAACAGATTCCCCTTTCAACCGGTAATAACCAGTCAGCTTTTGGAGAACGTTTGGGGCGATCTGGTCGGAACAGGCAAAGTTTTTCTCAGGAAGTTCGAAATACTTTTTCTTTAAGGAGTTGACCTGGTCTTCGATGCCATCGTCCTCGAAGGCTCTTAGGAAAAGAAGAGCGGCGAGAAGGCCGTCGTCAATTTTATAGAAATCACGATAGAGGAAGTGACCGGTGGTTTCGCCGGCGAAAATGATTTCCGGGTCGGAGAGCATGGCAAACTGGAGGTTTTGGTGCCAGGCAGGAACGATGAGGAGTTCCCCACCAGCCCGGGTGACGAGGTCGCGAACGACCAGGCCGGCGCGGACGTCGACGGCGATTTTTTTTCCCCGATTGAGCTTCAGAGCCGACTGGGCCAGAAAGCCAAGGATGAAGGACATGGGGATTAAAGTGCCGAAGCGGTCGATAAAGGCGACGCGGTCGCCGTCAGTGTCCCACATGATGCCCAGATCGGCTTTCTGGAGACGAACTTCTTTTTCCAGATCACGGCGGTTTTCGGGCAGGAGCGGGTTTCCTTGGTGATCTGATTTGACGAGGTGGTAATCAATCTTTAGGCTATGGAAGAGGCCAGGAACGACGGAAGCGACGGAACTTTTGGTCATGTCCAGAACGACCCGGCTTTTAAAGGATTTATTACTTAACTGAGCGGTAATTGCCTGGAGATAGGTTGCCGTTGTGTTGAGCCGTTCTGGACGGCTGGTGGCCACAACGGCTTTTTCTTTGGTGAGGGTTTTAAGGGTCTCCTTGAGCGCCATGATTTCGCCCTCATCGAAGGGAAGTCCGTTTTTAGTCACCGGTTTAAAGCCGTTTTCTTCCTCCCCGGTGTGCGAGGCGGTGATCATGACGCCCAGGTCAAAATTAGACGAAGCCACAGAATAATAGAACTGGGGAGTGGGGACCTCGGCAAGATCAAAAACGGACACGTTGGAAGCGGCAAAACCAGCTGCCAGAAAGCGCTTCAGACTGGGAGAGCTGTGGCGGATATCTGAGGCAATGAGCACACGGTGGGATTGTTTAAAAATCGACAATCCCCGGCCGAGGATGAAGGCAAGGCGCTCATCAACGACCTCTGGATAGGGGCCACGAATGTCATAGAGCTTGAAAGCCCGGTCAAGATTCAAGTTAGTTAAATCTTAGAGTCTTAGGAGGAGAAGTTCAAGAGAATCAGGAAGACTAAGGAGTGAGGTTCCAGTCTTGTTTTGATAGTCCAGGTTGAGGAGCTGGTGGTGCAGCTCTAGCAGGCTTGTGAGGGTGAAGTGTTGGGACTGGGAGGACAGGCGGGATTTTTGCCAGGGAGAAAGGCGGAGAAAGTCTTCCGGACCGGTGGCGGCCTGACTTTTGACAAGAAGCAGAAGGCGAATCTGACGGGCAAGCATAGTGAGAATGATTTCCGGCTCCTCTGACGAGCGATATTTTTGCCAAAGCGGAAGGAGATTTTTTTGGTTTGTCGGGGCGATGGCTTCGAGGAATTTAAAGACGACGGGGTCAAGCTTGAACTCCTCGATTTTTAAGGCGGGAAGAACTTTCTGGAGATGACCAATTTCCGTTGGGGTAAGTTTTTTGTTTTCGATTAGAACCAGGCTGAGGTTTTCGATGTGAGAAAGTAGGGGAAGAAGTTTTTTGTTAGACTGCGGATTTTCGATGATGACCAGTTTGTTGAGAGCAAACAGGGCTTGGGACTGGGTCGCCTGGCTGAAGTTGGTGGGGTCAGTTTCCTTGGCATCCAGGGAGATTACCTCGCCGGTGAATTGACTTCTTATCTCAGAGAGCCGGCGGCGGGAAAGAGCTGGGTTATCGCCATGAAGAAGAATCATAATCAAATAGTCACCTTTCTTTGGAAAAGAAAGGTGAGCCAAAGAAAATTAGTCGTATCCTTCAGGTAGCAAAGCTACCTTCAGGATTGAGTTGAACCTGGGTTAAGATTGATTTTTGTTTTGAACATATTGCCTGTAGAGGGCTTCGACGGAGCGGCGGTCGATGCGGTGTTTAGGCCCCCGATGGGAGACAAGGGCGCCGGAAAAGGTTTTGGGGATGTGCATGAGTTCGTGAATGAGGGTGCGATCCTGATCCTGGTGGCTTTGGCGGTCAAAGCGTTCAGAAATGACCTCAATGATGTAGTGAGGCGAGACGTTTAGAGCCTGTTGCCAAACTCGAGGCAGGGACCAGATGCGCGCGATCGCCCGGCCGGTGGAGCCATGACTGCGATAGACGATAAGATTTTTTCCCAAAATATGAGGCAGGTCAAGGTTAGCAAGAATGTGCACGACCCTTTTTTGAATGTCAGGCGCATCTTCCCAGGTCATATGAGAATATTTAAGGATTTAAGGAAGGAAAATACCAGAGCAGAAACGGAAGTAAAAAAACCAGTTTTGTCAGAGGCTTGGGAATTGGCGTTGTTCGGTGAGGCAAGAACGGTCCGTGAGGAGGCAGATTGATCAGTAAGGATGGGACGGCCAGAAATTTTTGGCAGGTTCATGATCGCTTTGGCAAATGACTTAAAGGACTGGTCAGCCCCTATAAAACTGAATTTTTGAAAAGGTCCGTCAGACGCTTGAAGGAGAAAGGGGGTGATGGCGACAATGTTTGGATCGGTCCAGACGTTTTGGAAGGCCTCGAGGTAGTAGGCCGCGGACCGGGCATCGCCCAGAGACTGACTGTCCCAGCCTCCTTCAGTGATGAAGATGTTCATCGGTGTCGCGTTGAAGGTTTTAAGGAAGTTTTGCTCGTAACGGTAGTTGGAGATGTTAACCCGACTGTAGGAGTTGGGAGCGGTGGTGAAGCTCGGGTTGCCATAGGCATGTGAGGAAAAGCCGTCCAGCCGGGAAAAAATTCCGGGATAGCGGTCGATTATGATTTGGAGATAGCGCATTTCAGCCATGGAATTAGCAGCATTTGGGGCGGATGAGTCGAAACCGGCGGAGATGACGAAAAAGTCGGGATTTTTCTTATGGAAGATGTCGATGGCCCGATCAAGAACCCGAGCGTATTCTTCGGGGTAGACAAAGCCGCCCCATTCCCCCTGATGGTTGGGCTCGTTATAGATGACGATGTAACGGTTTTTAGTCGGCCAGGGAAGGTCGTTTAGGAAATTGGCAAAATCAACCAGATCCCACTCGTTGGGGGCAGCCCAGCCGCCATCTTTGGGAAATTGGGCGATGCGGAGGATGGGGATGAGGTGCAGCCGGCGGCAGTCGGTCATAAATTTGGTCCATTTTTCGAGATCGCGTTCATTGGCGCGAATAGGTATTGTTACATAGCCCCAATCACCGCCTCCGGAGTTGACAAATTCAGCAGCTTTGCCGACTTCAGCAGTTTCCAGAATGTGAATCCCCCACCGGTTGTTGGGAACGGAAAGAGGATCATAGGCGGCCTCGACGGATTTGAGAAATGAGAAATGAGAAATGAGAATGATGACGATAGTGAGGGTGAAGATCTTGACTAATTTTGGGAATTGGGGTATCATCTTAGTATCACGATGAGAGCAGGTTCATGAGGTTTCGTCCTCGTGCAATTGGCTCTCTTTTTTTATCTAACTTCCAATTTCTGTCGCAGATTGTTCATGAAGTCTGTTTTATCCGGCGCAAAGGGCTTTAGAAGTTTGGAATATTTTTTGACGTTAGGAACAAGAAGTTTTAAGAGTTTGCCTTTTTCATTTAAATAATTTACTAAGCAGTAAAAGTCTCCATCACCCGTGATGATAATCGCTTGATCGTAGTTAGGATATTCAATCATTGAGTGGAGAACAAGTTCAGCATCGACACTTCCCTTAACTTTTCCTTCTTTGGAAACAAGAGTTGGCTTAAAGACTACTGTGTATCCGGATTCTTGGAGTTTGTTATATAGGAGTTGGTTTCCAGGCAGAAATCCAACAAAAAGATAAGCTTTAGTAACGTTATATTTTTCTTTTAAGTAGATTCGGAAACGATTGAAATCCAGTTTCCACCCTTGATCTCGAATAGCAAGATTTACGTTCTGGCTGTCGATGAAGGCATAGACAACCGGTTTTTTATCAGGAGACGGTTTTTTATTCTTTCGGAGCACGGGAGAATTATATCATTCCGAAGGCTAGTTTGAGGGCGTGTTCAGTGCCGCTGGCGAAAGGGTACTTGTTTTGGTCACTTGGACCAATCCTGGCGACTTTTTCAGTATCGTTAAACCAACCGGTGATTTATCGGAAACTAATCTGACACCGTTAATTACGGGGCCGCCGAAGCCATCAGGAACGAGAAGAATTCGGCAAAATTTGTTATTAATCAAGGCCCTTTTTGGCTGCCAGAGGCTTTGATCCTCACCCTTTTTCTTTAGTGTAATGAGCTGCTGACGAACAATTTTTAATTCAGACTCGAGCGAAGTAATTAGATATTGATACTCGGCGCGGGAGGAGTCGTAGCGGGCTTCCATGCGGCTGGGTGATTGCTGGTGAATCTGAGTGGTTCGGGCGATCTGTTTCTCCAGAATGGACCGGCGATTTTCAAGAAACTTGCGAGTTTTTTGTTTCCAAGTCATAGGCTTATTCGTAAAGGCCCCGTAACTTAAGAAAAGCTACGAGGCTGTCATACTTCTGCGCGGCTTTTGGATCCGTTTTTGCCAGCTGGGATAATTTGCTAAGAGCATCCAGCCCAAGGATTCCAGTTTCTGTGTGCTTTTGGGGTTCAATTATGGTTGTTGGCTCTGCTTCTTTGGGATCTTTTTTTCTTCTCATGGCTCTTTGGTTTGGTCGTAATGTATAACCGTTACTAACCAGTTTATTCAGGTGGGGGGATTTCTCCACTACGATGCGGACTAATTCCGAGATCACTTACATCATCTGGTGTGTGTATGCGCCTTAAACCTTGCCTTTTATCGGGTTGCGTAGGTGGTTTTTTTGCTGCTTGTTTGGTTCGGCAGGTGGTTTAGCTTTTGTTTCCCCGTTTGTTTCCTGGGATGGTAGCATATGCTCTGATTGTACTACCAACTAGGCAGGAATCTAGTAAAGTCAACTTTACTAAAATTAGCGACGCGGGGGGCGGGCGAGTATAATTGGACTATGTATCTTGACCATCAGGTGCAACTGTCGATTCTGCGCGAGCTGCTTTTTCGCCCCCAAGCTCGGTTTACAGAACTTAATAAAACAGGGTTGACTAGTGACCACTTTACCTTTCACCTCAAGCACCTGATGGAAAAAGGGCTGGTGGAAAAGAGGGACGAGGTTTATCAGTTAACCCCCTATGGCCTGGACGTGGCAGGCAGACTGGACATTAAGACGATGAAGTTTGTCGCGCAACCCAAAGTCGGGGTGGCGATTTGTGTGACCAGAAAGAATGGGGGCGGGACTGAAGTTTTGATCGGAAGGAGACTCAAAGACCCCCACAAAGGCAAAGCAGGGATGTTTTATGCAGAGAAAGTGCGACTGGGTGAATCACTTTTCGACACGGCGGCCAGGTGTTTGGAAAATGAAGTTGGAGTGAAGGCCCAGTTCAAGTTTGCTGGCACTCTGCATCTGACCCGGGTGCAAGAGTCAGAGATAGTGCAGGATGTAATTTTTACGTGTTTTCGGGCAACGATTATTTCCGGAGAGGTTGAACCAACAACAAATGAGTCACAAAACTTCTGGGTGAAATATGAAAAAGCCAGTGAGCTGACCGATGGTTTTTTAGATCTGGCAGCCGATTTGGAGTTGTTTGTAAAGAAGGAGCCTTTTTTTGAAGAGAGAAGGTCAAAATACGAGTGAAATATTTCAGGATATCTAGCTTCGGTCCGCTAAAGATTAACTACGTTAACAGGTTTTCCCTCAAAAATTGATACTATTGAGTCTGTCATGATACGGGATTCATTGTCGAGTGTCTGCTTGGTATAGTAGCCAATCTCAGGAGCCGGAAAAACATTTCCTTCATAACTCAGCGGGGTTTTATCTTCAGATTCAAATCCTAGGCCTCCCAATTGACCGTTTGCAATTTTTTCGAGAACATACTTTTGATCATATACAGTTTTCTCGATAGGACTCAAGATTATGGCTGTAGACTTCATGAGGTCGATTTTATCCCTAGTAATTAAACCTTTAGTTGAATTGTCTGCCAAAGTGGTAAGAAAGACAACGTCAGCAGTACGGCATAAGTCGTCTAATTCCAGGCGCTGGTAGGTAGTTTTCTTTTTGCTTCTGCTCCAATAGGTAATATTCATTTCATAACCTTGGCAAATTTTAGCAATTTTGCTTCCAATTTTACCTAAACCGACAATTCCTGCAGTTAGACCTTTGGCATCGGTTCCCAGAACATCCGGACCATAGGTAAATTTCCAATTGTTTTTTATTACCCCGGGGAGCTTACGAAGCAAAGCGATCATCAAAAATACATAATATTCAGCAACGGCATCAGTTGACTTTCCGGGCACGTTTGTTACGGGAATACCAATTTTACCTAGTTCTTTAAATGGTACCCAGCCATATGCCGTGGTTGATAGGCAAAGGCCTTTAAGGTTTTTTAAATCTTTAATTATTTCCCAAGGTAGTCCTTCCCAAGATCCTTTTATCCATCCCGGCTGAACCGCAAAAACGACTCCTTCGTTTGACTTAAATTCTTTTATACTTTCAAGGTTTTTGTCTTTTTCCTCGTAGAATACGGGTTTGTATTTATCTAACCTTTTCAGGTCTTGTTCACGGAAGCGATTCCTGGCGTTCAAGATAACGAGCTTCATAGAAGCTATTATAACTCTAACTTATTCTAGAAACCAAGCCTTTAGCGGCCCTTTTTGCTGCGACTTCGTCGAGGATTTTTTTACGAATTCTAATGTTTTCGGGAGTAACTTCAACCAGTTCGTCATCACCAATATATTCCAGAGCATCTTCAAGCAGCATGATTTTCGGAGCATTAAAGTGAGCACTGACGCCCTCCCCTTTTGAACGGTTATTGGTCAACTGTTTTTCTTTGCAAACGTTGACGATCACGTCTTCGGAGCGGGTGCTTTGGCCAACAACTTCGCCTTTATAAACTTCGGCGCCGGGACCAATGAAGAGGGTGCCGCGGTCCTGGGCGGAACTTAGAGCGTAGAGGGTACTTATACCGGTTTCGTGAGCAACGATGGAGCCTTGGTCGCGGTCGCGCCAAGTTGTTTCGTCCGGAGCATAGTGAGAAAAAGTGGCGTTAATGATCCCGAGACCTTTGGTATCAGTTAAAAACTCGCTGCGGTAGCCCAGAAGACCGCGCGTCGGGGTGAGAAATTCGAAGTTGGTTATGCCATTATCGGCGCGCATGTCTTTCAGCTGACCGTGGCGGGCACCGAGCTTTTGCATGACAATGCCGCTGAAGTCTTCGGGAGCTTCAATCCAGACCGATTCAAAGGGAACCAGTTTTTGACCTTGTTCAGTTTTTTCGATGACTTTGGGGCGGGAGACCTGAAACTCGTAACCATCGCGGCGCATTCTTTCAATCAGAATTGCTAGGTGAAGTTCACCGCGGCCGGAGACTTCCCAAGTGCCGTCGGGGTTGTCAGCTACTTTCAAAGCCATGTCAGTTTCCAGTTCTCGCATCAATCTTTCCCGAATTTGGCGGGAAGTGCTAAATCTGCTTTCCCGACCGGCAAATGGTGAAGAGTTGACCATGAAAGTCATCCTGACGGTTGGCTGCTCGATGTCAATTAGCGGCAGAGCAATCGGATTTTCCGGATCAGCAATTGTCTCACCAATATTAATGTCTGGAATGCCGGAAATGGCCACAATGTCTCCGGCTTGGGCTTCATCGACAGTTTCTTTATCCAAACCTTTAAAAGTCACTAAGGAGGTCAAACGGTATTTTTTTTGGTCACCAAGGCGATTTATATGGACGATTTCCTGGTTGGCTTTAATTGTGCCATTGGCTATCCGACCGGTGGCAATTCGGCCCAAGTGATTGTCGCCCTTAATTGTTGTTACCAGCATTTGAAGCGGGTTGTTCGGATCACCTGTCGGAGGGGGAATTTCTTTCAGGATGGTGTCAAAAATCGGAGTAATGTCTTTCATATGGGCAATGTCAGGCTCCAAGCCTGCCAGCCCGTCTTTGCCAACGGCATAGAGAGTTGGAAAAAAGGCGTGTTGTTCGCTCGCGCCCAGCTCGACAAAAAGATCAAAGGTTTTGCCCAGGACCCATTGCGGGCGGGCGTCAGCTTTGTCGATCTTATTGATGATGACGATGATTTTGAGACCAAGTTCGAGGGCTTTTTTGAGGACAAAGCGGGTTTGGGGCATAGGGCCTTCTTTGGCGTCAACCAGGAGGAGGGCACCATCGGCCAGTTTCAAAACCCGCTCAACTTCCCCACCGAAGTCGGCGTGGCCGGGAGTGTCGATAATGTTGATCTTGGTGTCTTTGTACACCACTGAGGCGTTTTTAGAAAAAATGGTGATTCCCCGCTCGCGCTCGAGTTCATTGCTGTCCATGATTAAATCACCGGAAGATTCCTGCTCTTTAGACATGTGAGTGTGGGATTGGCGCAACAGGGCATCCACGAGCGTGGTTTTGCCGTGGTCAACGTGAGCGATGATGGCAACGTTACGAATGGTCATAATGTACCGCCAGCGGGATTTGAACCCGCGATTCCGAGAGTGAAAATCTCGTGTCCTTGACCAGGCTAGACGATGGCGGCAAGAAACGGAGACGAACGCGCCAAAAGCAAGCTCATTTTACCACTATCTTGACTTTGTCGCCAGGTATGCTATGGTGAAAAGAATGAGAAAAATTTCTGGCATTTTCTGCCTCGTTGGTTTCGTTAGTTTAATCCTGATTGGTTTTCTAGTAAGCATTGCTCCAAAAGTTTCCGTGGTGCTGGCGAAGGATGACAGGAAATACTCTGACGACGAGATTCCGGAAAAAGATGGCGACTACGCTCTCAGAGATCACCCGGGAGTGAGGGTCAGGGTGTTTGTGCACAAAGAAAAGGATTTGGCGAAGCGTCAAGACGCCTTGACAGCGTGCAGTGTTTCCGACCCGGATTCGACCGCGGTTGTCGGCTCGACCGGATGGCACCTGGCTTCGAATTGGACATACCAGCTTAATGTGAACAGTGTTCCCAGTTCGGTTGGGGGAAGTAATTTGCCGGTGATAGCCGGGGAGTCATTCTTAAAATGGAGCACGGTTTCAGGAGATTTGGTGAGTTTTTCCCGCGGAGCAGACACTAGGGCCAACAGAGCTCGATATGACGGGCAGAATGTCATTGCCTGGGGACGAGCGTCAGCTGGAACTTTAGGGGTAACGTATACCTGGTATTACCTGAATGGTGGACAGGCAGTGGAGACAGACACAATTTTGAATTTAAAGTATTCCTGGAGCTGGACGACGTATTCGGAGACCGCCTGCGCTAATCCAAACACATATGATGCCTATGATATTTTGATTCACGAGCTCGGGCATTGGATGGGGCTTGATGATCATTATTCGGCGGAATATGTTGACAACACAATGTATGGCTACGGGTCAAAAGGGGAAATTAAGAAGGACACATTGACTTCGGGAGATGTTGCGGGAGCGCAAAACATCTATTAAATCTTCAGTCGTTCTTCAAACGCAGGTGGGTTTAAAATTTCCATTTAAATTTGTGACCTTACTGACTGAGAAATGGAACACCTTACAAGAATTTCTCAATCGTTTGTATTATACCTTCCGAGAGCTTGACCTACAACCTCAACTGGCCTATGCAACAACGTAATTTGAAGAAAGTATCCTTTGAAGAATTTGTCAGAAGAACTAAGTCAAAGGACAGAATGGCGGCTGTATTTTGGTATCGAATATATGTATTATCAAAGCGAAATCTAGCAAAGTGGTTAGGACGAGCTATCTATTCGCATTAACGGCGCTTCAAAACACCAATAGCGTAGGTCTCACCCTCAATCCAATCTCTGACACCCACCGTGTTGTACTCTGGTTTGTAGAGCTGTCCATTTTCTGTCAAAGCTTGAATTTCTTGGGGTTCAAAGAATCGATAATTCATAATCTCTCCTTCTTTTGGGGTAATTTCACCTGAAGTTATCTTTCCTCTGAACACAAACGCTAACCCTGAAGCTGAATCGCTTCTGTCAACTACATAAATTCCAATTACGTCAGTAAGTTCCACATCGACGTCAATTTCTTCCTTGGCTTCCCGAATAGCTGCCATCATTGGGTCTTCATGAGCTTCCATTCCACCAGCGGGAGGGCACCATCTGAATCCTTTTCTTTCTGCTGCTTGCTGAAGGAGTAATAATCTTCCTTGTTCATCTTCAATGAACACCGCTGCAGATACGCTTACTAACGGTTAATGCTCAGCACTTTAGTGCTGAGTCGTTTTTCGTTTGAGATGTTAAACTTGGGATTGTTGTGTCCCAGTTAAAAAAACTAGTCATGCGGTTTACACCGCCAAATATCATTTGGTGTGGATCCCAAAATTTAGATTGCCTATTCTTGGTGGCAACACAGAGAGTACCCTCAAAAAGATATTGTCAGGAATTTGTCTTCGACAAGGATGGGAAATTGATGAGATGGAAGTGATGCCAGATCATGTGCACATTTTTCTCTCGTTTCCGCCCACTATTTCAATTTCCGAAGCAGTACAAATTTTGAAAGGCACAAGTTCAATGAGACTTCGTGAAGAAGCTCATGACCAAAGAGCAACATGAGGACTTAAAAAGGAGGCAACTTGTGGAGGT
>CAZSSJ010000020.1:0-12739 GCA_964609775.1 uncultured Gammaproteobacteria bacterium
GTGGAAAATTGATCTCCTAAATTCCTTGGGACACTAAATGATCGAAGTCAGGAATGAATTACTTTACAGCTGCAGCTGGTGCAGTCGTCGGCGGTGCTATTGTGACCAAGTTCGGCTTCGACCCGCTGTTTTTAATTATGGGAGTTTTGAGTGTGGCAAGTGGGGTTTATATCTATCGTCTTCCCCGAAAAGTCCTTTAGAATCTGTCGCCAAAACTGAAAAGCAATTTAACTAGCGGATTGTAATATTTCGTATAACTTCCCGGATATTCCACCACTTTTCCGCCCCACCCCATTTTAAACGTTGTGAACCCCTGCCAGTTCTGTGTCATTTTGGGAAACCGCTCGTCATGGATTCCTTCCAGGTCGAGATATTTCAGACCTAATTTCTTGCAATAACGTATGCTTTCCCACAAAAGCAGATACGCCGCCCCCATTTTCCTTCCCTCCCGGGTCAGTGCCGCATACATATAGTGCGCCGTGTCACCCTCCCAAATAATAAAAGCACCTCCCAACGTCTTTTGTAAGAGGTCCTCTTGCAAAGGCTGATGAAAAGCTCCATAGGCAATTAGAAGGTGGGCATTATTTGGTTGGAAGCTTTTCCAGAGCGAAGTGACCTCTTTTTTAATCGGCACTTGCCATTTCCCAATTTTCATCGTTTCTCTAAGTAGACTGTAAAAAAGCTCTATATCATACGACCTTTTCACAAAGCCTTTAAAGGGGTGGCCTTTCAAGCTCGCAAAGCCCACCCCTTGTAAAACTTGCTGGGCTTTCCGGATTTCATACCGTGTGTCTTTAGAGAGCGATTCTAGAGTCGTTGTAAGTAAATTAAGAACCAGAGTTTTTGAAGACAGAAGCGGCCAACCGTCAGGCTCAAAACCTAAGTTTCTTAAGTAACTTAAGTCTTCTAAAATGATAGAAGGCTCGAATTTCACGAACAAAGCGTGGTGTTTTCGGGCGATCTCACCAAGTTTTCCAAAATCAACCTCTTCTGGCCGTTGGACTTTAATCACTGACCAATAGGAAAAGATGGGGAAGTGGCGGATGAAAACGTTTGCCCTTCCGGCCGTTTTCACTTGCCAGCCAAGAACCTTCATATATTTTGAATAATTTGGGCACTGTCGAATGTCCATGTTTCAGGTCACTTAAGTCTCTTAAGAAACTTAAGCAGGAACCACCGAAGAGAATCGACTGCCATCAAAGGCTGGTAAAGCGGGGAGAAGGGAACATCAATTGTTTCTGGAAAATCAACCTCTTTTCCGCCAAGTCCTGATTTCAACCGGTAGAATCCCCACCAGGGATCGTCCTGCGTGGGGGAATTTTTATAACTTCCCCAGAGATCATAAGTCTTGCACCCAAGTCTTTTTCCCAGTTTCATGGCTTCAAAATGAAGCAGTTGGGGAGCCATATAATGTCGAAACTCATGATTCGATCCACCATAAGGATAGTACAAAAAGTCTTTGAAACGAAAGAGCATGATTGCGGCAATGGGGGAATTAGTCCCAGAAGACCCATGGGCCACATGAGGACCATTCGCCGAAAGAAGGTAAACCATATTAGCTGGCCTTAAAACACCCCACAACTTTCGATAGTAATCGGCCGTATGTGAGTAAAATTTCTGCCGCTTCTCGGTATCTTCCAATAATTTAATAAAACTCTCCAGGGCCTCCGGAGAATTCTCCTCCCGCACCAGTACTCCCTTTTTCTGCGCCAAGCGAATGTTATACCGCGTTTTCTCATGCATCTGCGACAGAAGTTCTTCTTCGGATTGTGTCAGATCAATATAAATTGTATGTCTTGGTAAGATCGGTTTTCCTTGTACACCCAGTGGTAGGTCGCAATCCGGCTTGCCCGGAGCGAAGTCGAAGGGTTCCATTTTCAAAAAAACTGCTTTTTCTTTCCGGCAAAATTGTTTAATTTCCTCTAATTCTTGAGCCTCAGGGATTGGCCCTCTGGGCAAGTAGGCAACGGTATAGGAAGGCAGGTGAGGAACTTTAGAAAACATAATCTGCCAGACCTTAACTAACCTGCCGTCTTCCAAAGACCCCAGACGCAGTATCTGCTTAATACTCGGCGTCTGTTTTCGAAACTCCCCCCACTCCCAGGATTGAGTAATATGATTGGCAAGTGAGTCTACTTTTTCTGGGTCGGCAATCTCTTTAATCATTGTTCCAAATTATCCCATTTTTGTTGCACTCTTACCACAAAATGTGCTACGCTTTCTCCGATGGACCTTTCTAAGGTTTTTTCTCCTATTCTTTCCAAAGTCGGTCAAGGGACACCAAAAGAAGACTATTTTTTGGCGGTCAAAATTTCTTCCTCTCAAGTTCTGGCAACCTCCTGGAAAGTGGCTGAAGGAAAAGTTGCCATCGGTCAAATCCATTCTGCCAGAATTGAAGGAAATGATTTCGACAGTCTTCTCAAAGCCGCTGACAAAGTTGTTTCTCAGGCGGGGAGCACAGGTTCGGTCGAGATCAATAAAGTCATTTTTGCTGTCCCTGAAAGCTGGGTTTCTGAGGGGAAAATAGCCCCAGCCCATCTGCCGAATCTCCGCCGGATTTGTCAACAGCTTGACTTAACTCCCCTCGGATATGTCGTCCTTTCCGAAGCTCTCGACAGTTTCTTCAAAGAAGCTGAAGGCGCTCCTCTAACCGCTATTCTCGTTGAACTAGACGGTCGCTCCAGTGCTCTGACCATTTATCGTGCCGGAAAAAGTCTCGGTACCGCCCCCCTTCTTCAAAACAGCGACTCACCTGAGGCCATTGTCGCCGCTCTTGAAAACGCTCTCAAACAATTCACTGACTTAGAAGCTCTGCCGGCTCGCATCATTATCTATGATGGCAAATCCCAACTGGACGCTCTTTCCCAGAAGATTACCGCTCATCCTTGGACGGGACGGCTTCCCTTTTTACATTTCCCCCGAGTGGAAATTCTCCCCAGCGACTTTGTCATCAAGGCTGTGGCTGCATCCGGCGCTGTTCAGATGGGAGCATCGCTCAACATTAGTGAGTTGGCTGTTTCGAGCCCAAAAATTGTCCCGCCAAGGCCCGAAATTCGTCCCGAAGAAAGCCAACAAGCGACAAGGGAATCCGAGGCTGAACTTCGGGAAGTTTCCGCCCAAGAGGCCGGGTTTGCCCTCGACGCTGATTTTAGTGAAGTCACGCTCCCCGTCAAGTCACCTCCCTCACCAGCCAACGGGTCTGCTGAATTTACCCCCCTGCCGCCGCCCGTGATTGAAAAACGCCCTGATCAAACGACTGATCAAACGTCAAAAAAAGAAAGACGACACCCTCTCAATCTAGTCGGCGCCACATCGTTTTTGACCACTATCCCAAAAACCCTTTTCCGCTCTCTTCCGCAGCCTTCACCTCCATCCTCGCTCAAACCTCCTCCAAAACTAATCCCGCTTCTCGGCGTCACTCTTTTGGTGTTAATTCTTGGCTTTGCTGGAATTTTCTATTTTCTTCCCAAAGCCACCGTCACTCTCACTCTCGCTCTCAAGAACTTCGATCACGAGATGGAGCTTGCTGTCCAAACAAACGGGTCCAGCTCCTCTGACCAAAAAGTCATCACTGGTGAATTTTTGGAAGTTGCGGAAATTGGCACCAAAAAAGGCATTGCCAGCGGTCGAAAAACCGTTGGGGAGAAGGCTAAGGGGAATGTCACCATTTATAGTGTTGCCGGAGTGAAATCATTTGTTGCCGGTACGACGATCACTTCTCCCGATGGTCTAAAATTCACTCTTGATCGTGACGTTTCCGTCGCTTCTGGCGATGCCATTACCCCCGCCACCGTCAGTGTTGGTGTCACGGCGAGCAATATTGGTGCGACCCATAATCTTTCCTCCGGAACAAAATTCACCGTTGCTTCTCTTTCCTCGTCAGACTATCTGGCTAAAAATGACTCGGCCTTTTCCGGCGGCAGCAGCCGCGAGGCTACAATTGTCACTAAAGCTGATCAGGATCGACTGTCCGCCACCCTTTCCGCCGAGCTTTCCGCCAAAGCTCAAGAAGATCTTCAAGCTAAACTCGCCCCGGCCCAAACTCTCCTTCCCACAGCGATCACCTCCGAAGTTTCTAAAAAGAAATTCTCTAAAGATGTCGACGCGGAGGCTGAAACTTTAAGCCTGGACATGACCATGAACTTTAAAGGCGTGATCTTTTCCACCGGTGAAGCTATCGGGCTATTCAAACAGGAGTTTTCTTCAGACATTCCCGACGGCTACACCCTGACACCCGAAGAAAGCAGCCTGACCGTTCACCAGGTCACCGTGGACAAAAAAGGTGCCATCAAGCTGGATCTTGGTCTTTCATCAAAACTGGCCCCCCACCTTAACCTTGAGGATGCTCAAAGTCGTGTCACCGGTAAAAGCATCAAACAAGCCAAGGCCAGTCTTTCTTCTCTTCCCGGGGTAAGCCACATTGACGTCACCATTACCCCGCGGATATTTCAGAAATTCATTGACGCCACCGTCCTTCCGTGGAAAAAAGACAATATCCAAATCGAAGTCATCACGGAATAACTTTGGCCCTTAACTTTATGGCCTTATATTGCTACATTAAAAAACCAAATCAAAGAAGTATCCTCTCCCGCCTTCCCAGACCTTCCCGTCATCAGTCCCGCCTTTCCCGAAAAACCGTTGGCGTCATTGCCAGCCTTTGTTTTTTTGCTGGCCTTTTTTTGGTTGGCCAGGTTGCCTATCCCATTCTTGGCTGGTATCTTTTCGTCCTGCCCGGCTACTCAGAAAAAATTGTCTCGCCGCTTTCTTCCTCATTTCCCCTAGCCCGTTCGTTAATTACACCTCAAGAGGTCAAAGCTCAGGAGACTCCTAATCCGACTAGCACCAGTGATGACTCCTATAAAATCTCCACCTGGTTTGTGGGCTTGCCTAGTAAGAATGTTCCGAAAAGCAATCTGAAGGTCTATAATCTTTCTATCCCGAAATTAAAGATTGACGCAGCCACAGTGGAAATTGGCGGCGAAGATCTGAAAAAATCTCTTATCGCCTGGCCAACTTCGGCCCCTCCCGGAAATTATGGCAACAACATCATCTTCGGCCATTCGGAACTGCCGCAGTTTGCCTCGCCCCGAAACTACAGTGGCATTTTCACCCACCTCATGGATCTGGCTGAAGGCGACGACATCCTCGTCGACTATGACGGCGTCCGCTACAAATACACAGTCACTGATAAAAAAGTTGTCTCCCCGACGGACCTGTCTGTCTTAGAACAACGTTTTGATTCCGCCTACATCACTCTCATCACCTGTCTCCCCCCCGGAACCGTCCTGATGCGCGGCATCGTGCAGGGCACCTTGGCACAAATCTAGAAAACACGTTAAAATACCTCTTGTGCTATTAGGCATTGACTATGGTTTGAGGAACATCGGCTTGGCTGTTTCGGAGGGGGATTTTGCAACTCCAATTGGTACTGTCAAGGTAAAGAATGTCAAAGAAGCCCTCACTGCCGTGAGTCAAATCGTTAGTAAGTGGGACATCAGCAAAATCGTCGTTGGCGTTTCTGAAGGGAAAAGCAAGGCTAGCGCCCTCGCTTTTGGCACCAAATTGAAATCTATGCTAACATTACCTCTAGACTACATTGACGAAACTTTAAGTTCTCACGAGGCCCGGACTCTGAGGACTAAAAACAGACTGGAAAAAGACAAGGAGCACGCTCAGGCCGCCGCCGTCATATTACAAAGATGGTTAGATAGCCGAAGTGAGATTTGAGAGTTGAGAGGTGAGAAGCCGATTGGCTTCTCCCTTATCCCTTCTCACCTCTCCCTTCTAATAATCATGTTTAAAAATCTCATCTCCCCAGTCCAAGCGTGGCTTCTCTCTCAAGGAAAATGTGTCGGTTGCGGCACCCCGCTTGTTAAAGGTAGAAGAAACGGTCCTAAAGTCACTTGCAAATGCAAGCGAATCTACATTGAAGAAAATGGCAAATATCGCCGCGCCCGTCTTGAGGAGGTCTAAGTTGAGAAAAGTTGCCGCCACCATCTTTATCCTCCTCTTTTGTCTCGTTGTCGCCGTCATCTGGTGGAATGTCTCGCTCACCCCGTTAAATCCCCTCGATAAATCAACAAAAACCTTCACTGTCTCCAGAGGCGATGGCGTTCGCGAGGTTGCCAAGAAGCTTCGTGATCAAAGCATCATTCGTGACCAGGTCGCTTTCTTCCTTCTTGTTAAAAAACTAGGCATCGAGAAAAACATTCAAGCAGGAACTTTTGCTCTCTCACCGTCAATGTCAGCGGGGGAGATTGCTGCAGGACTCCAGGTTGGTAAGGAAGACACAAAAATAACCATCCCCGAAGGTTGGCGGACTGAGCAAATTCTTGAATATCTTGAAAAGAACAGTTTTGCTGCTACCCAGTCCGCCGCCGTTTTTGCCCGTTCTGAGGGTTACTATTTTCCAGACACCTATCTTGTCCCCAAACAAATAACCGCCAATCAGATCTTTGCCCTTATGAGAGACAATTTTGGTCAGAAAGTTTCCTTCCCGGTCACGCGTGAGCAGCTGATTATTGCTTCCTTAGTGGAACGAGAGGCTAAGAACACTCCCGACAGGCCTCTTGTCGCTAGCGTCATCTATAATCGTTTACAAAGTGGTATGGCTCTGGACATTGACGCGACAGTCCAATATGCCATTGGCTATACTCATTCAGACGGCTGGTGGAAAAAAGAACTGACTCCATCAGATATCAAATTTAAGTCTCCTTATAACACCTACCAAAACCCCGGCCTCCCCCCCGGCCCTATCTGCAATCCCGGCCTTTCTGCCATCCAAGCCGCAATTAACCCGGCAACGACCGACTACTATTTCTATCTCTCCGACAAATCCGGCCAAATGCACTATGCCCGCACCCTCTCCGAGCACAACCAGAACATCCAAAAATATCTGTAGTCTCCCATGAATATACCTGATAGTTACAGCACTAAGAACGTCAATCCTCAAGACCTGGTCAAATACGAAAAGATGCGGAAGGACAAAATCCTCTACTTTAAAGTCCTGATGGCTGATCTCCTGGCCGAAATCTACAAAATTTTGATGGCAAGATCTTTTTCTGAAGTTGATGAGTTGAATTCCTATCAAAAAGACCAACCGAATAGTAAGCCGGTCTTGTTAATCATTCCAGCTATTTGGTTAGGAGGAAAAGACATCTGTCCGCAATTTATTGACTATCTCGATGCAGGCGCCGCAGTTTGGAAAAAATTAACTGAATCAAAAATTCCAGTTAAAATATTTCTTTTAGGCGCCGAACATAAAGGAGAGGGTTTTTACATCAGAAAGGGAAAAAATATCTCCGAGCACAGCACAAAATTCCCGCTCAGGATTTTGCCGGCCAAGATGAAGAATTTCGTGATTTGGGTTTATGCAGCGTTGAAGAAGCCGAAGTACAGCGAAAATTTCTCGATCAGAACGGTGGTCTGTTTGCTTCGATAATCACTGTCACCGCCGCCTCTCAACTCACCCGATACTTCCTAATTCAGCGAGGATACAAAATTAACTCTCTGTATTTTGTCGTCCGTGATAAAGAGTCATACTTTCATGCCGAAAACAAACTCGCTGAGCGCTACATGATTGCCTTGACGCTGGTCGATCCTAAATGGCAGGGTGAATACGGTCAAAAACTCCGGTTCTATCTCCGAAATCACCGCAAACCAAATTAATAATTATCCACTTGGGTAGACCGAACAACCTCTTGCATTTCCCGTTTTTTCTGTTAAACTATCCCTGATTCAATAACTTTTGAGGCGAACATATTGTGGGTTCGCTCTTTTCTGTCGTGTTTCAAAGCTGAAGTTGCATCACGACAGTCCAATCTGCTTTCACCCCGCGAAGCTTAAGCGAAGTGGGGCTTTCTGACCAAATGCCAAAAGATCGCTCGTCACGCTCTGCTACCACTATTCATCAGGAAGAAGCACCCCAACCGCGGATCTACTGGGGCAAAAGTTATCCTTCACTTCCGGAACTCGACTTCCTCTCCGTTCAAAAAGAATCCTACGGAAAATTTCTGGCCGAAGACTTTGGCGAACTCGTTTCCGAAATTTCTCCAATCTCCGACTTCACCGGTAAAAACTGGGAGCTGACTCTCGGCAAGTACACCTTCGGAAAACCCAAATACACCGCCTCCCAGGCAGCCATCAAAGGCGTCACTTTTGACATGCCGGTGCGCATCGAAGCCAGACTTCTTAATAAGCAAACCGGCGAGGTGACTACCCAAGAGGTCTTTTTTGGCGAGTTGCCTGTCATGACTCCGGCCGGTACTTTTGTGGTCAACGGCATCGAACGTGCTGTGGTCAACCAACTCGTTCGGTCCGCAGGGGTCTATTTCCTTGGCGATGTTGATGCTGTCACCGGCCGCATGCTCTACTTTGCCGAAATTCGCCCCTCTTTTCGCGGCAGCTGGCTCGAGTTCAACATCAGCCGTAACAATGTCATTTCCGTCCGCATTGATCGCCGGCGCAAATTCCCGGTAACGACTTTCCTCCGGGCCATCGGTATTGGCTCTAATGAAGAAATTCAAAAACTGTTTGCCTCTGTTGACAATGGCGCTGAAGCTTTTATTGAGAATACCTTTAAGAAAGACCCTACCCATGGTTCCGCCGAAGGGGCTATGGAAATCTATAAAAAGATGCGCCCCGGCGAACCCGCGGTCGTCGAAACAGCCATAGACTATATTAACGACCTTTTCTTCAATGTTCGCCGCTATAATCTCGGCAAAGTCGGACGCTATAAGATCAACAAACGCCTCAAGTTATCGATCCCCAACGAACCAGAAAACTGGGTTTTGCGTCGGGAAGACATCATCGAAACCATCAAATATCTCATTCGCCTCCAGAAAGGTGACGTTGACACCTATACTGACGATATTGACCACCTTGCTAACCGTCGCCTCCGCCGTGTCGGGGAACTTGTTGGCAGCGTCGCCGTCCGGGTTGGTCTTCTTCGTCTCGAACGGACGGTCAAGGAAAGAATGAGTCTTTTAGATCCCAAAACCAAAGTCATGCCCAATCAGGTCATTAACGCCCGACCCTTGATTTCCGCCGTCAATGAATTTTTCCGCACTTCCCAACTCTCCGCCATTCTGGAGCAGACCAATCCTCTTTCCGAGGTCGACACTTTGCGAAAATTATCCGTCATGGGCGTTGGCGGCATTAGCCGGGAAAGAGCTAGTTTCAGTATTCGCGACATTAATGCCTCCCAATACAGTCGCATTTGTCCTATCCGTTCTCCTGAAGGCCCCAACATCGGCCTAGTCACCTTCATGAGTCTCTATGCTCGCGTTGACGAGTACGGCTTTCTCCTTGCTCCCTATCGTAAGCTCGAAAAAGTCGGGGACAAGGTCAAAATTTCCAAAGATATTGTCTATTTAGCAGCTGACGACGAACGGGACTTTAAAATCACGCATGCCGAAGTGGGCATTGACCAGAACACTTTCTTAACCGACCGCCGGGTTCCGGTCCGTTTCCGGGGGGATTTCCTTGAAGCCAACACTGAAGATGTTAACTTAATTGATGTGATTCCCCGCCAGGTTGTTGGCACCGCCGCTGCTCTCATTCCCTACCTTCAGCACGATGACGGTATCCGCGCCCTCATGGGTAGTAACATGCAGTCACAGGCTGTTCCTTTAGTGCGCCCACAATCCCCAGTCGTTGGCACCGGCGTCGAAACTGACGTCGCCTCCTCAATGGGCTGGGTAGCCAAAGCTCGTCACGACGGCGAAGCCATCTTCGTTGACGGTAATAAAATCGTTCTCAAAATTTCTAAGCCAACTAGGGAAGATGAAGATGAAGAGGAAGAAACCGACAAAATAAAAATTAACGGCAACCTAGAAACCTATCTGTTGACCAAGTTCAAAAAGACCGATCCCAACGGCACTTGCTATTCCCAAAAGCCACTCGTCAAAGTCGGCCAGACCGTTCGTAAAGGTGACGCTCTCATTGACGGCCCCGCTGCCGAAGATGGTGAACTAGCTCTCGGCACCAATTTGACCATCGCCTACATGCACTTTGAGGGTTACGGCTACGAGGACGCCATCATCGTTTCTGACCGTCTTGTCAAAGAAGATCTCTTAACCAGTATCCATATCGAGGAATACGAATGTGAAGTCGTCGACACCAAACTCGGACCCGAAGAGCTGACTCGGGACATCCCCAATGTTGGCGAATTAGACCTGGCCAATCTCGATGAAGGCGGGATTGTCGTCATCGGCGCCGAAGCCGGCCCCAATGACATTTTAGTCGGCAAGATCGCTCCTAAAGGCGAGACTGAGCTGTCAGCTGAAGAGCGCCTACTCCGGGCCATTTTTGGTGAAAAAGCCCGAGAGGTTCGCGACACTTCTCTCCGCATGCCCCACGGTGAGCACGGAACAGTCATTGGCATCACCATTCTTGATAAAGAGAAGGGCGACGAGCTCTCTCCTGGAACGAGCAAACTCATCAAAGTCAAAGTGGCTCAGATCCGCAAAGTTTCCGTCGGTGACAAAGTCGCCGGCCGGCACGGCAACAAAGGTGTCATCTCCCGCATCGTCGCTTCAGCTGACATGCCCCACCTTGAGGATGGCACGCCAATTGACATCATGATCTCGCCCTTGTCCGTCCTTGGCCGGATGAACCTTGGCCAGCTTCTCGAAACCCACCTCGGTTGGGCGATGTCTCACCTGGGACGAAAAATCACTGTGCCCGTTTTCGAACAAATTCCCGAGGAGCTTCTCATTGACGCCCTCAAAAAGGCCGGTCTTCCATCTGACGGCAAGGCCCAGGTCATCGACGGCCGGACCGGTGAAACCTTTCCCGAACGCATCGTTGTCGGCACGGGCTACATTCTCAAACTCATTCACATGGTTGAGGACAAGACCCACGCCCGCTCGACTGGCCCCTATTCTCTTGTCACCCAACAGCCGCTTGGTGGTAAGGCTCAGATGGGTGGCCAACGCTTGGGGGAAATGGAAGTTTGGGCGCTTGAGGCCCATCGCGCTGCCTACACCCTTCAGGAAATGCTCACGATCAAATCGGACGACGTCGTGGGGCGCGCCAAAGCTTTCGAAGCCATCGTCAAAGGGACTGATATTCCCCAATCCACGATCCCCGAATCGTTCAAAGTTCTGGTCAAAGAACTCCAAAGCTTGGCTCTTTCTGTCCAACCCCTAGGCATTGTCACTGCCCAACCACTTGCCACCACCGGAAGCGGTAGTGATCAACTCGAAGAGAAAGTCCAAAAAGAGGTTAAGGAACTTGAGGAAATCCTTGAGGCCAAAACAGACTCGGAGGACACTCCGGCCCACGAAGCCAGTGCCGCCGGCGAAAACGTCATTAGTGTCAAATCCGACGAAGAAATAAAGGAGGAAGTCAATGAATAAACCTTCAGATAATCTGACCAACCTAGTCGATTTTAAAGGTCTAAAAATAATCTTAGCCTCTCCATCGGATATTCTTTCCTGGTCTCACGGCGAAGTCACTAAGCCCGAAACCATCAACTATCGGACCCTCAAGCCAGAAAAAGATGGCCTCTTTTCCGAAAACATTTTCGGCCCGACCAAAGACTGGGAGTGCTATTGTGGTAAATATAAACGCATCAGGTATCGGGGGATCATTTGCGACAAATGTGGCGTTGAGGTCACGCAGTCGAAAGTTCGTCGGGAACGAATGGGTCACATCAGTTTAGCCGTTCCCGTGGCTCATGTCTGGTACTTTAAAGGCGCTCCTTCCAAACTTTCTCTCCTTTTAGACATCACCCCCAAGGCCCTGGAGAACGTCATCTATTTTGCTTCCTATCTTGTTCTATCAGTTGACCAGAGCCAGCGTGACTCTGTCATCTCTGATCTAAAAAAGACTATGGAAGAGCGCCAAAAAAGTCTGCAAAAGGACTACGAAAACAGAATTGCCACCGAGAAAGACGACAGCCTCGAAAAAATTAAGGCCCAAAAAGAGCGAGTCAAGGAGGATAAAGCCCGTCAAGAACTTGTCGTCGCTGAAATCGAACTTTCCACTAAACAAAAAATTGCCAAACTGGAAGACGAGTTTAATCTCGAGAAAAATCGCCTGGCGGAAATCTATCACACTCTCTCCGATCTGGTTAAAAGCGTCCGGCCCCTTTCTCAATTGACTGAAGAGGAATATCTGAAGCTCGACGAGTATGGTGCTGCCAATTTCATCACCGTTGGCATGGGAGCCGAAGCCATTCTTGACGTTCTTAAAACTCTCGATCTGGAAAAAATGGCCGCTGACCTGCGGGCCGAGCTCGAGCAAGCTTCAGGTCAAAAACGGATCAAAGTTGTCAAACAGCTTCGGGTGGCCGACGGCATGTCCAAAGCCAATGTCCGGCCGGAATGGATGATTCTGGAAGTCCTGCCTGTCATTCCCCCGGATCTGCGCCCCATGGTTCAACTCTCTGGTGGCCGGTTTGCCACATCTGACTTAAACGATCTCTACCGCCGCGTCATCAACCGCAATAACCGCCTCAAACACCTCATTGATCTCGGCGCCCCGGAAATCATCTTGCGCAACGAAAAGCGCATGCTCCAGGAAGCCGTCGATTCTTTGATCGACGCTTCGCAGCGCACGAGCCATTCAACCCGCGCCAATGCCATTGAACTCAAAAGCCTGTCAGACATTCTCCGCGGTAAGCAGGGCCGTTTCCGGCAAAATCTCCTCGGTAAGCGCGTCGACTATTCTGGTCGGTCGGTCATCGTCGTCGGGCCGCATCTTAAAATTTCCGAGTGCGGCCTTCCCAAAGAAA
>CAZSSJ010000020.1:12749-17940 GCA_964609775.1 uncultured Gammaproteobacteria bacterium
GCCTTTTGTTCTTCGGGAACTCATCATCCGCGGTCTGGCTCCCAACGTCCGCTCGGCCAAGTATATTCTCGAGCGTCGCACGCCAGAGGTGTTTGACATTCTAGAGGAGATCACCAAGAATCACCCCGTCCTCTTAAACCGCGCCCCGACGCTTCACAAGCTCGGCATCCAGGCCTTCTATCCGATTCTCATCGAAGGTTCCGCCATTCAGGTTCACCCTCTGGTTTGTGACGGCTTCAACGCGGATTTTGACGGCGACCAAATGGCCGTTCATGTTCCCCTTTCTCAAAATTCCCGGGCTGAAGCAGCTAACCTCATGCTCGCCGAGCACAATCTGCTCAAACCCGCCGATGGTATGCCGGTAACCGCCCCCCGAAAAGAAATCATTCTCGGAATCTACATTTACACTTCCATCGATGAAAAAATTCCCCAAGCTAACACCATCTTCTCTGACTTTTCCGAAGCCACTTTGGCTTGGCAGGAGCATAAAATTGCCCTGCGCCAGAAAATTAAAGTTCGCCACGATAAAACGATTATGGAAACCACCGTCGGCCGCGTTCTGGTCAACGAATTCCTTCCCAAAGAACTCGGTTTTATTAACGAAACGCTCACCGCCAAAAAGGTTCGAGCCCTCGTCAGTCAGGCGATGGATATGATCAGTTCCGATGAAGTCGTCAAACTTTTGGACAATCTGAAGCAAACTGGCTTTGCCGCCGCCACCAGTCCGGGCATTTCTCTGGGAATATTCGACTTGCCAATTCCGAGTGATATGGGCGGCACCATAGCCGAGGGCGACGCCGAAATTGCCGAAGTCGATTCCAACTATCAAGCTGGTCTTATCACCGCCGGCGAACGCGACAAACTCCAAATTGAAATCTGGTTAAAGATCACCGACAAAATTTCTGATCTCACCTGGGATATGTACAGCAAAGACAATCCGGCGAGGCTCATTGTTGAAGCTGGCGCCGGCCGCGTCAACCGCGACACCATGAAACAGATTTCCGGCATGCGCGGCCTCATGAACGACCCGACAGGCAAGATTGTCCCCATGCCGATCAAATCTAATTTCCGTCAAGGATTTAACGTCTTTGAATACATCATCGGCACCCGCGGTTCAAGGAAGGGTTTGGCTGACACCGCGCTGCGGACGGCTGACGCCGGCTACCTCACCCGAAGATTGGTTGACGTTTCCCATGACGCCATCATTCGCCTTGTCGACTGTGCCACGACCGAGGGCATCGAGATTTCCGCTGACGACAAGCGTGGCGCCTATACTAGTCGCCTCTTGGGAAGAATTCTCGCCGCCGAGGTCAAGTCGGGCAAGCGGGTTCTGGGGAGTGCCGGTGAAGAAATCGACGAGAGACTACTAGCCGAGATCGAAAAAGAAAAAATCACTTCGGTCTTCGTTCGCTCACCACTTCGTTGTCAGGCAAAATATGGCCTCTGCCAGAAGTGTTATGGTCGCGACTTCAGCACCCGAAAATTCGTGGAACTGGGGACTCCGGTGGGCATCATCGCCGCTCAGTCCATCGGCGAGCCAGGAACCCAGCTGACGCTCCGAACTAAGCATTCCGGTGGTGTTGTGGCCCAGGACGTCACCCAAGGTCTGCCCCGGGTCGAAGAACTCTTTGAAACCCGCTCCCCGAAAGTTCTTTCCCCCATTGCCGAAATTGCGGGCAAGGTGGAAATCACCGAAACCCCCGAAGGCTACAAATTGCGCATCCGCAGTGTTGGCGTCAAACCAGTTGAGGAACGCGAGTACATCATCCCCCTGACCGCCCAACTCAAAGTGGCCGATGGTGACCTCGTCACCGCTGGCGTCCAGCTTTCCTCTGGCGCTCTGGACATCAAAGACGTTCTTGCTGTTCGTGGTCTTGCCGGCACCCAACGCTATCTCATTGACGAACTCCAGGCCGTCTACGAGTCTCAAGGCATCCCCATCAATGACAAACACTTTGAAGTCATTGTTCGGAAAATGTCCGACAAAGTTCGCCTCGAAAGTTCGGGCGACACCATCTTTCTGCCGGGGGAATTCATCGATCGTCCCCATTTCGACGCGGAAAATGCTCGGGTCATCGCCGCTGGCGGAGAACCCGCCGTGGCCCAGGTCACGATTCTTGGCGTCAGCCGCGCCGCCCTCTATACTGGCTCCTGGCTTTCAGCCGCCTCATTTGAACGCACGACTGAGGTTTTGACCGACGCTGCCATCCGCGCCGCCGAAGATCCCCTCACCGGGCTCAAGGAAAATGTTATAATTGGCCGCCTCATTCCCACATCAGCGGAAAGAGCCAGATTGGAAAATGTTCAACCGTCATTGCCAAATTAGTCAAGTTTGACTAAATTTGTCCAATTTGGTTAACACACAAATCAGGTGCCCACCATCAATCAACTGATCAAAAAAGGTCGTCGAAATAAGTCAAAAAAAGTCCGGGCCACCGCGCTCCGGAAGTTTTTTAATGCCAAGCACCGCCAAATGAAGAGCATTGACTCGCCCTTCAAACGAGGAGTTTGCACAGTCGTCAAAACGATGACTCCCAAAAAACCAAATTCAGCGCTTCGTAAGGTAGCCCGTGTTCGTCTGTCAAATAAGCAGGAAGTCACCGCCTACATTCAGGGCATTGGCCACACTCTAGCCGAACATTCCATCGTGTTAGTTCGTGGTGGTCGCGTTAAAGATCTACCTGGGGTCAAATATCACATCGTCCGCGGCAAGTTTGACGCCGGCGGAGTGGTGGGCCGAAAGCAGTCTCGCAGTAAATATGGCAGCAAAACTGGGGAAACCGGAGGGGTTGCTAAACCAATTGCCACCGCCACCCCCCCGGCGTCTTAATCAAATTTGTCCAATTTGACCAATTAGTCTAATTTACCTATGCCTCGTTCCCGCAAAATCACCAAAAAAATCACCCCCACCGATCCCGTCTATAACAGCCGCCTCGTGGCCAAACTCATCAACAAAACCATGCACGACGGCAAGAAGTCCGTTGCTTCCGGACAGATCTACCGTGCCCTTGAAATTCTCAAAGCCAAAAATCCCGAAGCCGACCCGTCAAAAACTCTCGAGCAGGCTTTAAACACCATCGCTCCCAAGATGGAAGTCCGTCCGAGGAGAGTGGGCGGCGCCTCCTATCAGGTTCCGATAGAAGTCCGCGGCGACAGAAAAACTCACCTGGCCATGAAATGGCTTCTGGAAGCCGCTCGCAGTCGCTCCAACAAAGAATTCCACACCTTTGCCGAAAAACTCGCCGTTGAAGTCCAGGATGCCATAAACGGTGTCGGCAGCGCCATCAAAAAGCGCGACACAATCCACAAAATGGCCGAGTCCAATCGAGCTTTTGCCCACCTGAGATGGTAGTCTTCCATCACTAATCCTTCACTGTGCTAAAATCAATAAAATGAAGTCTCTCTCGCTAGCAATTCTTGAAACCCTAGTTATTTCTGTGCTTTACTTGAATAACATCCGTAACGGGAGTTCGAAGCCCACCGCCTTCACCAGCAAAGAAATTGAAGCAGGATTGGGGGCAGCGCTGGCTGCGCCCGCTTTACACTGAGCGGCGTCGAAGTGCTCCGCAGTCAGCGCTGCAAAGGGATATTTTAAGTCCGGCCGGAGGTGCCGATTAAATAAAGAATAGTTCGAGCCGACAGTTTTTGCCATGATTGCCAAATCATGGCACTCATTTTTTGCGCGCGCGATTTTTTGCGCCTGCAAGGCGCTAATTACGAATTCTCTCATAGGTTCGAGCCAAGAAGAACCAGTTTTTGAAATTCTGGCAATTTGCTCTGTTATTTTTAGTTTTTCTTCAAATAATTCGTTTTTCTTTTCTTTATAAACTTCCGGTTCCACCACTTGATCTAAATATCCGTTTAATAATCTATTAAGTTTTATTTCAATACCTTTTTGGTTCTCGCCAAGCCTTTTTAATTCTGTTTCAGAATTTTCCTGGTCTTTTTTCTCGTCTGCCGCCATCCATTTTTCAAAATATGGTTCCCAATCCTGGTGCAAGCCGCAATCACCCATGACCTTTTTTAGTTGTTGTTCAATTTCGCTTTCGGGTGCATATTTTTGCAAACAAGGTTTCAGCTTTTTAGTACAGCGGTAATAGATAAAAGTTTGCGAAGTTCCATTTTTATACTTTTTAATATGTTGCTCTGCGGTGATTGCGGCGCCGCACTCGCCGCAGGTCGCCAGACCTGCAAAAGCAAAATCATGACCTTTTTGGCGGGGCCGAAGAATTTTTTCCACTTGTTTTTGGACTTCCTTAAATAATTGTTTGGAGATGAAGCATTTGTGGGAGCCTTCATAATATTCGTTAGCATATTTTAAAATTCCCACATAGAATTTATTCGACAACATCTTTTTAATTTGATCAACTTTAATAGGTTTCCCACAACTTTCCCGCTTCATCCCAAACTTAAACATAAAGTTTGAAATTTCCGTAAACGATTTATTGCCTTCGGTAAAAAGCTGAAAAGCCTTTTTAACAACTTTAGAAAGTTCCGGGTCAACATCAACGGCTCTGGTTTTAGGATTGTTAATATACCCATAAGGCGCTTTTGAGGGCCATTCACCACGACGCAGTTTTTGACGATTACCTCGTTTTACATTTTCCGATAAATTATCCACATAATATTTTGACTGGCCGAAGGCAATTGATAACATAAATTTCCCTTGGGGAGTATTCTCAAACCAAAAAGACGGGAATTTCAAATCCAAAAGTTTTCCGGTATCCAGTAAATAGATAACTTTTCCGCCGTCAATTGAATTTCTGGCTAATCGGTCGGGGTGCCAACTAATAATGCCTTGAGCTTCACCTTTTTCAATTTTCTTTAACACCAGCGCAAATTGCTCACGACCTGGCATTTTGGCAGTTTTGGCTTCGGTGATAAATTCCGTGATTTCTAAATGATCGCGTTTGGCAAATTCTTTTAGTTCGGCAATTTGCGCCTCAATGGATAAAACTTGTTTATCTTTTTCATCAGTGGATTTTCGGCAGTAGGCTATGTATTTATTCATACTTTGGTCTTGTACTATTGTACTGTATTAAAAAGTTCTTTAAAATTCTTCCTTGTTAATTTTTGCGTTTTTTCTTCTGTTCTTTCATTCTAATCGGCAACTCCGGCCGGACTTAAAATATCCCTTTGCAGCGCTGTCTGCGGAGGGGGGCGCAGCCAGCGCTGCCCCCAATTCTGCTTC
>CAZSSJ010000021.1:0-15017 GCA_964609775.1 uncultured Gammaproteobacteria bacterium
CCCCAAATTCAAGAGTTTTGAGCCTAGCTTTTAGAGGTGTCCGAAGTCAGGAAATAGACTGCTGACCTATGACGAAATCGGCAACCTTTTTTGGGGCGAAAATGAAAGTTTGGAAAAATTCAGCCTCTACTCGATCGCCAAAATTATGGAAAAGATCCGAAGAAAGGTAAAAAACCACGGCATATACCAAGAGCTCATCTACACCGTCCGGGGGCAGGGATACGTGTTGTACGACTAATAAACCTGATTGTGGGAGCCGATGTCATAGAGGAGAACATCATCTCCCTCTTTTAGATAAACTACCCTGACATCGCCGGTTATAGAAAATGCCCAAAAACCTGACTTATCTCCGGCTAATTTGTGATTGTGGAGAATTGAATCCAACGGATCTTTTCGAAATAATATCAGGCGCTCCTTAAATTTTTTATCTAAAGATCGGTCATTGGCAACGCGCTTCCGATAACTTTTCCGAAAATTTCTACTGAAGTTTATCTGCATGCAACTGCCTCATCAGATCATCAATATCTTTAGCCTGGTACCAATTTTTCCCTGCTTTAAAATCTTCAGTCATTTTCAAATAGCGTCTCTCATTTTTCTTAGAGAGCTTCACGGCGGGCCATTCGGTGACAGAAATAGAAATTTCCCGACGAGAAACCTTGCTAATCAGAAGCCGCAGAAGATCCTGCAAAGAGGAAAACCCAGCCTCGTGTGCCGCCTCCAAGGCCGAATCTCGCAGAGATTTTGCGATTGGAATCTGAATTACTGTTGTGTCCATAACAATGGAAATATAACAGTTTCATAATGGCTTGTCAATCGTCAAAACTATGGAAAAAACGAGTGAAACGAAGTCCCGAACTTGTTTCGGGATCCGCCGGAAAATAAAGGATCATGGGGTTTACCAGGAGTTAATCTTCACCATCCGCGGCGAGGGCTACGTGCTCTATGATTAGTCCTTGCCCGTAAAGCACCAGAGAAATTTCCAATGATAAACTATCGAGAACTTCTTGCTTAAACCCAGTTCAAACTCAAGCCTTGCGGGTCGAGGAGCGTTTTTCAGAAGAAGTAAGCTTGTATGCAATAATTCCCAAAAACGCAGCAATTAACATCAAAGCTGTGGCAATTTGAGCATTAGTGACAGCTTCTAGAAAATTAAAATTCATCTCTCAGCCTCCAATTCCAAAACGATATGAATCAACAACAATAGAATAGCAGCCAGAAAGTCAATAATCAAGGTCCGAATCGTCGCCTCGCTTCCCAGGTTAACAAAATTCGGTGTAACAGTTGCTACCCCAACCCATGCGGCAGACAAATTAATCGAAAGAGTTGAAAACGCCCGCAACCAAATGACTTTAGTCTTAAATGTTTTCGTCTTCCTCGCCACACCCCCATATTAATCCTGAAAGTTTGTAGCTACAATCGCCAAAATCGGAGTTAATCTTCACCATCCGCGGCCAGGGCTACGTGCTTTATGACTAACTTCCGTCAACCACTGGTTACCGTCTCCGCTTCCTGACAACCCAATCCTAAACCTCTCCGTAATTCTTGCTCATCACAGAAAGAGTCCCACTCTAGAGATTCCTTTCCTTCCCAGATCTTCTCAAATATCTGCTTACGAGTGAGGTCAGGATAGACCTTTTGGAGCTCCGCTATACCCATTCTCACCACGTCCACACGACCTGACCTCCGCGCCAGCCTCTGTCGCCCAACCAAACCATCTGGCACCATATAAACAAAATTAGCCTCTGGGCCGGTATCTTGTCCCATACTGTAACAAAGTTTATCAAATCTCGACAATTCTTCTTGTAACCCACTTTGAACCAAATTTGACAAGAAACCACCTTAATATTGTGTTAAAATTAGTCTATGGCAATTCCCAAATTTCTCCAAAGTGCCCTATGGAGCTATGATCTGTCTAAACTTAATCTTCAAAAAAACAAAAGCACAATCGTGACCCAAATCATAAATTATGGAACAAAAGAACAGTTAAATTGGCTCCTCAAAACATACTCAGCTGAAGAAATTAAATATATCGTTATGGCACCCCAAAGGGGAATTTGGCTTAGAGAAACACTCCGGCACTGGCTCACCAAACTTGATCTTGTCCTTGATCCCCTGATCTTTGAATCTGCAATTCGAAGTCTGGACCCAAGACCAAAGTTAAATGAAGCATATTTTCAGCGAATTGGCTTAATCAAATGACCATCCATGAAGAAATATTAAGCGAGAAACAAAAAGAGCTTCTTAGAAATCTGCATATTTTTAATGAGTACCCCATCTATCTCGCCGGAGGAACAGCCCTTGCCCTCCAGCTTGGACACCGCACCTCGCTGGATTTCGACTTTAATACTAGTGAAAAATTTGACAATAAAAAAATAGCAAAAATGCTCAAAAAAATTCCCTTATCGCACGAACTATCAGAAAAACAACCTGAAAACACGTTTCTCGGAAAAGTAAACGACATCAGCCTATCAATTTTTTATTACCCCTATAAACTTCTAAAACCGCTTATTAGCGTCCCGCCAATCATGCTTGCCAGCCTTGAAGATATTGCCGCCATGAAAACCGCCGCAATTGTTCAACGAGCAAAAAAACGAGATTTTTTTGACTTGTATTATTTAATAGAAAACCTCGGATTAGATATGATTTTGAAAAGCACCTATCAAAAATATCCCTGGTATGAAGACAACGATACGCTTGTCAAAATCGCACTCACTTACTTTGCTGAGGCTGACATGGACAAAGAGATTACCAAAGTGACAATTTTTGACAAATCCCTAACTTGGGATCACGTCAAAAAGTCCCTCCAGAAAGCAGCTCTTCAAATTTAAAATCCGCCGCGAGAGCTATGTTCTTTACGATTAATTTTATCGTCAACATAAAGATCGGAGATTCTTGGCAAACAAGCTTCTCACTTCCCCGCTGCCATCTGCGCCAAAACCGATTTCTCAATCGGCAGACTAGCGGGACAGACCCAAAGTAAGAAAATTTACGGGCTACTCGCCCTGTTTTCCAAGCCGCTCTGTTTGTAATTGTTCAAGTGCCCATGGGACGTATCCGATAAAACGGCCGTTATCAGGATAAGTCTTGTTCGGATCGGGAGGGTAAAGATACAACACCTTAGCCTCAACCATCTCCCTCTCAGCAAGTTCAGAGTCTGACAAATACCCCACCCCTATCATTACCTTGACCAATGCTAATGTAGCATTATGCCAATGCCTGCGCGGCCTTGGATCTGCCCCCCAAGATCCAGGTTCTGGCGGTTCTCCACGATGCGGATGTGCAGTATGGATCTCAAATGCATCATATAAAGCTCTTTTTGCTTCACCCAACCTATACCGCTCCTCTCTTGTCAGACAAAGGTTCTCATAATCATTCTTTGCGCGAATCTCGTATTCTACCTCCCCTATTTTTTCTGTCCCCGTTCCCATGCACAAAATTCTACTAACCTGTCTTGAAAATTTCTTGAATCCACTTTGAACCTGATTTCCGGAGCCAAAACCTAGCGGCGGGATTTGGAGGGGCGATTACCGACTCTGTCCGCATAATACAAAATTGCCACAGCAAGAGCCCCGACTACACCAATCAAATAGACCAAAAGTAAACTGTTCGATCCATCAGCCATCATTCTCTCCTCCTTAAAACCACACTTGTTATCCAACAAACCAAACTCGCAATCAGACCTGATATTAACAATTTTGAATCAAATCTGTCAAGAACTGCCGGCAAGACAACAGAAGCAAAAAATATCTGGGCGATATCAGAAAATATATCCGCAATTTTATTCCACTTCGAGTTAGATACTTTTGTCCTCATTACCTTTATGAAAAACCAATTCCTCAGGAAGCCGGATTAAGCCCGTGCCCCGCTGATCCAAACCCTGATTCCTCCTGTTTTGCCCCCGCGTGCCCAAACTTCTGCCCCTTGGGCATCTGCTCCAGAAACTTCCCGGAAATGACAGCAATCAATTTGAACTTCTCCCTTCCGCCTTCTCCCTTCTCCTTCTGATAGTCCCGATACCATTCCGCTGCCCTTTCTTCCAAATTTCCTCCCGCTTCCCCAGCCATGACAACAACTTTTGTCTCTCCGTCATGCGAAAAATATTCCAGCCAGTGGACAAAATCCGTTGCCGGAAAAGCATCTCCTCCGATTTGAAACACTCCTGACATCCCCGGGCAGTTTTGAGAAACCACCCACATGAGCTCCCCGCTTATCCCCCCAGACTTGGTGATCACTCCCACCAGCCCATGGACATCAAGTTTGCACTTTTGAAGATTATTCCAGTCTCCCCCGATCTCCCCCAGCCTGCCCCGACCGGGAATCAGCATTCCCAGCGATGACGGACCCAAAATATTCACTCCTGACTTCTTCTGCAGGTAAACAATCTCCCGGGCATCCCGCTCCGGCACGTCCTCGGCGAGAAGGGTAATCTTTTTAATTTGTAGATGCTTGAGACATTCCTGTACCCAGAAAAGCACATGCTTGGCGTTATAGAGAATTGCCGCCGAATCCACATCTTCAATTCTTGGACCAGATTTTGACACACCATGCGCTAGTGTGAATTTTGTGTCACTCTTGAAAACTTCGTCCAAACTTCTATAGACTGGCACGTCATACCAATCATAACCGCAATTAACCAGCTGAAAACGTGCCGGGGACGATGGGTTCACAAATCCGGCAACAGAAAATGGCAAGCCACATGAATAGTCAAATTCCCCAATCCGCGCCGCCACCTTTCTTGCCTGGTCCCCACCTACCAATAATGATTGAAAACTATCGATCATAAAGCTTTTTAACAATCTCCGTCATCCCCGTCTCCCTCCCAAAAACCTGAATCTTGAGTTCCGACTCTTTTGCAAACTCCTTCATCAAAGCAATTCCTTCGTCCTCCCCCGGCCCGCACCGGCGGATAACAATATTCAATTTTCTAGCTGTTGGACTGGCCTTGAGACCCTCAATGACCCCCTGCATGTTCCCGAGAACCGGCGTGAAGTTGGCAATTCCCGAGCCAATCACCAGATTCTTTATTCCTGGAATAGCACAAACTTGTTTGGTAAGTTCCGCCACCGCAAAATCCGGCGGGTTGCCAGAAAACTCTGCATAATTAGCCAGCTCAAGTCTGTTCTCCACAATCGCATCACAAAGAAACAAAGCGGCTCCCGCTCCTCCCCCCATCATCGCCGTCAGGTTCACACCAGAGCTGGGTTCACTGTTCATGGTGGACAAAGCTGGTTTCTTCTGTGAACTGTGAACTGTGAACCACGTGGCACCTCCACCAACTTAATTGATCCCCGAATTTCCAAATCGACTTGCGCCACTCTCTTTTCTCTCGCTGTCTGCCTTAATCCTTGATCCTTAAACCTTAATTCTTCCCATTCCGGGTGCCGAAACACCGCCGCTTCATCCACCTCCATCACGATTCCCAGTGGCATTGCCTGCCCCTTACCTGCTTCTACCTGTTTGCTACCTGCTTCTACCTGTGCCAGCGGATTAATTTCTAAATAGGTGGCATCTTCCAGAACAAATAGGTTCAAAGCTTCTTCCAGGAAGCTCAGGACAGAAGAAGGTTGAATCAACCCTGCCAACTCCTCAGTTGGCCAGTTCATCGGCAAAACTCTCTCCGTCGGAATCAAATAGCTGCCAACACTTCCCCAATCCCCTTCCACATCAATCCCCCCCTTTGCAGAAAAATAAACCTGAAGCCCTTCGCGAACCGCCTTAATGGCTAAAAAATACTCTCTCTCGTGCTCAATAAATTCTTCTACCAGGTAGTCTTCATATTCCAAATCGATTTTCCTTGCCCGCTGAAACATTTCCGTAATCTTTGGCCCAAGCTCATCAAGAGGGCCAATTGCCATCAGTCCCGATTTCATCTTCCCGCTAACCGCCGCATCCACCTTGACCACCACCCGGTCATGACTGCCTGTCAGTCCTAGCGCTCGCACCAACTTCTCTGTCTCGCTCTTGGAAGTCAGTTGAATCTCGTCATTGAGTGTCATCCAGGCAGCGTGCGGAAGACCATGTCTATCAAAAAGTTTTAAAGAGATCGCCTCCGGAAGCTTCATGAGATCCTTACTTGTACCCAATGGGTTTGTAGGTCGTCACCGGCACCAGACTAATTCTGTGGGCATTCGCATCAACTGACTCAATCGTACAAGTCACCTCTTCTCCGGGCTTATACTCTGTCCCGGCCGGCACCTTCGAAATATGGATCAGTCCTTCAATCCCCTCCTCCAGCCTCACAAAGACGCCATACGAAGACACCCGCGTCACCTCACCCTTAACCTGTTGGTCCGCCGAATACCTCTTGGCCAGATCCTGCCATGGATCAGGCTGGAGCTGTTTGAGTGACAAATTGAGCTTACCGTCATTCTCATTAATTCCCAGGACCAGCACTTCGATCTCTGCCCCCACCTTAAACAGCTCGTTGAGGTTTTCCACTTTCTGCCAGGAAACTTCCGAAATGTGCACTAACCCGTCCGGCCCGGCATCAAGATTCACAAACACCCCATAGGGCATAATGGCTGACACCTTCCCCACATACTTTTCTCCAATCTTCACCTTCGACTTAACTTCCTCAATTTTCTTTGCCAGATCCGCCGCCCCAGTCACCGCTTTCTCCGAGAAGATGAGCCGGTTCTGTTTCTGATCAACTTCAATCACTTTCGCCCCAAAAACGCGGTTCACCATCCGATTAACTTCCGCCTGGTGCTCCGGCGTCATCTGCGAGCCTGGCACAAAGCCCTTGAGTCCTTCAAAGTCAACGACCAGCCCACCTTTGTTCACTTCCACCCCCCGAACATTAACCGCTTCCCCGGATTTGAGGAGACTGTCAGCTCGGCTCCAGCGGAACTTGCTTCCTGCTTGCCGGATTGACACCACCATTTGTCCCCGGTCATTTTCAGCAGAAATCACAACCGCATCAATCTTGTCTCCGGGCCTAAGTTTTGCCACAAAGTCTTTAACCTGCTCCCACTCTTTTTCCCCAACAATCCCTTCGGTTTTTCCACCGAAGTCAATGAGCACTTCTTTTCCGGAAATTGAAGAAATCGTCCCGGTCACCAGGTCCCCTCGTTTGAAGCCTTTGAGCCCATACCCCACCTGGGCCAGAAGATCCTCCATTGTCTGGGGTTCCTTACCAGGGGCTAGAGAAGAGGGGCTAGGGGCTAGGGAATCTTTACCTTCAGACAACCTTCTTCCGGCTCTATCCCCTTTACCCTTTGCCTTGGTTTCTAAATTAGATTCCGAGGGCTTTTTTGATTTGTTCGATGAGCTTTTTGATTTCTTCAATCATGAACACCTCAATTCCTTTAGGCCCGCAGCGCAGCGAGGACCGCAAGGTTCTCGAGCAAAGCGAGAGGTTCTTTGAAACTCTTGCGAATTTCTAAACCTTATTTCTTAGGCCCTTCCAAAACGAGACCTCGTTTGCAAACACGTAGTGCTTGAAACGAAGCAAGTGAAGGAGGGCTAACATTCCTTCTGGGCTCACCCGAAAGGCAACTCCAAAAGTTTAATCATTATACCTTACCCTGTCCTAAAATCAAACGCAAGAGGTAAAGATGGTATCATTATCTCACTATGCCCAAAGTTGGAATCTGCACTGTTAATTTTAACGGCAAACAAGACACTCTCGAGTTCCTGAGCTCACTCCAGAAACTAGACACTAGTGGCCTGGAAACTCGTGTTTTCGTCGTCGACGGCGGCTCGACCGACGGCTCAACCCAAGAATTCAGAATTCAAAATTCAAAATTCAAAATTCCTATTGAACTAATTGAAAAGACCGATAATAGAGGAAGCGCCGGTGGCTACAACGACGGCGCCAAAGTTGCTCTCAAATGGGGCGCCGACTACATTCTGCTCATCAATAACGACACTCTTATTAAGGATAAGAATTTATTGAAAGACTTGATTAAAACCATGAACTCCGATCCGACGATCGGCCTCGTTTCCCCCAAAATCTATTTCGCCCCCGGCTTTGAGTTCTTCAAAGAAAGATACCCTGACAAGGATAAGGGAAAAATCCTCTGGTATGCCGGCGGCCACTTTGACTGGAATAACGTTCGGGCTGTCCATCGAGGCATCGACGAAGTCGATCAGGGAAAATATGATCTGGTTGAAGAAATTAACTTCATCAGCGGCACCTGTATGCTCGTCAAGAAAGACATCTATGACCAGGGCATTTTTTGGGACGAAGGCCTGCTTGCCTATTATGACGACAACGATTTTGAAGTCCGTGTCCAAAAATCCGGCTTCAGACTCTACTATGACGGCCTCACCAGTCTCTATCACAAAGTCTCCCGCACCGGGGGCATTGCCTCAGAATATTCCGACTATATGCTGACCAGAAATAAGCTTATTTTCGGCTTTAGATATGCCTCATTGCGCACAAAAATTGCTCTTTTTCGAGAAGCCTCAAAACTTCTCCTTTCCGGCCGCCCGATGCAGAAAAAAGGGGTCACCGACTTTCTCCTGGGCAAACGCGGGACTCTCAAGACCTAAAAACTTTCGAATTTCGCTAATACCTCCTCATCACTCAGTCTGTTAATGCCCTTTTGCCGAATTCTGGATCGGATAATCTCTGGCAACCTCGCCATCGCCATCCAGTAGGCCAGAACAAACCCTCTCTCCCCTGCTTTAACTGCCGCCAGATGGTTATATGTTTCCCACAAAAAAAACTTTAACACTGAGGAAAGATCTCCGTTCTTAAGAGTAAATATGAACTGATTTCGCAGGTTAATTAATTTAATTTTCTCCTGACCATATTTTTTTCGGTAAGTTCCCGACTCAAAATCATGTAACAGCACCGCTTTGGGTTCAAAAATAATCTTATAGCCCGCCTTCCAAGCCCGATAGCCCAAATCTGTATCTTCCCAATATCCCGGTCGGAAAACCGGATCAAATCCGCCAATTTTCAAATACAAATCTTTCCGAAACGCGCTCGCCCCCCCATCCGCCCAAGCCGAAATGAGGACCGAACGGCCCGAAGGACCCCCACCACCATCCACTTCTTTACTTAAGATTCCTCTCCCTGTTCTAGTCGTCTTCAACCATTCTTCATATTCATCCTTCCTTCGAAAATGCAAAAACATTCCCCGGAAAAACACAATTCTCCCCTGTCCCCGAATTTCTTCCCTCCCGTTTTCCTCTGTTCGAAGCGAAGAAACGACAGCAAAAACCTTTCGGGGCAAATCTGCTATATTGTAGTTGTGGTTGGAGGGTGAATTCGCAAAGCGCGTAGTCCGATTGATAACCGGAACGTCCCGCAAGGGATAGGGTTCGAGTCCCTCGCTCTCCGCCACCTTCGTCTTGACAAAATAAACAATCTTTGATAGCATTGAAGAACGGTTATCAGTCGGGGGATTCAACGAACCCGCACGATAGAGGCCTTCGGAAACGGAGGCTTCTTTTTTTGTATTCTCAAAATGGTCCAAGATTAACTTGAAATAGCGAGGACTCTCCGGCACCGCATCGTTTTTAATGACAAATACCACATCTCCCTTTGCTGCCCGAATCCCCTGATCCGCTGTCGTCGGAAAACCTTCATTTTTTTCTTTCTCAATTACTTTTAAGTTTCTTACGTCCCTTAGGCTACTTAAGGACCTTAAGTAGGAAACAGAATCATCAATTGAGCAGTCATCAACGATGATTAATTCAAAACCCAATTTTGATTTTTTTAGAAGCTCCAGCAGCCGCGGAAGATTTTTGCGAAGAAGCGAAGCACCGTTGTAATTCGGAATGACAACACTTATCATCATAAAAGGAGCGCTTCCAAAAAGATTTTGGCCATCTGCGGCTTGAGACGAACGAGCCACAAAACCACCCGCAAAAACGCCGCCACGTCCAGAACCGTTCCCAAGGCAACTTGCATCCACCCCGGATAGTGCTTCCCGTAGATATACTTTAACCCCCGAAACTCCCCCAGAATCGCCCCCTTGGGCAGTCCGCCTTGTGATCCCCTCTCGTGATGAACAACCTTCGTGATCGGCGTGTAGCCAATCTTCCACCCCGCTTTCTTAAATCGGATGCACCATTCCAGCTCCTCACCATACATAAAAATGTTCTCATCAAACATCCCCACCTGGTCAATCGCCGCTTTCCGGACAAAGAAAAAAGCCCCCGTCACCCAGTCAAGAAACTGCTCCTTGTCATACATCGGCCCGGGATGGGGGTGATACGATGGAAAATAGTTTCGCAGAATCGGCAAATCGTCCAAAAACCACCCCCAAGCAATCACATTATGCAATCTCGGAAAGAATCCCCCGGTAGCAGACGCTTTATGCTCAGAATTAACAAGCTGGCACGACACTACAGCCACATCCTGATGCGCATCCATCCACAATTTCATCCGCTCAATGGAGTTTTCCAAAAGTTCCGTGTCATTGTTTAAAAGAAGGACATACTTCCCCTTCGCCTCTTTGATCCCCACATTATTTCCTCTGGAAAACCCCAGATTCTCCTCGCTAAAGATAGCCTTAAGATTTGATTTTTGATTTGTATCTTTGATATTTGCCCGCCCTCGGCCAAGCTCGGGCGAGGCCGGGGAGATTTGAGATTTGAGATAGTCTGTCACCCCATCAGTGGAAGCATTATCAACCACAATTACTTCAAACTCCAAGTCTTTAGTGAACTTATAGACAGACTCCAGGCAATTCTTAAAGAGATCTTTAGAGTTGTACGAAACAATCACCACCGAAACATCCATGCCCTAAGTTTAGCACGACTAGCAGGACCTTGTCTTAATGAAACCAGCCTTCACTGCTTCATCTTCCGAACAAAACCACTTTTCCCCATAAGCCAAATTCAAAACAATCTGGTTGTAGTGGCGGCAGGACTGCAAGTGGTAGAACTTATCGTATGTCTGAAAATCAATGTTCCCTTTGATCGCGCAGCTCTTTTTCAGTGGAGTCGACGAAATGCACTTTCCCCAAACACCCTTTTTCTCCGTTTGCGCTTGATGGTAGTCCACGGTCAACTCATCCCTGAACGAATTCTTTCTGTAGTCCGGTCTACCCCAGCCCTCTTTCATCACTGCCCCATTGACAAAGAAATCCCCAAGGCTGACAATGGCCAATGATCGGCCATAAGCTTCCGTTACCTCTTCCGACAAATGCACATTCTCATCCAAAATTAAGTCACTCAAAAACTTCTTCGCCTCAGCGCCGCCGCAGTTTTTGTATTCCGGACTGTCAACTCCCATGAGCCGAACCCGTTTCCCGGAAGCCAGCTGAAACGTGTCCCCATCCACAACTTTGACCACCTTATTTTGATTCTGATCTTTCTGGGCTTGTTTAACATTAAAAGTCAGGGAAATCAGGGCAATGAGGGAAATAAGAAGAACCAAGGGGAGTGCAAACTTGGGCATGAGAATCAGTCTACCATAAAAAATTAAGGCTCACAATTCTCGGCCTTGACCTATCTTCCCGGTCCGTTTCCGGACAAGTATTGTGGGCGCTAGGGCGTTTTACGTTCCTGTTCGGAAAGGGAAGGTGTAGTTCCACCCCGCTCCAAAGACCGAAAATTCTGAGCCTTATTGACTCCTGACCCTTCTTCATTCATGTTTGTTTCCAGCACTACGTGTTTGAAAACAAGCACTCACTTCGGTAGGGCTGCATTCGCTTTGCTCACTGGAAAGTGAATAGAAGGCGTACTTTACAACAGAATCTACATTCGATGAAATTAGTATGTCTAAGCTGAAATCCTTACGGATCTTACACCTGACACCTATCCCCCGCTATCATGCTCGCTTGCGCTCGCACCAGCAGGGTTCCCATATCCGCATTAGCAAACCATTCTGAACTCTCGCCGTAAAGCGGGAGTCCCGATGGTTCGCCGAAGGCGAATAATATCGGGAAACCTGGTAGTCTTCCAGGCATCTCTCGCCACTTGCGTGGCTTGGAATTCTAATCTTGGGGTTGGCTTGGCGCTTATATGCTTTCAGCGCTTATCCATTCCGAATGTGGCTACCCAGCGGTGCTCCTGACGGAACAACTGGCACACCAGGGATTCGTTCCTTTTGGTCCTCTCGTCAAGTTATCACATATCACTATGTGCTCAGACTATATCTTGACCACACTTTTATCTAAAAAGTGAGGTCTTGGCGTTTTAGCAAGACTATTATCTCGCTAAGCCCCACACCATAAGGTGCAGAGTCAAGTCGTTACGGGGTCAAACCTAAAACTGTTTGAAGCTCCTCACGAGACCTTTTCTTTCTTGTAACATAGTTTTCGCTCTGCACAAGAAGGATTATCTCAACTAAATCACGAAGAACTTGCTCACCTCTGCCTAGAGCTGAAAGCAATTCTGCTGCGTGAATTATTGCATTTGCCTGTTTCTTTTTAAACTTTATGTATGGCAAAAGCATTAAAAGAACTTCTTTGACTTGCCTAAATCCATTCACTCTCAGTTCGGACATGCCATCACTTCTTCTGGAAACATATCCAATTCCAAGAATCTCACGGATTAAATGCAAAGGTTCCTCATGGCGCGTGTCCTGATAGAAACAGATCGTCAACATAAAGCGGGACCGCCCACTTTCGAGCTTCCCTGCCCGTTTCTTAATCTGAATCATCAGGCTTCCATCACCATCAAGGAATCCTGCAATATAAGCCAAGTCAGTTTGAGATCGACTTCCCACGGTATTGTCCCGTACTTTTATCATTTTCATGATACTCGAGTATAGACTAACCTCCAAGTGGACATATTACTTTACAATATATCCAAACTTAAAAGTGCGGGATTTCACCGTTATCAGCCAATTATTACAATCCCACTCACGTGGGAAAGCAGCAAAAATTTACTGAAAAGGACTCCCCTCAAAATTCCTCCGGACATACTGGATAGAGGCCGAGCTGTCTTACGACGCTCTGAACCCAGCTCGCGTACCGCTTTAACCGGCGAACAGCCGGACCCTTGGGAGCTTCTCCACCCCCAGGATGCGATGCAACTTATCTTATGTTTCCATAAGGGTTAGACTATACCATCATCCCGCCCCTGGCGGGATGTTCAGCCTGTTATCCCGATTTAATCGGGATCGGTCCGATGCTACATCGGACGCAGTCGTTACGGGGTCAAAGGAGTAGTTTGTACGAAAATATAGGAAGAACAAATGGCTTAATCGTTGAACTAAACCGATCTGCAAATGCTGAAGGAATAAAAATTCTCATCAATTCGTGTTGGTGATGAATTCTAGTTCTCAAACCAAAACTATCTTCCAACACGGTTTGCAATACATTCTGTTCTTCCAAAGCATATGATGACGTGCAAAGATAAAATCCCTTAGAATCTTTCCTCCTAAATCCATCATCCATATACCAAATCGCCAAAGACAGTGGAGTTAAAAGTTTAGAGATTGATTTTGGAACAATTTTTTTACCATTAAGATAAAACATTTCTCTAAACTCATCAAAAATGGGTAAACTTCTGGTGGAAAAATGCCACCGAGAGTAAGTTTTGCTATTTCTTTTGTCGAAATCAAAAACCTGTCTCGGCTCTAAAGAAAATGGCAAAAATTCATTTGCCAGCCAATAAATGTAATCTTTGTGTTTCTCGTAGTGATCAACACGCAGACGACTATATTGGCCATTTTTCTCGAGATGTGCATCTCCCAGAAGTGTACCAATTAAAATTTCCCTTTGTCTTTGTGACAAAACTCCTCGACTTCCCACGGTATTGTCCATGTACAAAATCTAGCAAAAAGCTAGGAGAATGTATACAGAGGATTCCACCGTTATGAGCTAAATATTTTTTCTTAGCAATTGCTCGCTAAGTGGCCCCTGCGCACATTGCGCATAGCCGACATCGAGGTGCCAAACCGCCACGTCGATATGGACTCTTGGTGGCGATCAGCCTGTTATCCCCGGGGTAGCTTTTATCCGTTAAGCTCTCTGCTTACCAGTAAGCAAGTAGCCAGATCACTAACACCGACTTTCGTCTCTGCTCGACTTGTAGGTCTCGCAGTCAAGCCTGCTTGTGCGTTTGCGCTATCATTCCGATTTCCATCCGGAACTAGCAGACCTTTGTACGACTCCGTTACAATTTAGGAGTCAACCTCCCCAGTTAAACTGCCCGCCAGACATTGTCCTCTTCCCGACTTTTTAACGGGACAAGAGTTAGTCTCCCTCATTCTCAAGAGTGGTCTTACATTGTCCCCGCGGCACGTAAAGTGCCGGGGTCCCACCTATTGCTAGACAATGAAAATAAGCTCAACAGTGCCAAGTTGCAGTAAAGCTCCACGGGGTCTTTTTGTCCAAGTATGTCTAGGCCGCATCTTCACAGCCATTTCAATTTCGCCGGACCTATGCTCAAGACAGTCGCTATGTCATTCTACCTTTCGTGCGGGTCGGAACTTACCCGACAAGGAACTTCGCTCAAAAATCTTCAAATTCCATTTTGAAGTTTGGACTATATCTTTAACGCACCAGTCGGTGCATCATCTTGACGTATAGTCTCTGAGGATTTCTGGGTTATAAAGTGACGTCCTTCAGTAAATCATTTACCAAGTCATGCACACTTCCATCGCTTCTCTTTCTCTCCCCTTTCCCTCCCCCACTCTTCGCTTCTTCTTCCTCAGGCCGTTTTCTTCGCACTGGCGGCCCAGGAGATTCCCCAACATTATCCGGGTGAACCCCTAGCGCTGCATAAATTTGTTGTTTCTCTTCTTCTGTCACTTTCTTACCCAACCTTTCCTGCTGATCACTCATCCACAGCAAATTGTCACTCAACCTTAATTATATCGCTATAGGTCAAGTACTGCTGATTCTTCCGGGCTTTCCAGCATATAGTCAAGTTTTTTCCGGTACTCGATTGCGATCGGTACCGAGAAGAGGTTTGAATACCTCACTATGGCAGCTACGCCTTCTTTCAGGCGGAACCATAGAACAGTTATAGTTACTGCTGCCGTTCACTGGGACTTCGGGCAATGGCCTCCATCTTGCGACAGTCACCACCACCGTTAATCTACCAGCACTGGGCAGGTGTCACCCCCTATACGTTGCCTTTCGGCTTTGCAGAGAGCTGTGTTT
>CAZSSJ010000022.1:0-13210 GCA_964609775.1 uncultured Gammaproteobacteria bacterium
TGGACAACTTGAGAAATTAAGGCTTTTGGGACACTAAATGTCCGAAGTCAGGAGGGGCTTTGGTTGCTTAGGAAGTTTATTCCTCGTCGGCGGTTTCGGTGGTGTCCGGGCGGAGGCGGATCATGACGGCTTCGAAAGCGGCCAGTTGCAGATTGACGGTGATTTTGTCTCCGGTGACGGAATAGTATTTTTTGGATTCCAGGATGGCTTTTGCCAGGGGGTTGCCGCTGCTGTTGGGGATGCGGCGGGTGATGACGGCGACGCCGGCCGGGCTGTGAAGCTGGGTAGCGCTGATGCCTTTGAAGACGAGAGTTAGGGAGTGAGGTGAAGCGGTGAAGTTGCCGATGACAGTGCGGACGGAATTTTCGGGAGTGTTGATGGCGGAAACGGCGTCAAAAGAGGCGGTTTTGGAGGCGGAGAGCATCTGGCCGTTGAGAGTGCCATAGTAGCGGTAGACGTGCCAGACGGAACGAGGCTGACTATTTGCGTTCAGGAGACCATCGAGGGAGTTGTTAAAGCAATCACTGGAACTTTGCTCTGATCCTTCCAGCCAGCAGGTGCGGCTAAAGGAGATTAGGGCAGTGCGTTCGGCCTGGGCGAGATAGGTGACGACGGCGCCGGGCTTAAAAGCATAGTTTGCCGAGATGGCCTCGTTGACTTCAAGTTCCATGGGGCCGACGCCTTTTTCGGCGATTAAATCCTGGGCAATTTTGACGTGGTTTTCAATTTGGTGGAGGTCATTGTCGGTGTTTTCGTGCCAGCTGAGGATGTTAGGCAGAACGTTCTCCTTCTTGGCAAAGGTGAGGAATTTGTCCAACCAGTCACGGCTGAACCAGGTCATCGAAGGACCGACGATGACGGCATTGGGGTCGACAGAGCGGAGAGACTTGTGAGCAGCTTTCCACATTTGCAGGTATTGGTCGAAGCTGCGGCGCCAGAAATCCTGGTTGTCCGGCTCGTTCCAGATGTCCCAACGGACGGAGAGATTATGGTCGCGAACATATTTTGCCTGGTCCTTAGTGTAGGTTTTCCAGGCACTGCAGTCGCCGTTATCACAGGGCCAGTGGTTGGATTTCTTGTAGGTGGCGTATTTGTCAGGCAATTCGGCTTCGATAGTGAGACCAAGGCTTTGAAAGTAGGAGTAGTAGTCGGGCAGGTTGTAGACGGGGTCGCGGATGGTTTGGAGTTTTAAGGGGGAGACCAAATTGATTCGCGGGCCGGTGGGAGTCAGACTATGGAGGATGGCGGCGGCTTTGTGGGTGACCGGGCCGGTGGGGGCGGAGAGATCAATGACAATTTTTTCCGCGTCAGTTTTGGCGCTGGTCTGGGGATTTTGGTTTTGTTGGGAGAGATTAAAAGTCAGGAGGGCGACGATTATGAGAAGAAAGAGGGCGAGAAAAGGGAAAGCTTTAGACATGTATTTTAAGAGTAGGAGGGACAGTCTTTCTTGTCAAGTGGGAGTGGTGAGATTAAAATGAGGGACATGACTTTCAAAAAATTGGCGGGATATTTTGAGAAGTTGGAATCGACGGCATCGAGAAATTCCATGGTGGAGATTTTGGCTCGCCTGTTCGGCGAAGCGAGCCCGGCAGAGATTGGACAGATTGTCTATCTGACGCAGGGGAGAGTGGCGCCGTTTTTTGAACCGGTGGAGTTCGGGATGGCAGAGAAGATGGTCCTGCGGGCTTTGGCACAAGCTTATGAAGTGGATCTGGAGAGGGTGGCGGGGGAATTTAAGAAGAGTGGTGACTTAGGAGTGGTGGCGGAAGCGCTGGCTAAGGGGAATCGGGGAAATAAGGGAGCTCAGGTTAATCAGGTGTTTGAAAAGCTTTACGAAATTACTCAGGCGGGTGGAGAGGGATCGGTCGAGAAGAAGGTCACGCTGCTATGCGAGATTTTGAAAAGCGTTGATTCGCTGTCAGCGAGATTTGTGGCCAGAATTCCTGTCGACAAGATGCGGCTGGGGTTTTCGGATATGACCGTTTTAGACGCATTGTCGTGGATGGTTGACGGGAGTAAGAAAAATAAAGCGGCGATTGAAGCGGCTTATAATATTCGGCCGGATTTGGGGGAGATGGCGAAAAAGATAAAGATCGGGGGAATCAGGGGAATCAGGGGAATCAGGCCAAAGGCGGGGACGCCGATTCTGGTCATGCGAGCGGAGAGACTGACGAGCGCCGGAGAGATTTTGGAGAAAGCGGGCAACCCCACTTCGCCTAAAGGCTCCGCGGGGCGAGTGGCCGTCGAGCCGAAGTTGGATGGGTTGAGGCTGCAGTTGCACTTTAAGAGGGGGGTGAAGGAGATTGTTGAGAAAAGTGCGGAGGTAAGGATTAGGGAAATCAGGGAACTGGGGGATATCAGGGAGAAGAAAAAGGCGGCAGTGGAGCTGTTTAGCCGAGGACTGGAGAACGTGACAGCGATGTATCCGGACATCGTGGCGGCGGCGGAGAAAGAATTTGGGCAAAGAGAACAGGGCAAAGGGCAAAGGGTTGATGAGGTGATTTTGGATGGGGAGGCGATTGGCTTTGACCCAAAAACGGGAAAATTTTTGCCGTTTCAGGAGACGGTGCAGAGAAAGAGGAAATATGACATTCCCGAGTTTGCCAAGAATGTGCCGCTTCGGTATGTGGTGTTTGATTGTTTGTATTTGAATGGGGAGAGTTTGATTGACAAGCCATATCTTGAGAGGCAGAGGATTTTGGGGAAAGTGTTGGGAAATCAGGGAACTGAGGGAACTAAGGGGGATCAGGGGCACGGGGAGAAGACAATAGTGGCGGCGGAGATGACGGTGGTGGAGAAAGCGGGGGATTTGGAAAAATTGTTTGGGGGTTATTTGAAAAAAGGACTTGAGGGCATTATGGCGAAGAAATTGGACGGAGTTTATCAGGCTGGGGCACGGGGATGGAACTGGATTAAGCTCAAGGGTTCGTATACCGAGAAACTGGCGGACACAGTCGATGCGGTGGTTATGGGCATCGATTATGGTCAAGGAAAAAGAAACGCCTTCGGAGTGGGGGCGTTTCTCATTGGCGTCTACGACGCCAAGAGCGACACATTTAAAACAATATCGAAAGTGGGGACGGGGTTGACGGATCAAGAATGGAAGGAGCTAGCAGCTAGGAGTGAGCAGCTAGGATTGGAAGAAAAGCCGAAGAATTATGATGTTAACAAGATTATGAATGTGGATGTGTGGATGAGGCCAGAGCTCGTTGGGGAGTTTAAAGCGGACGAGCTGACCAAGTCGCCGATGCACACAGCCGGATTTGCCCTGCGGTTTCCGAGACTGGTTCGGTGGCGGGAGAAGAAGGCGGAGGATACAACGACAGTCGGGGAGCTCGTGAAGCTTAAGAAGCTGAAGTGATTTAGGGAACTTGAGTTAGACGAGGTTGCCGAGAGAGGTGATGGCGAGAATCCCCAGGAAGTTGAGAAAGAAGGTTAAAAGGAAAAAGTTCTTCGGTTTAAATTTGATTAAGCCCAAAATGGTGATGCCGAGTTCGTCGGGGAGAGGGGAAGCGATGACAACAGCAGCAAGGATGGTTAAGGGAAGATGGAGAAGGGAGCTTTGGAGCAGGTGGTGGGGAAGATTTCTGGTGAAAGGTGAAGTGAGAAGTTCCAGGTCAACGATGACGTCATCACGGATGAATTTCAGGATAAGACCGTCAGCAAAAGCCGTCCCCACGGCGGCAACGGCAGAAACGATTAGAGGATGGTGATTTTGGCCCAGGACAAAGAGGGTGATGGTGGCGACGGCGGAAGTGAAGATGGAGGAGAAAAAGAAGCCGGCGACGAGGGCGGCGAGGAGGAAACCAGCTCCCTGGCTGAACTCGATGAGTTGGTGGATCCAACGGGATTCGAGGAGGATGATAGCGGCAATCAGGCTTAGGGCAAAGAGAAGGGAGTGGAAAATGACCCGACGGGCTTTTTTGGGGGGGATCGGGGAAGTGAGGGAATTTGTCATGTTTGGGAATGGTTGGTGATGATAGAATGGTGGCGTTAATTATCTTAGCAGAATTTTATGAAGCTTGTCGTTGGGCTTGGGAATCCAGGAGAAAAGTTTAAAATGAACCGGCATAATGTGGGGAAAGTGTTTGTCAGGGAATTTGGGGATGTTGGGGGTTTTAGAGTGTTTGAAACAAATTGTTTTATGAATGAGAGCGGGAGGTGGGTGGCGGAGAAGATGAAGGAAATTTGGGGCAGGGATTGGTCTAGTTCGGCAAATTTGTCTAATTTGGTGATTGTTCATGACGACCTGGACCTTCCCCTGGGGCAGTTTAAGATTCAATTTGGGGTGGGGCCAAAAGTTCACAATGGGGTCAATTCAATTGAAGAGGCGTTGGGGGCAAAGCCCTTCGGCCTGGCTCAGGGTAAAGATTTTTGGAGGGTGCGGATTGGGGTGGATGCAAGAAAAAAGGGAGAAGGGAGAAGGGAGAAGGGAGAAGAGTACGTGCTGGAGGATTTTACAAAAGAGGAAATGAAAGTTCTGGAAGAGGTTTTTCCGAAGATTCGGGAAGAACTACGGAAGTGTTTATGAAGTCGATTGGCTCAGTCATTTCCAAGATTAATCTTGACGATCGGGATAAGTATTTGTCGCGGGAGTTTCAGAAGTTTGGCATCTATTTGGCCGAGAGATTGGGGGACATGAGGCACAAAGCTCTGTATATCAAGATGGCTAAGGATGAAGATCGGCAGATTCTCTCGGAAGCGCTGTCTTTTGTTCTGGACAGTCAGGCCCGAAGTAAGGCGAGACTCTTTATGTGGAAAGTGAAGCAGCTAAAAATTAAAGGGGTTAGGAGTTAGCAGCTAGGGGCTAGCGAGAAGATTGGGGGCTTGCATTTTGGTTTGGAAAGCGGCTATAAATATTGTAATGAGAAATTCCTTGGCGTGGTTACCGATTGCATCGGGAGCTCTGGTTTTAGTTCTTTCATTGGGTCTGGCGCTTTTGACGGTGACGACCGGGGGAAGAGGTCAAAACTCCGGGGGCGGGCAGAATACGACGGCAAAGGCACAGGAAGCCGTTCCGACAATCTCCTTGACGCCGAGGGAGGGGTCGTATGATTTTTCGGCAGGTCAGAGCTATCCTGTCGGTATTGTGGTTGATTCGGGCGGGAAGAGCATTGACGGAGTCGATGTTGAGATTTCGTTTGACCCGACGAGAGTGCAGGTGACGGGGGGAAAGGTGAACCCGACGACGCTTTTTTCGGAAGTTCCCCTCAACAGTGTGGACAATGTCAAGGGAATGATTAAATTTTCGGCGCTGACGTTTGAGCCAAAAGCGGTGGCGGGAGTCGTGGGGACGTTCAGTTTTGTGCCGAAGATTAAAGGGGAAGTGAACTTTGCCTTCGTCTTTGTCCCCGGGGCGACAACAGACTCAAATATGGCTGAGCATGGAAGTGCGGTTGATGTCCTGGGGAAGGTGGAGAGTGCGACGTACAGCTTTAAATAAATAATAATAAGTTGCTTAAGTGACTTAAGGAGCTTAGGAAACTTAAGTAGGACGAGAGAATTTGAAGAAAAGGGTTGTTTTAGTTCTGCCAGTTTTTTTTGTTTTTCTTTTTACTGCCCGGCCAGCTTGGGCGGCGTCACTGTCGTTGTCGCCGGCGTCAGTGACAAAGAATGTCGGGGAGGTTTTTACGGTGGATATTGTTTTGGACACAGCGGGGGAAGCGGTGTCGGGGGCAACGGCGATTCTGAATTATGACACGGCGAAGCTGCAAGTTCAGGATGATGATTCGGCGGCAACGGGAGTGAACATTAAGAGCGGGCCGACACTTTCTCAGGTGCTGACGAACACGGTGGACACGACGGCGGGAAAAATCCGGTATGATGCGGGGAATTTGGGGTCAACATTTACCGGTCGGGGGGTGCTGGCGACGATTCGCTTGAAACCGGTGGCGGCGGGGACGGCGCAAGTGAGTTTTGTTTTTGATCCAAATTCGACGACGGACACGTCGGCGGTGGCGGCGGCTTCGGGACCAACGTCGCTTCTGGACACCGTTAACGATGGTAACTATACGATTGATGTTGCCGGGACGGCTTCTTCTGAGAGTCTGCCGCAGACGGGGATAGTGGAAGAATCCCTTAAATTACTGTCAGGAGGCCTTTTGTTAGTCTTGGCCGCGGTCTTTTTAGTGAGGAAAGCGTACTTTTAGATTCTAATGAAGAAGTCGAGTCTTTTTTTGATCGGCGGGTTTTCGGTTTTAGTGGTTTTGGCGCTGGTTTTGGTGGCCGCAGTGATGCGGGTGGGAAACCCGGCCGATTTTTTTCTCCGGCCACAGGCGGCGGTGTCGTGCGGTCGGAGCAGTCCGGCGGAAGTGTGGAATTGCTATCAGAAGGGGATTGACGGAGCGGGGCGGGGAAATTGTTCGTGGTGCTGGGCACAATACACGGGTGGAGGGACAGGAGGAACCGGGGGTGGGAGCTGTTACGACAACTGTTTTGCCAAGACGGGGAACGGGTCAGGGTGTCAGGTGGTCTGCGCCAGTGCTTCGTCGTGTTTCAATCAGTGTGTGAGTGATGGAGTGGAAGCAAAGTCGTGTATTGTGCCGTGCGTGAACGGGACGTATCAAAGCCAGACAAATAGTCAGACGAATCAGAATGTGGCAGGGGCGAAGTGTCAGGGAAACGTTGATGCGCCGGCGAAGTGTTTTGACTGCAAGAAAGATGCCGGAACGAGCAGTGAGGTGAATATTTTAGATTTTGCCTGCCTAGCTAAGTATTACGGAAAGAACGTGGGGCTCTAAAATTAATTATGGATGATTCGTATTTTCGAAGAAGTGATCAGAGGAGAAATTACTTTCTCATGGGAGGTTTGGGGGTTTTGGTTGTTCTTATGGCAGTTTTGGGGTTGACAGTGGTTCGAGTCGGCCAGTCTGAACCAACGATTAGTTTTCCTCAGGCGGAATCGTGTCAAGCGGCACCTTCATGTTGCGGTGATATGGCCACAAAGGGTTATGATGGTTGTTCTTCCTGGCCAGACCGAGGTTGGTGTACACCGCAACAATGTCAGGCGGCCAGCGGGGTGGGGACGAACAATTGTTCTAAGGGGAATAGGTGCAGTATTTCAAAAAAGGGATGCAGCGGACTGAATAATGAACCTGATCCCAGCAAGTGTTCCGAGGAAGATGGGGAATGTGAGCCGGTTGTTGGCCCGGGGGATTGTCAGTGTGGAGCTCTCAATAAGCAGTACTGTTCTGGGGGGTCTGGGGGAACGGGTGGTACCGGAGGGACGGGAGGAACCGGCGCCGGAGGTAGTGGGGGAACGAATTACACGGCGGCGCAGTCGTGCAATGCGAGTAGTCCGGGACAAGTTTGGCCTTGTTATCAGTATGGAATTAACGGAGTTGGGAAAGGGAATTGCGCGTATTGTTGGTCAAAATATGGTACAGGTACGGGGACAGGAACGGGAACGGGAACAGGAACGAGCGGAGCGTGCTATGACAGTTGTTTTGCGAAGACAGGGAACGGGTCGGGGTGCACGTATGTGTGTGCGAATAATGCCAGCTGCTGGAACGGGTGTGCCAGTTCCGGGACAGCGTGTCTGGGGCAATGTCTCTCCGGCGGGCAGGCTACAACGCACTTGGAGTGTAAAGCAGTGGCTGACGGGGTGACGGGGGCGAAGCTTAATGATGATGATCCGGCAATTAAATATTCCGGTCCCTGGGGTTATCAAAGTGGCGGGGGAGGAACGGGTGTTGCTTATAGAGGAGATTACCATTATGTTCCGGCGCCACTTTCCGGTGATACGGTTTCGAAAAATTTAGGGGGGGTGGCGGAGGTCGCATTTACCGGAAGCAAGATTTCAGTGGGACTTCTGGGATGGGTGAACCGGGGTAATGCGGAGGTGTTTATTGACGGGGTGAAGGTAGGGAGTGTTGACGGGTATACTGGTCAGGTGCAGCTTGTGAAGTGGAATTCGCAGACTTTGGCATGCGGGACACATACACTTAAGATTACTCAGTCGGACACTGCCGGGAAGAATGGAGGCAGGATTGTGGCTTTGGACTATGTGGAATATTCAGGTTGCGGATCTTCGGGATTTGTTTGTGCGAAAGTTGCGGGAAGCGGAGGTAATCAGAATGGGTGCACGGCAGCCGGACAGTCATGCAGCCTTGGGCCGTCAGAAGTGGATACGTGTTGGGGAAATGGTGGGGGGAACGGGCGGTGCTATGACTGCAATGCTGACAGTGTGGTGAACATTCTGGATTTTGCCTGCTTTGCCAAACGCTGGCTTAACAGGATTTAGTTTTTGTGAGCGGAGAGTTAGAAAACTTCCTCGGACCGGAACTTGTGAGCCTTTATCGAGACGGAGAGAGACTATTAGTGTCGGCCTCGGGCGGATTTAGTGATTACTCGTTTGTGGTTTTCCCGTTTGCAAAAGTTTATGAGGGCTTTTTGAAAAAGTTTTTTTTCAAAATTGGGGCGATCTCGGAACAGCAGTATGCGAATGAGCGGTGGAGGGTGGGGAGAGCGCTGAATCCTCAACTGGAGAAAGATCTCCGGCATGAGGAGTCGGTGTATGACCGGATGGTCGAACATTGTCAGACGCCCGAAGAGGGAATCAGATTGGCGGATCTGTTATGGAATGCCTGGAAGCGGGGAAGAAACCAGGTGTTTCACTTTTTTCCGGGGCGGTCGAAGGCGCTGACTTTTGCGGAAGCGCAGGATATTGTTCAGGAGATTGAGAGGGCGATGGAGAGGGCGATGGAGACAGATTAAGACTTGTTTTGGGAAAGGATTTTGGAGATAATGGTGGGGATGAAAATTGTTTTGACGGATGCTAATTTTGGGGAAGAACTTCAGAAATCGACAGGGCCAGTTTTGGTGGATTTTTATGCTGACTGGTGCGGGCCGTGCAAATTAATCGCGCCGCTGTTGGACGAAGTTGCCTCGGAAATGGAGGGAAAGTTGGCGATTGGAAAATTGGATGTGGATGCAAATTCGAAGACGGCAATGAAGTTTGGAGTGATGTCGATTCCGACGATGATCATTTTTAAGAATGGGACAGAGGTGAAGAGGATGGTCGGGTATCAGGATAAGGCCACTTTGGTCAAAAATATTAACGAGGCTGTCTCTGGTTAAATCCGAAGCACGAAATCCGAAAATCGAAACAATCTCCAAATTCAAATTTTCTAAGTTCAAAACAATTTGGCTTCTTTTGAATGATTTGGATTTGGAATTTTGGATTTGTTTCGGATTTCGAGATTTGAGTTTCGAGTTTTGAGTTTCGGATTTGTTTTATGAATTATGACGTCATAATTATTGGTTCGGGGCCGGCGGGACTGACGGCGGCAATTTATGCTTCAAGGGACAATTTAAAAACGCTTGTTGTGGGAGGGGCTAAGTGGGGCGGTCAGTTAATGCTGACGACCCAGGTGGAAAATTATCCGGGTTTTCCGGAAGGGCTTTTGGGGCCGGATCTCATGGAGCGGATGAAGAAGCAAGCGGAGAGGTTTGGAACGGAAGTGAGGTTGGAAGATGTGACGAGGGTGGATTTTGGAAAACACCCCTTTACGGTTTGGGGAAATCAGGAGACTCAGGGGTATCAGGGGGGGGCGGTGATTGTGGCGGCGGGGGCGGATACGGTCTGGCTAGGGTTGCCCAATGAGCAACGGCTTATTGGAAGAGGAGTGTCGTCGTGCGCCCCGTGTGACGCCTTCTTTTTTAAAGACAAAAAAGTGGTGGTGGTGGGCGGAGGAGACACGGCGATGGAAGAAGCGCAAACCTTGGCAAAATTTGCCAGCGAGGTGACGATTGTGCATCGCAGAGATTCTTTTCGGGCAAGCAAAATCATGCAGGATCGAGCACTTTCTTTACCCAATGTTAAGGTTTACTGGAATTCTGCGGTAATTGATGTGTTGGGAGAGAATCACGTCACGGGAGTCAAACTCCGGAGGACGGTCGGGGAGGTCGGGGAAGTCAGGGAGTTGGCGATTGATGGAGTGTTTGTGGCGATCGGACACTCACCAAACACGAAAATTTTTGAAGGACAACTGGAGTTGGATGAGAAAGGATATGTGAAGAAGTTTCAGGGAAATCAGGGAGATCGGGGAGATCAGGGAAAGTCAGGATTCCAGACGATGACGAGTGTGGCGGGAGTGTTTGTGGCGGGGGATGTGCATGATTATCATTTTCGGCAGGCAATCACGGCAGCCGGATTTGGCTGTATGGCTGCCATGGAAACGTCACGGTGGTTGACAGAAAAGAGTTAGTTGTTGACAGAAAAAGTTATTTGTGGCACGATTGGGGACGTCATGAGAAGCAATCCTGTAGTTCAAGTTTTGGGGGCAATCGCGATTTTCGTGGTGGGGGCGACGATGGGGACACTTTATACTAAAGTGACCTTTTTGGAGCAACAGGTTAAGAGCGGCACGGTGGCCGGAGTCCAGACTAATAATCAGCAGCCGGCAGGAGGAAATGATGTTCAGGCCCCGCCGACACCAACGACAGAGGATGTTAAGGTGACGGAAAATGATCCGGTCAAGGGCGATCCGAAAGCGAAGTTAACTATTGTCGAATTTGCTGATTATCAATGCCCGTTCTGTGAGAGATTCTTTACCCAGGCGTACCCCCAGATTCAAAAGGAATATGTCGACACAGGCAAGGCGAAGTTTGTTTACAAAAACCTGGCGTTTTTGGGTAAGGAGTCGACGGATGCGGCAAACGCGGCTCTGTGCGCCAAGGAACAAAATAAATTTTGGGAGTATCATGACTATTTGTTCACTCACCAAAACGGGGAAAATCGGGGAGCATTTTCCGGGGATAATTTGAAGAAGTTTGCCTCCGAAGTGGGGTTGAATACGACAGCTTTTAATGCTTGCTTGGATGCCCAGAGATATAGTGCTCAGGTGGAAGCAGATAATGCAGAGGCAAGCAGAAATGGGTTTAACAGCACACCCTCGGTGGCAGTGGGAAAGACGGCCATAATCGGCGCTCAACCATATGCTCAGTTTAAGACCGCGATTGAGGCGGAACTGGCGAAAGCTAAGTAGTGTTTCTCCATGACATTTGTCTCCTGGGTCATGTCCCTTTTAAGAAGAAGGCCGTTTTTTATCGTGGGAGTGATGATCCTTGTGGTTTTGGGCGGATATTATTGGCTGGGGTTTTATGGGAAGGGGGCAAAGGAGCAGAGAGAGGTTGGGAAGGTTGAGGTGACGAGGCCGACGATTGGGAATGGCGAGCTGGTGTTGCCAAAAGTCGGGGCGGCGTCGGGGTCGCTTTCGGACGGGAAGATTGGTGTTCTGTCGGCGAATTTGTTTGGAGTTTTTGACCCTTCGGCGGGCTCCCTTCGGTCAGACTCAGGGCAGGCAGGGCAAGTTCCGTCGGCGGGCTTGACGCCGAAGTTGGTTGGAATCAGGATCTTGGGGGAAATTGAGAATCGGGCGTCGGGGAAAATTGACGGCTTGTCGCCGGTGGTGCGATTTTTAGACCAGGAGGGGAAAGTGATGGGTCAGAAAGTTGGTAGGTTGACGCCGGGGTTTGGTTTCTTAGGTTTTATGCCGCAGGAGAAAACGGTTTATGACGTGATGGTGGAGGATCCATTGCAAGCAGATAAGTTGGAAATTATCATTAACAGTGCCCCGGGTGAGGGAGGGAAGTTTGAGCCGCTGAAAGTGGCTGGGAGAAACATTGAGGTGAAAACGGCGCGTTATCAAGGTGGCCAGGACGCAAGTGCTTCGGGGGGGCCTGTAGGTTCGGAAGGAGAAATGACGGAAGCGACTCCTCCAGAGATTGAATATTACACGGTGAGTGGCCAAGCGGAGAATGGTCTGGTTGACGCCGTCACGGAGATTACGGTCTATGCGTGGGTGAAAGGTGCTGGGGGCGAAGTTTTTTCTTTCGGGAGGCAGGATTTTGGGAGTGATTTGGTTAATCCCGGAGAAAAGGTCGATTTTCGAATTAATTTGGTGCCCTTTAAAGCGGATGAGATTTATGATTCTTACGCTGTGGCGGTGTGGGGGAGGAGGTATAAATTATTGACGGGGAGGGGATGAGGTGTTAGTCTGAATGTATGATGAGGCGAAATGGCAGTGTCCCGATTTCAGTTTTAGGGCTGGTGTTTTTGATGCTCATTTTGCCGGTGGCGCTTTTTTTGATCGGCCAACAGACGTATTTGCCCAATAGAGCGGCAGAGCAAGCAGAGAACTTGCCGGTTCCAACGCGGGTGGGGGCACTGGTTGATGATGCCTACGTGGATGCGGATGTGCCGACGAAAAACTTAGGTGAGGAGGCGGTGCTTTGGGCCGATGGGTCGTCGGTGAAGATCAGCTATCTAAAATTTGATCTGAGTGGAAAAACGGCGTCTTCGATTCGGTCGGCGGTCCTCAGGCTGAAAGTGACCCACGCTTCAGAGGGAGCGCAAACCATTTATGCGGTGGCGGATAGCTCCTGGACGGAAAAAGCGATTACGTATGGCAATCGGCCGAGTTTGGGGCAAGCGTTGGGCAAGATCCAGGGGACAAAGGTGGGAGAGAAGGTGGAAATCGATTTGACGCCCTATGCGAAATCAAAAGCGGGAGGGATGATGTCTGTGGCGTTGGGAAGTTCTGATCCTGGTGGCTTGGCTGTCGGTTCGAAGGAAGCGGTGATCGGGGGAGCGGAATTAGTGATGGAGTAGGTCTTGAATTTGAGAATGCTTACCTGTATAATAGTGAAGCTAATGGAAAAGAAGACTTGAACTCGAGCTTAAAGGGGACTTTTTTGACCCGCTCGAGGCGGGTTTTTTGGTGGTTACTTAACGAACACGAACAAAGTGAAGTGTGAGTTTAGGAACCATCAATCCTTCGAAGTGATTGCTCGGCAGCATACACCTGCCTCGCTTGATACAAGTCAAGGCGGGCGTAGTGCATGGGCCGAACAGGAACGAAGGAGGATTAGGATTGAAGCAAATTTATTTATTACTTGCACTTTCAAAATTAAATATCGGTAAGGTTTGTGAGAAATGAAGCCCCACTTTGCTTCTGTTCGCTCTGTGCACTATGTGTACGCTCGCGAGCATAGCTACGTTGGGGGCAAAAATTTTTTACAAAATTTTTGACTTTTAAAAAGTGGTAGGACAGTCCCGATTTGATCGGGACACAGACGAGGTAAATTTTTTTTGTCCCTCTACGCTCGTGTTTGTGTCATGCACTCCGTGTATGCCCGCAAGCACTCGCTTCGGAGGGACGGCGAAATTGACCTTGTCAATTTCTTGAGAATTTGATCCTGGTTCAGG
>CAZSSJ010000023.1:0-13096 GCA_964609775.1 uncultured Gammaproteobacteria bacterium
CATCACTAGTGTCCCCAAAATTAGGAAATAGGCACGAAGTTTATGAAGTGATAGAAGTCAGGCGTAATTGGTTATGGAAGCAAAACCCGGTGGGGCAAACAAATCATGAGTTCTTCTTGATTATTACCATAAGCCATCAGATAATTGATTAGCTATGGCTGTCATTGACGTCAAGCATCTTTCCAGGTTCTACCAGGTTCATCAGAAAGAGCCGGGGCTGGGCGGGTCGATCCGCTCGCTTTTTCACCGGAAATACTATGATGTCAAAGCCGTCAATGACGTTTCCTTCGAAATCGGAGAAGGGGAGCTCGTTGGCTTCATTGGTCCCAATGGCGCCGGAAAGACCACCACTCTAAAAACACTATCCGGACTACTGTACCCAACAAAGGGCGAAGTATCAGTGCTCGGTTATACCCCCTGGAAGCGCCAGCCGGAATTTCAAAAGCAGTTTGCCCTCGTCATGGGCCAGAAAAACCAGCTCTGGTGGGATCTTCCGGCCATCGAAAGTTTCATCCTCAACAAGGAAATCTACGAAGTCCCCAAAATGCAGTACGAACAAACTCTCGAGGAGCTTTCCGCTCTTCTTGAGGTCAAAGACCTATTAAAAATACAAGTCCGAAAGCTGTCCCTGGGTGAGCGGATGAAGATGGAACTCATTGCTGCGCTCATCCATTCACCAAAGGTACTCTTTTTGGATGAACCAACCATCGGCCTCGACGTCGTCGCCCAGAAAAAAATGCGCGACTTCATCCGTTCATACAACCTCAAATATAAATCAACCATCATTCTCACCAGTCACTACATGGATGACGTCAAAGAACTCTGCAAGCGGATCATCATCATTGACAAGGGCAAGAAACTTTTTGATGGCCAGCTTGAGGAAATCGTCCGCAAATATGCCGACCACAAACTTCTCTCCGTCGTTTTGGAAAAAGAACTCGACCGCCGGCATGTTGAAGGTCTAACCAAACTCGGCGGCGTCAAAGAGTACAACTATCCCAAACTAATCCTGCAAGTGCCCAGAGAAAATTCCAACAAAGTTGCTTCCCGACTGCTGCAATCCTATCCAGTTGCCGACCTCAACATCGAGGAATCGCAGCTCGAGGACATCATCCGGGAAGTCTTCACCGGCAAAGATGTCGCATGAGAAAATATCTCACCGTTTTCCAAATCTCCTGGCAGAACGAATTTGTCTACCGCCTGAATTTTGTCCTCTTGCGGCTGCGCAACGTCATCCGCCTCCTCATGACCTACTTTCTCTGGCAAGGTGTTTTTCTCACCAATCAAACGGTCTTTGGCTATAACCAGTCCCAAATCACCACCTACATCTTTCTCGTCCTGGCGGTTCAAGCCCTCGTCCTTTCCGCTCCCTCGTCGGACAACATCGGCTCCGAAATCGGCAGCGGCGACCTTTCCAACTACCTCGTCAAGCCTTTAGGCTATCTCAAATACTGGTTCACCCGGGATGTGGCCAGCAAGCTTTTAAACCTTCTCTTCGCCGTCTTTGAGGTTGCCATTCTTTTCTTCCTCTTCCGACCCGTAATAACTTTTCCCGCCAGCCCCCTTGCCGTCATTGCTTTCTTGGTAAGCGCCATTCTAGCCATGATTCTCTACTATTTCTTAAGCGTCTCCGCCAGATTCGTCGCGTTTTGGACCCCGGAAAACACTTGGGGTTTGGCTTTTGTCATCATTGTCATAATGGAAACTCTCGGTGGCTCCATTTTCCCTCTCGATGTCTTGCCGCAACCAGTCTACCAACTTCTCCAATTGACCCCTTTTCCATATTTAATCTATCTTCCGATCGCCATTTTTTCTGAAAAAATTGTTGGCCTCGAACTGGTCTGGATCTTGCTCCAAAGCTCTCTCTGGGTCATCATCATGTATCTTTTGACCAAATTTATCTGGAAAAAAGGCCTCGTTGTCTATCAGGCTAGCGGCCGGTAAGATGAAAGAATTCAAAATCTGGGTTCGCTACACCAATAATTCCTTTCAGCAGATGCTCGGGAGCGGGGGAGCCGCCGTCATGCTTCTGTCCGGCAAAATTCTCCGCGTTCTCCTCTTCATGGTTTTTCTGGCATTCTTGTTCCAAGGGGCTAAATCCCTCGCCACCTACTCTCGCGAACAGATAATCTTTTTCTATCTCTCGTATAATTTAATTGACACCCTGGCCCAACTCTTTTTCCGTGAGGTCTACCGTTTCCGCTCCCTCGTCGTCTCCGGCAATTTTGACCTAATTCTGTTTAAACCCATGAGTCCCTTGATCCGCGTTCTTCTCGGCGGCGCCGATCTTCTTGATCTTATTATGCTATTTCTACTAACGGCATTAACAACTGCTTTCGCCTGGCAGAACCTGCACCCGACTTTCATGGACATTCTGCTCTACGTCATTCTGCTGGCTAACAGCCTGGCCATTGCCGCTGCCTTCCACATTTTTGTCTTGGGGCTTGGGATAATAACCACCAGCGTTGATCATTTAATCATGATCTATCGCGATTTAACTTCGATGATGCGCATTCCTGTCGATCTCTATGTCCAGCCCCTGCGTTTTCTCCTAACCTTTGTTCTTCCGTTGGGCATCATGATCACCTTTCCCAGCCAGGCCTTTCTTGGGCTGCTGTCCTGGCAGGGCGTAACTGTCTCTCTCCTGTTCGGCATCATCGCCATATTTTTATCCCTTAGATTTTGGAAGTTCGCCTTGACCAAATACTCCAGCGCCAGCAGCTAATGAACAAACTTCTCATCATCACCGGCCCGACAGCCACGGGCAAAACTGCTCTTGGCATTCACCTCGCTAAAAAATTCAATGGCGAGATCGTCTCGGCTGATTCCCGTCAGGTCTATCGCGGTCTGGACATCGGCACGGGTAAAGACAAGCAGGACTATGAGCAAGCCGGTGTGCCGGTTTGGGGACTTGATCTCGTCGACCCAGACTACAACTTCAATGTCTCAGATTACCTTAAATACACTAGTGTCCAAATAAGGTTAATTCAAAGAAGGGGGAAATTGCCCATCCTTGTTGGCGGCACGCTACTATATATAAAATCCCTGCTCCATCCTCCGGAAACCGTTCATGTTCCACCGAATGATCTTCTAAGAAAGTCGCTGGCTAATCTGTCTCTCTCAGAGCTCCAGGCTAAACTGCAAACTGTCAATCCAACCAAATGGCAGGGTATGAACGACTCTGACAGAAGCAACCCTCGACGATTAATTAGAGCCATTGAAGTCGTCACGACAATAGACGAATCCACTTCCGTGCTATCGCTTAAAAATGGATTTGATGACACGACTCATTCCAATGTCCTGATTATTTCGCTGACTGCCCCGTATAACTATTTGTATAAGCGCATCGATGCCCGGGTCGACCAGCGGGTGGAGCAGGGGATTATTGGAGAAATACAACGATTGCTGGATAAAGGCTACACCTTTGATCTTCCCAGCCTTTCCGCCACCGGCTATAAAGAATTTAAGCAGTTTTTTCTAACTCCTAACTCCTCACCCCTAGCCCCTTATGTGCAGCATTGGAAATTCCACGAGCACGCCTATGCCCGGCGCCAAATGACATTTCTCAAAAAATTTCTCGCCATTGAGCAGTCCCAAGATCGTCAGATTGCTAGCTTCGACATTAGCCTTAAAACTAGGGACGAGCTAAGTACGCGAGTGCAGGCTCTGGTCGGGGAGTGGTATAGTAAAGTCAGTGACTAAACAGACTTTAAATAGAGCCTCGGAGAAACAAAGGCAAAAATATGCCCACTATCTGGCCGCCGGCGAAGAAGTCATCGCGGTTTTCGGCATAGGCGAGCGCTATTTCTGGTACACCCTTCTTTCCTATCTTATCATTGTTATTTTCCTAGCCCTCTATCCCCTGCTCCTGGCTCAATTTCCGGAATTTGCCTTCATCGAGAGTTATGGAGCCTGGATCTATGCCCCCGCGGCCATCATAACCTTGATTGGTTTGCCTTTCATCTTGAAACTGATTCACCTCAAGCACCGGATGATCTACCTCTTCACCGATCGTCGGGTGCTCATTAAAGACGGCGTCCTTTCAGTTAAATTGACCTCTGCTCCCTACGACAAAATCACCCACCTCACGGTCAAAGAAGACTTCTTAAAGAAGATAAGCTACCAAATTGGCGATATCACAATCCACACGGCCGGTCCAACCCCGATCGAAACAGACATCATCAAAGTGCAGCACCCTGTCCAGGTAAAAAATCTTCTTGAGGAGCTCATTGTCAAAGAACGATCTCTCCTGGGGATCGTTTCTTCACCGGAAGAGCCACCGGTCAAACCGTTCTAGATTTGGCACTTTACAAGAGGTCAAAACGGGCTAGAATGTAAATATTCACACTATGCCAGACACCCAGGGACAAGCCAAAAAGAAAATCCTCATCGTTGACGATGACCCCTCTCTGCGCCAGCTTTACGGCTTTGAGCTTGGTAAGTCCTACGAAATTCTCGAGGCAGTTGATGGAGAAGAAGGCCTCGCTAAAGCCAAGATCGAAAAGCCTGACCTCATTCTTCTGGACATCATGATGCCCAAATTCGATGGCATCGCCTATGTTTCCAAGATCAAAGAAGATGCTGACCTGGCAAACATTCCCATCATCATGTTGACTAATTTCGGTCAAGAAAACCTCATCCAACAGGCTTTCAACCTTGGTGTCAATGACTATCTCTTAAAATACAAGATCACTCCTGAGGAAATGCTCGAGAAGATCAGCCAAGTTCTCGGCACCTCGGCCCCACCCCAGCTCTAACCCGACGTCCACCCCTTGACAATTGGCAATAGAGGGGTTAGACTGCTAACCGTAAATATGGATAAAATCTCTGTCCTTCCAGTCGCCCCCTTAAGAGACGGGCCCGTTTTTTCCCAAACCGACGTTCCCCTCGTCTTTGGTCGCAGCAAAAGCATGGCCGCTTTGAAAAAGGCTGCCGATACTAATCGCCTCATTTTTGTTGTTTCTCAAAAGGATCCCCAAATTGTCGAAAGTGACGCGAGTAACCTCCAAACAGTCGGAACGATCTGTCAAATCAAACACATCTTTCAGAACGAGTCCGAAATCAACGTCTTGGTCTCCGGCCTGTCTCGAGCGAAAGCTGTCCGCTACCAAAACCTGGGCTCATTCCTTGTTGCTGAGATTGAAGAAGTTCCCGACCTTCTTGACACTGCCGATCCGGAGATTCCGGCCTTGAGTGCTCATGTTTCCTCTGAATTTCAAAATCTCATCCGCCTCGGTCGGACATTTGATTTCTTTGTCCTTTTGAAAGTCACCTCCGGTCTTGGTCCGGCGGAACTTTCGAACCAGCTTGCGGCCATTCTCGATTTCCCTCCCGAGGAAAGACAATTTCTTCTTGAAGAAACCAACGTCAAAACCCGGCTCAAAAAGATCGCCGACCAGATTGCCAAAGAGATCAAAGTCGTTGAACTGGAGCGAAAAATAATCACTTCCAGCCAGGCTAAGTTTGACAAAAACGTCAAGAAAAACATTCTCGAGGAAAGAAAAAAAGCCATCGAGCAAGAACTTGGCGAGATGGACGAAGACGCCAAGGAGACAGAAGATCTCCGATCCCGGGCCAAGAAAGCCAGCATGCCGGAAGACGTTCTCAAAAAAACCCTCAAAGAAATCAAGCGCCTGGAACAAATGAGCAACATGAACCCGGAAGCCGGCTACATTCGAAATTTTGTCGACTGGCTTCTGGACATGCCCTGGAGTGTTAAATCCGAAAACACTTCGGACATCAAGGCTGCCGAAAAAATTCTTGATGAAGATCACTACGGCCTGGAAAAGGTCAAAGAACGCATTATTGAATACCTCGCCGTTTTGAAACTTAAACAGCAAAAAAACGAAAACAATGGGAATGGTCTTTCTTCGAGCGCTAGATCCCATTCCTCAAAAGCCGACTCTTCCGATGCCGAAGACGAATCGTCTAAAAATTCGCCAAAATTGCCGAATTCTCTTCTCAAGAAAAAAGAGTCTGTCCCCACAATTCTCTGTTTTGTCGGCCCCCCCGGCGTTGGGAAAACCAGCATTGGAAAGTCGATCGCCCGGGCGCTGAACCGAAAATTTGTCCGCATTTCCCTTGGGGGAGTCCGTGATGAAGCCGAGATTCGCGGCCATAGGCGGACCTATGTTGGCGCCCTTCCCGGCCGCATCATCCAGGGCATCAAACAGGCTGGGACAAGAAATCCCGTCTTCATGCTTGACGAAATTGACAAAATCGGCGCCGATTTTCGCGGTGATCCGTCGGCTGCCCTTCTTGAGGCCCTGGACCCGGAACAGAACAACGCCTTTTCCGATCACTACCTCGAAGTCACTTTTGACCTTTCCGAGGTCATCTTCATTACGACCGCTAATGTCCTGGACACCATTCCTCCTGCCCTCCTTGATCGTCTGGAAATCATCGAGTTTCCCGGCTACACTCTCGAGGAAAAATTCCACATTGCCAAAAACTACCTCGTCCCGAAACAGCTCGAGATTAACGGCTTAACGGCCGACCAGGTCGAATTTTCTCCGGAAGCCCTTCGCAGTGTCATTTCTCGCTACACCTATGAAGCCGGTGTCCGCAACCTGGAAAGAGAGCTGGCCGCTGTTTTTCGTAAAAATGCCAAACGCATCGCCGAAAACAAAAGTGCCCATCAACTGTTAGTCCGACCGTCTGATTTGCATCGCTTTCTGGGCCCTTATAAATTCACTTCTACTATTGCCGAACGCAGGGATGAAGTCGGTTTGTCCACCGGTCTTTTTGTCACCTCCGCTGGCGGCGGCATTCTTCTCATCGAAGTTGCCACCATGCCCGGCAAAGGCACCCTCACCCTCACCGGCCGCCTCGGCGACGTCATGCAGGAATCAGCCAAAGCCGCCATGTCCTATGTCCGCAGCCGTTGGCGCGAGCTGGGCCTCGACGAAAAACTCTTTTCCAAAATTGACGTCCACATTCACTTTCCTGAAGGCGCCACGCCGAAAGACGGCCCCTCAGCCGGCATTGCCATCACCATTGCTCTTGCCTCGGCCCTCACTAAAATACCGGTAAAAAAGTTCGTCGGCATGACCGGCGAGGTCACCCTTCGGGGTCGGGTCCTGGAGATTGGCGGCCTCAAAGAAAAAGTGATTGGTGCCAAACTTGCTGGCCTCAAAACCATCGTCGCCCCCAAATCCAACAAGAAAGACCTCGAAGACATCCCAAAATATGTTTCCAAGGACCTGCAATTTGAGTTTGTTGACAACATGGACGAGGTTCTCGACCTTGCTCTTGTCTCTAAGCCTCAACCTAAGACCAGTTCCGCCGGGGTTCATCGGAAGACCTCGCCTCAGTTTGCCCGCCTCCAAATCCCGGTTTCTTAAAACAAACTGGCTTGCCGCCCGACCGCATCCACCGTCTTCGGATACGAGAAATCAACCACAATCTTTCTCTCCGTGTTCCAATAGTCAACCAAGTTTAAATAGCCGTTGGCAAAGCCAAAATCATAAACCTTTTTGGTGATCATGACATCCGCTTCGCAATAAGTCCGAAGCTTTTGCAGGCTTTCTGGATCTCCTTTGGCAAAATATTCCGTGGCGCTTGCCCCGGAGTCTGTTTTGAGTTCCCCGAGTGTTGCCTTGGCAATCTTGTTGAGCGATGCTCGGTGACCAAACGCTTCTTTAATGTGGTCCAAAATGTCAAAGTGGGGGAGCCGGGCAAAGGCAGCCGGGGCATAGGGCTTGAGAGCCGGCACGTCAAACCGCAAGGAATTAAACCCGATGATCCGGTCCGCGTCTAAGAATAGTTTCCACATTTCCGCAATGTCCCTCTCCCAAAAGCTCTTCATCTCCCCGGAAATTTCCTTGAAATCTGCATCCAATTCCCGTCGGTACACCGACACAATCGACACCCCCAGCCCCGAAGGGTCAAAATTCCCCGTTTCATCAAAGAACTTCTTGGTCTCCAAATCAAATATGACTTCGATCATAAAGCAGAGGAGATTTTACAACTTAAATGAAGAGAAAAAATTAGCTGTTTTTCTTTTGGAAGAATTGCAGGTAGATAATCGGCACAATCCCCAGGCTATTAATCAGCAGCAGAACCACAAACCAATTTCTCTGTTCATTCCGGGCCGATTTCCACAAGGCAATTCCTTTCCACACCAAGTCCCAAATTGTCACGAGAATAACCAGCCAAAAAAACTTCGGGTCCCGAAACATTTCCATACCTTAATCTTACTATAATCAGTGACCTGTTTAAACGGACTCTGATAATTTCTTCAAAGCCTCTAGTGCATAAAATCGGACATTCGGTTTCAACTCCGTATTTTTTTCGATTTCTTCTTTTGTAAACCACCGGCAATCTTTCACTCGTTCTCTTTTGATCGTTTGCTCAATTTTGTCGGACTTTGCCCGGGCAAAATAGACAAAAGTGACATGCCTATGAAATTCGCCCACCCGGTTACAGTTTAGATAGTAAGGTGGAATAAGCTCTTTAGTGTCATCTTCGGGTCTGTTTGCAAGTAAGGTAGCATCCAGTTGCACCTCCAACCCTACCTCCTCCCGGACCTCCCGGACCGCCGCTTCATTCGGTTCTTCATTTAACTCAATATGTCCTCCTACCGATAGCCAAACTTTATATTTATCGTGCTTTCGCAGCAGAACCTTGTTTTTATAAACAATAAAAACTTCAACAGTGAAATCAACAGCGTAATGAATGTGCGGCATAATCTGCGGCAAAATACTACATTTTTTCAAACTCAATAGTGAGATACTAGCCTCGCAAGAGGACCTCTTGCGAGGCTAATTTTTACAATTTTTCTTCTGATGAGCATTGGAAGGGCGAAAACCCCAAACAAAACCGTTGCCGGCAGAAACACTTGATTTCTCCCCGGTTGCCCGAAAAGCAAAAAGTTTGACTGGACCAATACCAGAAAAACTCCGGTTGCCAGGACAAATCCAAAATTATTTGCCAGCTGCCCGATTCCGGAAATTACTCCCCGGTTTTTGAGATTCGAGAGTTGATCCAGTAAGGGATTATAAAAAGTGAGACTGGCCTGATAGAAATACTGAAGGAAGAAGAAAACAATCAAAGCGGCCACAACTTTTGTGGCGCTTGGCAACCAGGAGCTCGTGACCAGTCCCAACAGCACTCCCAAGATGATCATGATCGCGGTGGAAACTTTGAGAAACGGCATCTTCCTGCCGCAGGCGTCGGCCCAGGCCCCAAGAAATGGCGCCGTCAGCAGCAAGAGAAAAGTTGCCGCCGCGAACACTCCTCCATACCAAATATCCGGAAACTGATTATCAATGACTACCCACTGAGAAAAATACAGACCTTCCAGAGCCGCTGACAGGAAGGAGTTTGCAAAGTCATACAGAACCCAGTAGCTAATGTTCCTGTTCATGAATTAGTCCCCACCAGGCTAGTGCGTAATCTTCTTAACCTCTTTAGAATCCACGTTATAAACCAACAGTTTCTCTGGAGAATATTCACCGCTGTCTTGAATGCTCGAAATCACAATCATCCTCGATCCTGTTTCCAGCTCTTCCTGGCGGTCTAGAACGTAAATGACAGACTTGGCAACTTGTTCTGTTGTCATGGACATTTCCCAAGAAAACTCGTGATTTGTTCCAATAAGTTTACGCAGCAACGGGGTGTCAATATAGTTTGGTAGTAGACTGATTACCTTAACATCTTTATATTCCGCTGCAATCGTCTCAAAATATAAATTAAGGGCGGCTTTTGAACTGCCATATAATCCTAAAAGCGGGTCAGGGTAGCGATCGGAAATTGAGGAGATGTTGACGACCAGCCCGGATCGTAATTTTGGAAACAAGACCGCCGTCAATTTAATTGGGGCCACAAAGTTTAAACCAAACATCTTCTCAAAATCTGCATCAGAAAAATCGAGAGCCGGTTTCTCAAATGCTGTCCCTGCATTATTCACTAGCAAATCTATTGTGTCTTCTTTGATCCCATTCACTAAGTTTGAAATTTCAGAAGCAACTGTTAAATCAGCCTTCAGCCAAACAAATAAAGCGTCCTCAATTTTTGGGGCGCTGCGGGAAATTCCATAAACTTTAAACCCCTGAGTAAGAAGCTCATTGCTGATTGCCCCCCCCAGTCCGTAGCTTGCTCCGGAAACAACTGCCACCTTTGTCCTCATAAGCAGATTTTATCAGAAATAGTCTTTCAGGATTAAGAGGATTGTATAGCCATTAACCAGGCGTCGTCTGGAGGCACAAAAAATATCCTGCCCCAGCGGTCCTTTAGCGAAGCAGATTTTGCGGTGAAGCTGCTCTGAGAAGATCTCCCGGTCGTCAGGCCAGGGAGCCCATAGAAAAAAACAAGAAAATTTGGAATGATGGAAATATGACTGCGATACATCCCTCTTCTGAACCGGTCTGTAATCCAAAAATCACAGTAATCGTAAGAGCCAGAAACGAAGAAAGTAATATTGTGGCAACTCTCAATTCATTAAATAAACAAAATTTTCAGGGGTTTCAGATAGTAATAGTTGATAACGGCAGCACTGATAATACTAAAAAAGTTATTAGTGATTTTTTATCCGTAAATCTGAGATTCCAGGCGAGATCTATTGAAGAACAGGAAATCGGTCGGGGCAAAGCACTTCATACCGGTGTCTTAGCGGCCAACACAGAATGGATAGCGTGCTTGGATAGTGATACTGTCGCCGCTCCGAATTGGTTAGAAACAATTTGTGGATTTATTTCACGTAATCCAAGACTCGTTGCCGGAAGCGGTCAAATACAATTCCTGGACGGCCCTAAACATCATAAGCTACTTTACTCAATGGGGAGGGGGATTATCTATTCTTTAGCCGCACGAAACGGACAAGGCTGGCTATCTCTGGCAAATAGTTGGTTCAGGAAATCAGTTTTCCTGGCCTCGGGCGGCACGAGAAATTATCCGGAGAATGTGATTCCCGATGATCGAATCCTTGCTTTGCAACTGCGAAAACACGGCAAGATAGGTTTTTGTGAAGAAGCAAAAGTGTGGACAGAGAATTGGTTGACAAGGAAACCACAGTGGTTGACTCATTTTTGGAACGAGTTGGAACAGGTTAGAGAAGTGGCGGGTACGAAGAAGCCTAGCTTTTTCCAAAACATCATCAGACCAATTTCAGAACTCTGTAGGCTTTTTGATGACATTAAAGAAAGAACATTACACGATACTCTGAGCCTCCGCGCTCGGGGAGGATTTCATTAGAAAATCTTTGGGAGTTTAAATAAAAAGCGGCTCTGTTCCTATCCAAACGTAAGTCTGGAACGCGCACCGTACGGTGACAATTCGGATACAGAGCCTTTGTGATGGAATTATATCACGATCTACTATAAAACGTCTATTCAGACTTTCGGAACAACATAAATTCCTCTTGACAAGAAAAATAAGCACCCACAACGGGGCAAGGAATTTAAACCTTTATACCTCTAAGCGGCCGGCAGGAGCAATTCTTAGCATGTTCCAAATGCCACTTAATTCTTTGGATTTGCGAGATCCTCTTACAAAGGTTATATTAAACTTAAAAGGGCGGAAACTCCGGGCTTTCAGCCCGGAGAAGTTTATAAACTTGCCCCAGGATCCCCAATAACAATCTGACATTTCATATTTGACCATAAATATTCACTTCCGGCTCTTTCATCTGAACTTGAAGCGCTAGACAACCCAATTGATAGTTTATAGCTAGAGGGCAATGCCAATACACGTGCAAGTGCTATTTTTTGGAGTTCATTCTGGGATTCTATATCAAGTTCTTGTGTTTTAGACTCCTCCTTGTCTTTTTTTGCTTTATCACTCATATATCTTTATCCAATATGCCTAATTTTGATAATATTTCAATAATTTTCTTACCCTTCTCGGTATCTTCTAAAATCTCAAGCCTAGCCGCCTTCCATGTAAGAGGCTCGTCATCGACCACGACAACAATTTCCTCACGTGCCCCAAGAGGCAGGTTAGCATATATTTGCAAAAACTTGGATTTATTATCAGTCATATATTTGTTTAAGTATAACACTTCTTGAGCCCTCCCTGGCGGGGCTTCAAAAAGAGAACAAGAAAATTTGAGATGATGGAAATATGACTGCGAGAATTTTTCCAGACGCCGTCTGGTGAAGCTGAGGAAAACGTTGCTTGGACGGGACTTTTTAGTTTGGGTCTTTAGTGTAGTCTGGATGTTCTAGTCAGATACCCTCTTGACCCCTGATTTCTGGATTAGGACTTCTCGGAGATGCTTCTTTTGAATTGTTGCGACAATATCCTGCTACAATTAACACATGCTAGTGTTTATTGATGACTCCGGCGATCCAGGATTTAAGCTCGATAAAGGCTCATCTCTCATTTTTGTAATTTCCTGTGTAATTTTTGACGACGAGCTGGAGGCGGAAAAAACGGCAGTAGCAATTAAAGAATTTCGCCGGAGAATTCGCTTTCCGGATGACGTCGAGTTCAAATTTAATAAATCGTCAAAAAAGACTCGAGAAAAATTTTTGGAGGCAATTAATTCGTTTCATTTTAAAGTTCGAAGCTTAGTAATCCAAAAGGATGTCATAAAAAGTGAAGAACTTAAGGGAAATAAAAATTCATTTTATAGCTACGCCATTAAGTTGCTGCTGCAACATAGCGATGGCTCGATTCTTAATGCGAAAGTGAGGGTTGATGGCAGCGGAGACCGAATTTTTCGAAAAAGTTTTGTTGCTTATCTTCGGAAGCAATTGAACTCAGAACAAAGAAAAGTGATGAAAGACTGTAAATTAGTGGATTCGAAAGAAAATGTTTTAGTGCAAATGGCAGACATGATTGCCGGAAGTATAAGGCGCGCTTATGAATTGGACAAGACCGACCGTGAAACATATAAGAAAATCATTAGGAAACACATCGAAGATGAATGGAGGTTCCGATAACCACAAAAAAAGGACCCTTACGGGCCCTTTCCAACCACGGTCCTATGCTAGTTGTCCTAGCCACGCCACCGTCCGGTGACAGTTCGGAATACAGGTTTTTGTAAGTACATATTATACACGGTTTTACGAGAGAAGAAAAGTCAGACAGTAAGAGAAGCGTAAAAAGGGTCTTGACAAGAAAAACAAGCACTCACAGCGGAGCGAGGAATTTA
>CAZSSJ010000024.1:0-6728 GCA_964609775.1 uncultured Gammaproteobacteria bacterium
GAAGAGACTGACAACCTAGTCTTCAAGTGTTGCACTTCCACTGCGAATCTACCACTCCATAATCGTTCTTTGAACATAGCCTGTAGTATATCACACTATCTGAACAAAGCTCTCCTCTTATTATGTTAAAATATCACTGGTCCAGAAATCTGGATCAGGCTAAGGTCTGCCAACCGGCGGATTGAGGCCGACTTTTGCGTGGATAAATAGCACGCTAAGACAAAATTCCACGGAATAAATGACTGACAAAATAACCATCCGTGGTGCCAGGGAGCACAACCTAAAAAACGTTGACATTGAAATCCCGAAAAATGCGCTGGTCGTCTTCACCGGCGTCTCCGGCAGTGGCAAATCCTCCATGGCCTTTGACACCATCTTTGCCGAAGGTCAGCGGCGATATGTTGAATCACTGAGTTCATACGCAAGGCAGTTCCTCGGCATCATGGACAAGCCGGATCTCGACTACATTGACGGCCTTTCCCCGGCCATCTCGATCGACCAGAAAACCACCTCCCATAATCCCAGAAGCACGGTCGGGACAATCACTGAAATCTATGATTACTTAAGGCTCCTTTTCGCCCGCATTGGCCACCCTCATTGCCCCAACTGCGGCCGGGAAATCTCCCACCTGACCCTCGATCAAATCGCTGATCAGGCCTCGCAATTAGTCAAATTAGACAAATTAGACAAATCTCAGCGCCATCTTCTCATCTTTGCCCCCCTGGTTAAAGATCGGAAAGGGGAGTACACCCAGCTTTTTGACTCTCTCCGAGCCAAAGGCATCACCCAGGCCCGAATCGACGGCCAGATCTTCGCTCTTGACGAGGATTTCGTTCTCATCAAAACCAATAAACATTCCATCGAAGCGGTCATTGACCGGCTTTCCATAACCAAAGGTTCCCTCGACATTTCCCGCCTTCGGGAATCACTGGAAATGGCTGTCAAGCTCTCTGATGGTGAAACCATCGTCTCCGAAGTTCTCGATGCGGGCCTGGAATTTCCCGAAAAACCCGGGAAAATGGTCGATCATCTTTTCTCCGAGAAGTTTGCTTGCCCCGTTTGTAACCTCAGCCTCTCGGAAATTGAACCGCGGATTTTCTCCTTCAATTCTCCCCAGGGAGCTTGTCCCACCTGCACCGGTCTTGGTTATCTTCTAAAGGTCGATCCGGATCTGCTTTTGAATAAAGACTTGTCAATTCTGGAAGGCGGCATCCTTCCCTTGGGTAACGAAGTCGAACACGACACCTGGTTCATGCGGATAATCAAAGCCGCCGCCGACGCTAACCAAATTAGTCTAATCAGTCCAATTGGCCAAATTCCGGAGGCTAAACTGGCCAAGATCCTCCACGGCACCGGTGACGACGAACTCTATGTCCAGGGACTAAACCGGCAGGGTCGCACTGTGGGTTTCTACGAGAAATTTGAAGGCGTCATCCCCAGATTCGAAAGGCTCTATAAAGAAACCCAGTCCGATTGGAGCCGGGGAAACATTGAAAAATACATGCGTAACGAAATTTGCCCGACCTGCCACGGCACCCGCCTCAAGCCTGAGGCTCTGGGCGTGACAATCACTGACAAAAACATTCACGAGCTCACCAACCAAAGCATCGCGTCCTCCTTAAGCTTCCTAAGAAACTTAAGTGACCTAAGTAACTTAAACACTCGCGAATCCCAAATCGCCACCCCCATTCTCAAGGAACTGCTCGCCAGGCTTGGTTTTCTCCTCGACGTCGGCCTCGACTATCTGACCCTGAACCGTCAGGCTAACTCCCTGGCCGGCGGTGAAGCCCAACGCATTCGCCTCGCCAGCCAGATTGGCTCCAGCCTCTCGGGAGTCCTCTATGTTCTTGACGAACCCTCAATCGGCCTTCATCAACGCGATAATAAGCAGTTAATCACCACTCTTAAGCACTTGAAAAGCCTTGGCAACACGGTCATCGTCGTCGAACACGACCGGGAAATGATGACGGAGGCAGATTACATTTTTGATTTCGGCCCCGGCGCCGGCGTTCACGGCGGCAACGTCATTGCCGCGGGCACCCCAGAGGAGATAAAAAAAGACAAAAACTCCCTCACTGGCCAGTATCTTTCCGGCAAAAAAGAGATCCGCACAGCCATCTTCCCCCAAAATCCCCAAATTCCCCAAACCTTGACCATCGTTGGCGCCAGGCAGCACAACCTGAAAAATATTGACGTGACCATCCCTCTCGGGAAATTCGTTTGCATCACCGGCGTCTCCGGCTCCGGTAAATCCACCCTCATTCATGACATTCTCTATCAGGCTTTGGCAAAGGAGTTCTATCCTTTGCACAAAGACCTTCCTGGCAAGCACGACGGTCTCCTTGGCGTGGAAAACCTCGACAAAGTAATTTTAATTGACCAGTCACCGATAGGGAGGACCCCCAGATCAAACCCAGCCACCTACACCGGGGCTTTCACCCCAATCCGTGGTCTCTTTGCCATGACAAGAGAGGCTCGCGTCAAAGGCTACCCTGCCGGTCGCTTCAGCTTCAATGTCAAAGGCGGTCGCTGTGAGGCCTGCGAAGGGGAAGGCCAGATTAAAATCGAAATGAACTTTCTGCCGGATGTCTATGTTGAGTGTGAGGTCTGTCGGGGCAAACGCTATAACGAGATAGCACTGGAAATTCTCTATCACGACAAAAATATCGCTGACATTTTGGACATGACCGTTGAAGACGCCATGGGTTTTTTCGCCAACATTCCCCCTCTCAAAAGCAAACTGGACACTCTGACAGACGTCGGTCTCGGCTACATCAAGCTTGGCCAGCCCGCTCCGACACTGTCCGGTGGGGAAGCCCAAAGAGTCAAACTGGCCACCGAGCTGTCCAAAAAAGCCACCGGCAAAACCATCTACATTCTCGATGAGCCGACCACTGGCCTGCACTTTGCTGACCTGGAAAAACTTCTCTATGTTCTCAAAAGTTTGGTGGCCAAAGGCAACACCGTTGTCATCATCGAACACAATCTCGACGTCGTCAAAAACGCTGATTGGATCATTGATCTTGGTCCCGAGGGCGGCGACCAGGGCGGGGAAGTCGTCGCCGTCGGCACCCCGCACGAAATCTCTCAAAACTCCAAAAGCTGGACGGGAAAATTTCTCAAAGAAGTCATTAAATGAAAGCCATGAGACTCATAAAACTCATAACCCTCATAACCCTCATAAAAATCTTTTTTTCACCGACACCGATCTTTGCCGAAGGCAAATTTCAATCAACCTTCGATCTCACCTACAAAGTTCACGACCAAGGACTAACCACCGTCACCCAAAACATTCATTTGACCAACCTCACCAGTGAATTCTTTCCTTCAGAGTATGTCTTGAAACTGGGTAACCTGGTCCCAACCAACCTCCGGGCCTATGACAGAACTGGCCCCCTAACCCTCATCGCGACCTCGTCCGGCAGCGCTAGCGAAATCCACATCAAGTTTCGCGATCAGGTCGTCGGCATTAATAACACCTTGCACTGGACACTAACCTACGACACTCTCGACATTGCTAAACACATCGGCCGTCTCTGGCAAATCACCATCCCGCCAGTCCAGCAGCCGGCGGAAAGCTCATCCTCCACCATTGGCCTCTATGTTCCCTCGTCCTTTGGCCCGGCCATTCTCAAAAAGCCCGAGCCCGTCTTCCCGCCGTTCATTTGGGATGAGTCCACTGCCAGGCGCGGCATTTCTGCCTCCTTCCTGGACAGTCCCAGCAAAACCGAACCCTACCAAACCTACCGCTTTGAACTGACCTATCACTTGTCAAATCCTTCCTTAACCAAAACCGACCGCCAAGTTGCCCTTCCACCCGACACTGCCTACCAGAAAATTGCTTTCACCAGCCTGTCACCCAAACCCACCAACATCTCCCTCGACCCAGACGGCAACTGGCTTGGCCACTTTAGCCTTAACCCTCTTTCTAAAATCGACTTGACCATCCAGGGTTTGGCTGCTGTCTACTCCCGCCCCCAAAATAAGGAACCCCTTGTAAAATCAGCCGACTATCTTAAACCCGACCAATTCTGGGAAGTAGCCGACCCAGAGATCAGCTCTCTGGCAAAAAAACTCCGGTCTCCTCAGGCCATCTATGACTACGTCGTCAAACTCCTGCACTATGACGAAAAACGCCTCGAAACCAGGCAGTCACGGGCCGGAGCCAAAATCGCCCTAAGCCGTCCCGACTCCGCCATCTGCCTGGAGTTCACCGACCTCTTCATCGCCCTGTCCCGCGCGGCCGGCATCCCTGCCCGCGAGATCAACGGCTTTGCCTACACGACCAGTGCCACCCGCGAACCACTCTCTCTGGAAAAAGACGTCCTGCACTCCTGGCCGGAATACTTCGACCAACCATCTCAAACTTGGATCATGGTTGACCCCACCTGGGGCAGCACCACTGCCGGTTTTGACTATTTCCGCTCTCTCGACCTCGGCCACCTGACCTTCGCCATTCATGGCCAAAGCAGCACAAAGCCAAAACCCGCCGGCACCTACAAAAAACTCCTCTCGACCCAAATGCCCCCTTCCCAAGTCACCAAGGACGTTTCCGTCATCCCAATCGACACCCCCTTCCCCTTTTTCTCTCCCTCCCCGCAAATTTCCCTCCGAACAAAGACCATCAGTCCGTTCCTTGAAAATCACCTTACCATCACGATCACTAACCCCAACCCCACCCTGCTTTCGCCCCAAAACTTCACCGTCACGAGCCCGGGGATTTCGTTTCTAAAAACGCGCTTTTCTTCGCCACCCATCCCGCCCTTCGGCCAAATCAACCTGGCCCTGCCTTTTCGTCCCCCATCCTGGACGCAAAACGCCAATGCTATAATTAGCTTCGAAAGTGGCCAATCGCGTCAAAATGCCGCTCTCACCATCACACCCTTATATAAACACCCTTTCGTCGTCTTTGGAGGTCTGATTGTCATCTCTATCCTATCAGTCTTTGCCAAAATCTCCCGGCGTCTACTTCTTTAAAAACGCCCACGGGGGAATAATTTATGTCGGTAAGGCCAAGTCCCTGAAAGATCGGGTGTCTTCATACTTCAGGCCGCCGGAAAAGCTCCTCCCTAAAACTGCCCAGATGATGGCGGAAACTGCCACCCTCGACCACATCCCCGTCGAATCGGAAATCGACGCCCTCCTTTTTGAAGCCAACCTGATTCGTAAATTGGCTCCAAAATATAACGTTGACTGGAAAGATGGCAAAGCCTACCCGTTAATTGAAATCACTAAAGACCCCGTTCCTCAAGTCCACTTCGCTCGAAAAGAAGCCAACCCGAAATCAACCTATTTCGGCCCCTACCCCACCGGCTCTGACATCACTAGCCTTTTGCGTTTCCTGCGCAAAATTTTCCCCTTTGTCTCCCAAAACCATCCCGGAGGCAAACCTTGTCTTCGCTCCCACCTCGGCCTGTGCCCATGTCCTGAAGTGTTCACAAGCCGTCGTTCCCGCTTAAGCTACCTAAAAGACCTAAGAAACTTAAGAGATTTTCTTTCTGGAAAACGCCAAACTGTTCAAAAACGCCTCACGCGGGAAATGCTTCAGGCTTCACAAAACCAGGACTTCGAAAAGGCCCAGGCGTTAAAACAAAAACTGCAGCACATCACTTTTGTCACTGCTCCCCGAACCAGTCCTCGGGAATATGAAGTCAATCCTAACCTTTTGGAAGACAGGCGTCAGGCCGAAATCAGAGCGCTAAAACACCTGCTGAAAATGGAAAGGATCCAAAAAATTGAATGCTACGACGTCTCCAATCTTTCCGGCAAAAACGCCACCGGCGCCCAGGTGGTTTTTGTCGCTGGAGAACCAGACAAGTCCCTCTATCGTCGATACAAAATTCATCTCCAGGAAACCCCTGACGATTTCGCCATGATGTCTGAAATGATTAGCCGCAGATTAAAATCTGACGTTCCCCTGCCGGAATTAATAGTAATTGACGGAGGAAAGGGCCAATTATCTTCCGCCGTAAACCAAATCAGCCAAATTCGTCAAATTAGACCATTTCCCCTATTCCGCGTCATTGCTCTCGCCAAGCGCCTCGAAACCATCTACACCGAAGCCGGCCAGGAAATCAACCTGCCTGAATCCTCACCCGCCCTTCACCTCCTCCAGCGCCTCCGTGACGAGGCTCACCGCTTCAGCCGCAAATATCACCTTCTCCTCCGCACTAAAACCATGCTAACATAAAATGACCATTTGTCTCACAGGACTCACAAATGTTTAAACGCCACCGTAAAAAAGAAGGAGGCAGCACGATCAAATCACTCATCCGCACCTTCATCATTAACGCCTTTGCGCTCTATCTGCTCTCCCAAAACATCCCCGGCTTTTCTCTAAATGAGGGACTAAGAACCCTGTTCATCATAAGCGTTGCCTTCACCCTTCTCCGCGTCATTCTCAAGCCCTTGCTCGAAACTCTTCTCGGCAGCATCAACTTCCTCACTTTTGGCCTTCTCGGTGTGGCCATCGATGCGGGGATCCTCTATGCCCTATCTCGTTTCTTTCCGCAAATCACCCTGTCTCCCTGGTATTTCCCTGGTGCCGAAACACACGGCTTCACCCTTCCCCCGTATAATTTCACTGAAATCACCACCATCGGCCTCATCGCCTTCCTCATAAATCTTCTCCACACCATCATTGAACTCCTGGTCTAGATCCCGCAGACATAGCGCCAAAACTCCAGATACGATATAATCACTCTAATGAAAGACGCCTTGCTCATTCT
>CAZSSJ010000024.1:6738-11838 GCA_964609775.1 uncultured Gammaproteobacteria bacterium
CTTGAACTCATCATCGCTGTCGGTCTCGTCGCCTCCATCCTCATTCAAGCCAAAGGGACTGGCCTTGATTCGTCCTTTGGCGGCGGCGGCGAATTCTACCGGAGCAAGCGGGGAGTGGAAAGAGTCGTCGTCTATGCCACCATCGCTCTCACGATCGCCTTCGCCATTCTTTCCATCGTCCTCCTTGCTTCATGAAAATCTACCTCAAGCTGGTTCTGTCCTACCTGCGTGTCCACTGGCTCCTCTTCTTTGTTGGTCTGGCAGCTGGATCGGCTTTCATCTTCCTTTTTCCCACCCTCTCCCGGGCTCTCCAACCTCCCAAAGTCAATCGCGTCGCCCTTGTTGGCAACTACACCGCCGGAAGTCTCCCCCTCAAAATCCAAAACGAGATCAGCCTCGGCCTCACTAAACTGCTCCCGGACGGTCACGCCACCGGCAGTGCCGCCCTCGACTGGCAAACTGCCGACTCTGGAAAAACCGTCATCTTCAATCTCGCCCAAAACCTCTTCTGGCAGGACGGCACCAAATTCGACACCTCTCAGATCAACTACAGCCTGAAAGGGGTCGAGGTCAAACGGCTGTCACTCTATCGCCTGGAATTTAAATTCAAAGAATCTTTCTCGCCCCTGCCCACAATTCTCTCTCAGCCCCTCTTTAAAAATGCCCTCATCGGCCTGGGAGACAATGCCGTCGAAAACATCAAATTCAACGGCCGGTTCATCGCTTCCTTAACCTTAAAAAATCTTCCCACCGGCGCCCAGAAGATCTATAAATTCTATCCCACCGAAGAGGCCGCTGTCACCGCCTTGAAACTCGGGGCGGTCAACCACGTTGAAGACCTGCACCAGACCTACGGCCTTCAAAACGACTCCCACCTAAAAGTTCAAGGTCACATTGCCGAAAACACCATCGCGACCATTCTTCTCAACCTGCACAAAGACCCCATTTCGGAAAAATCCTTTCGCCAAGCTCTGGCCTATGCCTTGCCTGACTCCTATCCCCACAGTGCCACCGCCTCTTCTTCCCTGCCCCAAAACAGTTGGGCCAAAAGCCTGAATTTCAAAACCTATCCGCAAAACCAAACCTTGGCAAAAAAGACCTTCGCCGACGTCGCCAGCGCTTCCGCCACAAAACGAATTTTCCTCTCCTCCCCCAAGGAACTCACCCCGCTGGCGGAAAGCATCTCTGCCGCCTGGTCTTCCCTGGGGCTTGAAGCCAAAACCACCGTCAGCGAAATCATCCCCCCGTCATTTGACGCCCACCTACTCTACCTCGAGATTCCCCCCGACCCCGACCAGTATGCTCTCTGGCACTCCACTCAAGCCGGCAACACCACTGGCTATAAAAGCTTCAAAGCCGACCACCTTCTCGAAGACGGCCGCCGCACCCTGGGTGACAAAGAGCGTTGGGAAATCTATCAGGCTTTCCAAAAAGCCCTTTCTGAAGACCTTCCCGCCATCTTCCTCTTCTATCCTCAGCTCTACGACGTCTCCCGAATCTAACCTCGGACCCTAACAGTTTTTCCCTCTGGAGCCAAAGGAAAAGAGTGGTACAATACTCGATTAATACGTAAATTTTCTTGTTCATGAGCGAAAAGCACGAACCTGCAGAAGTTGATCTAAAGCACTTCGCTCCTTTTCTCACGCTGGTTCTCATCTTGCCATTAGCCGCGGCTTGCAGCAACTCCGCCGCCTCTCCAGTTCAAGCGCTAGGTACGCCCGACACACCCCCTCAACCCACACCCTTTTCCTCCTTAATGGACTCGGCTCGGATGAGATGCCTTAATGGAAACCCAGACACTGTTTATGGACAACTACCACTTGCGAACAAAAGAATAATTAATCTTGATGGCCGTGCCCACTTGATGAATAAAGACGGGACAATCATCCTGGGGGACCAGCATCTGGACCCGGGCGATGTGCTCTCCCTCGAGATGGACCACGAAATTTGGCTTCTTCTCCATCTAAATAATTCAAGCGCCACCTCCCAAGAAGACACTTTAACCGTCGACTATGAAGTCCGTTGTTCACCTTTTCTCTGGGAACACATAAAAAATTCGGGACAGAAATCCCTACCCCGCTAGCCCAGAGCGCCCACAAAATCCAGCCCCATATTGACTATTAATTCACCTAATCCTAACCTGAACTATGCCAAGCCTTCGTGAACTTCAAGAACGCGGTCAACCCCTAGAAAAGGGCACTGTTCTCACCCTGTCTGCCGAAGGAGCCCAATGGATTTTTAATAGAGACAATCAGGATCTTAACCGCCAAACTGGACAAAACAGTTCCCCCTTTGCCCCGGGAGAACAACTTCGCTTACTGGATGAACTATCCTATCCACCACCCCGCGATGTCCTTTTAGAACGTGTTGATGGAGTGGGCACCAAAATTCTCCTGCCAACAAAGGCCGACCTGTTTATCCTTTCCAAGACTCCCGCATCCCCACCATAAGTTCTTCTGACTTCGGCAAACGGACAACCGCGGTGAACTCACCATCCCTACCTATTTGACTGAGTTTCCGGCCGGAATAACGTTCAGTCCCACTCGCAATCCACTTTCTACCTGACGCCCGACTGCCTGGCATTTCCACTGCGAATCTACCCCAAAAAGAATTAGACGCTTTACTGGCCGATAATTTTGGGCTGGTGCCTAACCTAAATTTGCAAACCTGAGTTAATTGGGTAAAATCAAGACGTGTTAACCCAAGATGAAGAAAACTATTTAGCCAAAATTGATCCGGCAAAGAAGATAACAGTTATCGCCTTTGATCCAAAAGCAAAAGAAACTGGAGATTTGATAGTTAAAAGAATCAAGGAGAAGTTGCCTGGCATTAAAATATTGTTTATGGGGGCAACAGCACTTGGAATTGCAGGTCAGAACGATATTGATATTTACGTTTTAGCAAATTCCAAGAATTTCCATAAATACCTCCCAACTCTGGAAAAGCTCTTTAGCAAACCTAAAAGTGCTCATGATACTTTTATCGAATGGTCATTTACTGAAAAAGGATACCAAGTAGAACTATATTTGACTGAACCACCAGAAAGACAAATTCAGGTCTTTGAAATACTTAAGTCAAACAAAAATTTACTAAAAGAATATGAGGAGCTCAAACTTAAGTTTAACGGAAAAGGTCTTAGAGATTACCAGAGAGCAAAATACGAATTTTACAACAGAATTCGACCCACCAATGCTAAAGATTTTTAGGCAAAAAGGTAGGAGTGATTATTGGCAGACCGCTAGGTAGTAAGCACCCAAAGCATGGTTTTGAATATAAAGCCAACTACGGTTATATTCCAAACACCAAATCTCCTGATGGTGAGGAATTAGACGCTTATTATCTTGGAATAAGTAGACCCTTAATGAACGCAAGAGGAGTCTGCATTGCAATAATCCACAGGACAAATGATGACGATGATAAATTGGTTGTGGTGCCAGAAGGAACTGAATTAACTGATAACAGAACTTACGCACCCCAATAAATAGATGGTTGATTTGACAAGCTAAAAGGAAATGAGGCATAGTTTTCTTGAAAGGAGAACTCTATGCCTGCCCGTATTGTTCCATATCTTCGAGGATTAATTCAAGGCCACAAAATTACGGCCACCCTTTTAAGGGATCAGTTTGGTTTTTCCCATGACGCCTTAACTAGAACTTTACAAACAAGGTTTCCCTGGAGGCAGATTTTTCTTCTTGCCATCCAGACTCTTTTTAGTCCTTTATCCGGGGGATATTTGATCATCGATGACACGGTAATTCCCAAACCATACAGCAAAAAGATGACCGGTGCCAGTTATGTTTACTCGTCACTTTTGGAGACTACGGTGTTTGGTTACAATATTGTCTTTTTGGCCTGGACTAATGGAACAATCACTCTGCCAATCTCCTGGCGGTGGTATAAAAAAGATGGACCATCAAAGATTAAACTGGCACAGTCTTTAATCTGGGAAGCCAGAGTGGTTTGGAAGCTCTCTCCTGATCTTGTCCTCTTTGACAGTTTTTATGCCGCTGATCCTTTGCTTGATAAAATTAACTCTTATGGTTGGAAATTTGTCTGCCAGATCAAAGGCAGCAGAATTGTCAATGCCGCTCCCATTAGAGAAGACCTTACAGAGGACGGGGACAGTCTCACTGGTCTGGTCAGTTTCAAAGTCAAAGGAAAAATTGTCAGACACGACAAGAAATTCTTTTGCACCGATAGGCTGACGTTATCCAGTGAAGAAATTCTTTCCCTTTATGGCCATCGTTGGGAAATTGAGGAGGTGTTTCGTTTTGCCAAAGACCAACTCCATTTGGAGGAGTGTCAAGCCAGATCAAAAATTTCCCAAGAGACACACCTGGCGGGAACAATGCTGGCTTACACCATGATCCAAAAGCAAAAACAAGAAACGCCAAGTCAAACTCTCTATGCGATTAAAAAAGATTGGCTGCTTAACCGGAAGTTAGGCAATAACCGGATCAACCACTATGCTAAAATACTAGGTGCGTAAGTCCTGAAGGAGTCTAAAATGTTAGCGTTGTAACATGGCACTAAAGTAATATGGACACATTTCAAATTAAAAACTTGCTGGGAATAGTTGCCACTTTTTTGGTTTTCGTTGGTTACATACCTTACACTCGTGACATCCTCAAGGGAAAAACCAAACCCCATTTATACAGTTGGTTTTTGTGGGCTTTTGTAACTTGGATTGCTTTCGCACTTCAATTTACTACGCTCGTACGCACTTTGCCAGTGGTGACTTACCATTGAGAAGAGAGGTTTTCTCCAAACTTGGCTCGAACTTTATCCTAAAAGATAAGAAATTGGCGTTGCAGCTGGACGATGACTATTTAGCCTTCACTCCGGAGTTCCGGCAACAGACTCAACCGTTCGAACCAGACAAAGAACGCTTAAATAAGCTCCAATCGGCAGGTTTGGCACCTGCCGATCCTCGTTGGCTGCCCAGCATGGATTCGAACCATGATAAACGGAGCCAAAATCCGTTGTCCTACCGTTAGACGACCGGGCAATTGTTAAAGAAAAAATGCCGTGGACTCTTTACGAAAAAATACGGACTGAGTTTCAAAGGTAGCGCTGCGAGTGCCCCCACCCACTCGCAGC
>CAZSSJ010000025.1:0-2859 GCA_964609775.1 uncultured Gammaproteobacteria bacterium
GGATTCTAATGTCCCATAGAACGAGCAGTTTCGTTCCTTATTGACTAAAGACCCTAGTTCAAGTGCAAATGGGCTGTGATCTCTCTCGATGATTTAGTTTTATCTTCTACTTCAATAGTTGTCTGATTTATTTTGTTTGTTAGGCGATATTGCACTGTGCTTGCTGCTTTTTGTCTTGATGTTGGGAGAATGATTAGATAAGTGTCGCCCCAAGGATTTGCAACCATATCTTCAGGTCGGACACTATCTGAAAGTAACTCACCAACCCTTTTAATAATTGTATTACCTGCATTGTCTCCGTATGTTTCATTTATGGCTTTAAGACCTGCAATGTCTCCATACAGAAGCACAACATTGTAATCGGGGTCCCTACTTCGCATAAATTGTTTCCTCATCTTTTCAATATACCTAGTTAATCCTCGCCTATTGGGGAGGCCAGAAACTTCATTAATTGTTGCTTCTTTTTCCAGCCTGGCACTGTCGGCTTGAGCTTTTTGAAGAGATTCTTGTGTCTTTTGGAGTTCGGCCTTTACTTTAATGAGCTCTTTGACAATTTCGAACCATTGTTTTTCTGGCTGTATTTCTGGGACTCTAGGGATTTCATTAGACATTTCTTAATTTCTTTTCAACAGCTTCTTTTATTTGTGCCTGATGAAAATTTCCTTTTTTTAGGCATACTCCTATTAAATAACCAACTACTTGCAGCTTACCTTTCTTATAATCTTCCACTGCTTTTGGGTTTTCGGCGAAGACCTGAACGATGATTTTTTCCAGCTCAGATTCGTCGATTTGGGAAGACTGCTTGGACCTAAGGATTTGTTGTATTAATTCTGCTGGAAGAGTTTGGTTGATGTCAATCTTTTTGTTGATGATCCAATTGGCCACATCAATGATAGGGGTTAGGGGTGAGGGGCTAGCAGCTAGGGAATTTTTTACTGCTTCCTCGAAGTAGTCGGCGACGGATTTGTCCTCAGCAAGGAGATTACTAGTGTGCTCGGTGAGGCTGAATTCTTTTTGGAAACGGGTGGATTTAGCGTCCGGCAATTCAGGAATCTGCTTATTGATAATTGCTAATTGCTCATTGCTTATTCGAAGTGGGGGGATGTCTGGTTCGGGGAAATAGCGGTAGTCGCTTTCCCCTTCTTTCTCCCGTTGGGGGATGGTGGCGTTTTTGGCTTCGCTCCAGCCCCGAGTCTGCTGGGTCGGCGTCTCCCCTTTTTCCAGAATTTCGGTTTGGCGTTGGATTTCGTATTCTAAGGCTTTACGCGCAAACCGGAAGGAGTTGATGTTTTTTAACTCTACTCGGTAGTCTGGAAGTTTGTGCTCAAAATCTTTGCCATGTTTATACGATCGTGAATGTTTGGCAATTTGGGCAATCGAGATACTTGGCTCCAGTCTCATGGAGCCTTTTTCCATATCTGTGCCAGAAATTCCCAAGTAACGGACTATCTTCTGAAGTTTTTTTAGGTATTGGTCGACTTCATCAACACTGCGGAAATCGGGTTCGGTGACGATTTCGACAAGAGGGACTCCGCTACGATTAAAATCCGCCAAGGAAATATCCTTTCCATTAACAGTCGTATGCTGGAGCTTGCCGGTGTCCTCCTCGAGATGAACGCGGCGAATACGAATATTTCGAATTTCGGATTTCGAATTTCGGATTTCTAGCGATCCATTGATCGCGAGTGGTTCTTCATATTGGCTGATTTGATAGCCTTTGGGAAGGTCGGGATAGAAATAGTTTTTGCGATCGAACTTTGAGTGTTCATTGATTTGGCAGCCCAAAGCCAGGCCGAGAAGAATGGTCCATTCAACAGCTTTGCGATTAGGTACGGGCAGAGCGCCTGGGAGGCCGAGACAGACTGGACAGGTGTGAGTGTTGGGCTCAATGCCGAAGTGTTCAGCCGGACAGCCGCAGAACATTTTGGATTTAGTGGCCAGCTCCACGTGGACTTCAAGACCGATGATGGGTTGATAGGTATTCATTGTTTTTCGTAGGCATTTCCGATGGAAAACAGGCGGGATTCGGACAGCGGCGGGCCAATAATTTGAATTCCAACCGGAAGGTCATCGACAAAGCCAGCCGGCAGGGCCAGGGACGGAAGTCCGGAAAGGTTTACTGGCGAGGTATAGATATCCATTAAATAAAGCGTCAATGGGTCGTTGACCTTCTCGCCTATTTTGTACGGTAGAACTGGGGCCACGGGGGCAAAAATTACATCGACATGCTCAAAGGCGGAAGTAAAGTCTTTGATAATTAGAGTGCGGACTTTTTGGGCAGCTTTATAGTAGGCGTCATAATAGCCCGACGATAACGAATAGGTTCCGATCATGATTCTTCTTTTAGCTTCCGCTCCAAAGTGAGAGCGGCCATTACCATATCTGATACCATCATAACGGGCGAGATTAGAAGAGATTTCCGAAGGGACAAGAATGTAGTAGGTTTCCACAGATTCGGGAGTGTGTGGGAGCGGAACTTCAATGATCTTTCCGCCAAGTTTTTCAAACAGTTTTAATGATTCGTCGATCTTTTTGACAAGTTTTTTGTCTAGGGTAGCCATTTTAAAATCCGGAGAAAGGCCGATTTTGACTCCTTTCAAATCTTCTCTTGTGAGACTTTTGAGGTAGTCTTCTGGATCCGTTTTAATTGAGGTAGCATCGTAGGGATCAGCACCGGCAGTGATATTTAAAATGTGGGCACTGTCAGTCACGTTTTTTGTGACGTGGGCCATCGTGTCAAGGGAAGAAGCCATGGCGACGACGCCATAGCGGGAAACCCGGCCATAGGTGGGTTTTAGGCCAACAAGGTTGTTATAGGAAGCAGGCACACGGATTGAGCCGCCGGTGTCGGTGCCAATG
>CAZSSJ010000025.1:2869-10763 GCA_964609775.1 uncultured Gammaproteobacteria bacterium
CAGGCACATTCCAAGGGCGACGGCGACGGCGGAACCGCTTGAGGATCCGCCAGCGACCCGAGTTTTATCATAGGCGTTTCTGGTTGGTTCGAAATCAGAATTTTCGCCGGTTGCGCCATGCGCCCAGGCATCTTGGTTAGCTTTGCCGATGATGATTGCGCCGGCTTCTTTCAACTTGCGGGTGACTGTCGATTCGTACTTGGGAGTATAATTTTCCAAAACTTTCGAGGCGGCTGTTGTGCGCAGGTTTTTGGTGGAGAACATGTCTTTGACGACAATCGGAATTCCGGAAAGGGGCGAAGAGTGATCAGTCGCATCGGCTTCTCTGGCTTGTTTAATTAACTTATCATCATCTTCGACGGTGAGCAGGACATTATAGTCTTGGTTGTGTTTCCTGATGTTTTCGAGGCAAGCTTCGACCAAGTCAACTGCAGTGATTTTTTTACTTCTTAAATCTTCCAGAGCTGAAATGATAGTTAGGTTTTTAATGTCCATTAGTCATTTGTCAGATTCTGATATAGTTAACGATGATGAATCGATTCATCATCGTTTTCTGGATCAAAATCATTCAAAAATTGCCGGCACTTTGAAAAAGCCATTATGTGTTTCTTTCGCATTAGATAGTGCGTCTTCTTGGGAGAGCATTCTGGTTGCGTCAACTTCATCCTCGCGGAAAATGTTTTCCAGACCAGTGACTTGAGATGTGGCGGGAATGTTTTTAGTGTCAATCTCCTGGAGTTTCCCGACGAAATCCAAAATTGCGGAAAGTTGGGGAAGATATTTTTGAAGATCTTCGGAATCGAAAGAAAGATTGGCCAACTTTGCGACGTGTTTGACCTCATCGGTGGAGAGTGTTTGTATCTTGGCCATAGAAATGAAAAAACTAGCTTGTGGCTAGTTTTGATTTTATCTTTTTAAAACACTCTCAACAACTAGCGTCTCGTTCTTGTCCTGCTGTTTGATTGAGCTTTTTGGTTTTCGAGCTTTCCATTTTCATCAAAAGTTACAGCAAGTCGCCAGTAGGCAATGGCTGTGGGTAAAGCAAAGACTGCTTCAAAGTAAGTTAGGATGGTTCCTATTGCTGCGACACCCCCCCAGAAAACCAAGCGGTTAAATTCTTTTTTCTGTTTAAGTTCAAGATTTTCCATGGTTCGGTGCGATTCTATAACAGTTTTCTCACAATAGCCATAGGAGTTTGCTGCCGGGATTGGCCGAGGGGATTGTCGCGGAAAACTTCACAGGCCCAGGTACGATCAACGTCTGAGGAAGCACCTTCAATCCTCCGACCGATGTCATTGGCGTCGATGATGGCGACGCTGACATGGATTGATTGAAGATTGAAGATTGAAGATTGAAGATTTTGTGCCACTTTGTCCGGGTCCTTGGGCCCGAGGGTGGCGGCTTTATTGCCTGGGGGCAAGGTGTATTCGGTTGGGCCATCAATGGCGTTGACGCCGTGACCGACGATTCGGTAGAACAGGCCGCGAATGCCGAATGGTTTGGTGAGTGCGGAGACAGCGCCGGCGAGAAGAATTCGCCACAAGCCAGCCTCGCGAATGGCGATTTCCATTGTCCAGGGAGAGCCAATGCCGATGCCCCAGGAGGGTCTGGAGACGAATTTTACCAACATCTTTGCCCAGAAAGAGGGTTTTAAATCAGAGATGAGATACATCCGGCCCTGGGTAATGGCCACAACCCGCTCAGAAATGATTAAAGTGTCGGTGTTTTTGAGGTGCGGCAGGGCGTATCTCTTGACGACGTCAATAATGTTGTCCTCTGGGGAGATGATATGAGTTTTAATTGGGTAGCGGTTGTATTTTTGGCCGTCAATCGTGATGGATAATTTCTTGCCGGTGTTGGGTTTAGAATCTGCTAGGTCTGCTTTCATGTGTTGAAATCACTTGTCGATGAATATTCTCAACCACAGCTCTAAATTGATTATACGCCAGAAGACCATCGATTCGTCATTTTTGCCAGCGACAAATTCTTCAAATTTTGCCTTAATTACACTCGTGTTGAAATAAGGCCGGGAATTGAAAGATTCACTATTGAAGATTTTTCGGACTTCGGTTGCTGAGTCTCGCAGCCAGGCGATTTCGGGCGTGGTGAAGCCGACTTTCCAGCGCCGTTTGAGAATTTTTTCCGGAAGAAGATCCTTCAGGGCCTGGCGCATGATCCACTTGTTCCAGCCGTTGCGGATTTTGTAGTGACTGGGAAGCGAGGCAACAAATTCCACAAGTCGATGGTCCAGGAACGGCACCCGGGCCTCAATTGAGTGGGCCATGGAATTGTGATCTTCGTAGCGAAGGAGAGAAGGAAGACTTGTCTCAAAGAGATCTTCCTGAAGGCGTTTGTTGAGGTTGTTATTAGTCGAATTGGACTTATTTGACTCCTTTGTTTCGAAGTTGAAGAGTTTTTTAATTGCGAAGCTCTTTTTTATCCCGATGAGAAATGCAATTTTTTCGCGCAGGTATTTCCAAAGAATGTCCAGGCTGTTCACGACTTCCTGAAAAAGAGTGCCATAGTCCCTTTTCGCCAATAGTTCTCGAAAATAGACAAAAAAGTAGGCGTCGTAGCCTGCCAGCATTTCATCGGCGCCCTGGCCATCAAGCATTACCCGAATGCCATTTTTATGGGCAAGTTCCATCACTTTCCACTGGGCATAGGGGCCGCTGGAGATCATCGGTTCATCCTGGTGATAGATTACTGTTTGCAAATCCGGCCACATTTCCTGTCTTTGCGGCCTGACGAGGTGACTGTCGACACTGCTTGCGCGGGTGACAATATCGATGTATTTGGTCTCGTCATTGGCCGCGTTCGGGAAGCGGGCGCTGAAAGTTTTTTGCCGCTCCCCGATTACAGTTTGGCGGTCCTCGTCTTTGATGCTCCCAATATTGCCTTCGATTGCGCGGTTGACAGCCATGACGACGGCAGAGCTGTCCAGGCCGCCGGAAAGGGCTGTCCCCAAAGGCACCTCGCTCATTAGCTGATGTCTGATGATACTTACGAAAAGCCTGCGGAATTTGGCAATATTTTCCTCATCCGTTTTTGCTATCAAGCTATGATCTGGCTTGAGGGCCCAATAGGGTTCGATTTCTATCTCCATACTTTTGAGATTAAGCTCGAGGAAAGATCCTTGGGGTAAGCGTTTTATACCCTGAAAAAAGGTGTTTTCACCGTCGTCATGCCGACGGGTGAGAAGGTATTTTTGAATAGTTTGATTGTTTGAGGAAATTTTTACCTTTAAAGACCTCAGAACAGGCAGGATGGCCTTGATTTCCGAGGCATAGGCTAAAATGTTGCCGTTTGAAAAGTAGTACAACGGCTTGATGCCAAGATGATCACGAACCAGAAGAAGTTGCTGCTTTTTCTTATCCAGAAGGGCAAAGGCAAAGATGCCGTTGAGATTTTTAAAGCCTTCAGGACCATGGTCTTCATACCAGTGAATGATGGTTTCACCGTCGCCGTCAGTTTTGAAGAGATGCTTAGTTAGTTTTGATCGAAGGTCTTTGTAGTTATAGATCTCACCGTTGTAGAAAAGGACGATGGTTTTGTCTTCATTAAACAAGGGCTGAAAACTGCCTTTGGTGTCAATGATGGCTAAGCGGCGGTAGCCCAGGCCGATTCTGTCTTCGATGTACTCATTTTGAGCATCAGGACCGCGATGGGCCAGAGTCTGACCCATTTTTTGAAGAAGGTTTCTATTTTTCAGGCCAACAAAACCGTATATGCCACACACTCGAATTGGCAATCATCAATCTTCAATGAGCAATAAATGATTAATGATTAGTTCATTAACTAATTGCCTATTTATTGATAATTGCTCATTGCACATTGCTCATTTACATTTGGCGTAGAAGTCTGATCCTTTCCTCAATCGGCGGGTGGGTGTCAAAAAGACCGGAAAACCAGGAGCCCAAGTTTTTTCCCTTGAAAGGATTGACGATGAAGAGGTGGGCGGTGGCGTTGTTGGCAAAACCCGCCGGGCGGCGATCGGAAGAAATTTTTTCCAGGGCGCGGGCGAGGCCTTCGGGAAACCGGGTAATGTAGGCTCCGGCAGCATCAGCCAGGAATTCCCGGCGACGGGAAATGGCCAGTTGGATGAGAGTGGCAATGATCGGCGAGAGAATGGCAAGAACGATGCCAAGCACCAGGAAGATGCCCTCGGAGCGGCTGTTTCTGCTATCCCGACCTCCCCGACCCCACCAGAGGGAGCGCATGAACCAGTCAGCTAGAAGAGCCACGAGGCCAACAAGAATCGTCACAACTGCCATGAGACGCGTGTCGTAGTCTTTGATGTGGGAAAGCTCATGGGCGATGACACCTTCAAGTTCGGTCTTGTCCAGTTTGTCTTCCAGGCCCTGGGTGACAGCCACGGCGGCGTGCTTGGGGTCGCGACCAGTGGCAAAAGCATTGGGGGAGGGATCATTGATTTTATAGACTTTAGGCATGGGAAGGCCGGAAGCAATGGAGAGATTTTGGACGAGGTGGAAAAGTTCCCGGTCTTCCTTCTCAGAAATCTGTTTGGCTCCGGAGATGGCCATGATTATTGAATCCGAGAAGTAGTAGCTGACAAAAGACATAATTCCAGAGATGATGAGGGCAATTCCGGCATAGGAAAGGCCGTAGCCTGAGGCTTTGCCAAAAACGTAGGCGATTGTTGTTATGAAAACAACAAATAAAGCCATTATAAGCCAAGTTTTGCGCTTGTTGGAATCGATTTGGGAATAAATTGTCATTATATAAATCCGAAGTCCTAAACTCGAAATCCGAAACGAATCCAAATCTTCTAAATCCAAAATTCAAAGCAGAAATTGGTTTTGAATTTGAAGAATTTAGTTTTTGAGTTTGTTTCGAACTTCGATATTTGTGCTCCGAATTTAGAAACTAACCTTCGGCGCTTTTCTTTCGGCTTCACTCACGTCGCCGAAAAATTCCCGAGCTTTAAAACCAAACATTGGCGCAATGACCACGTTTGGAAACACCTGAAGGGACGTATTGTAGTCCATTACAGTGTTGTTGTAAAACTGGCGGCTATAGGCAACCTTGTCTTCGGTGTCGGAGATTTCCTCCTGCAAATGTTTAAAATTCTCCGAGGCCCGTAGTTGCGGATAGGCTTCAGCCACGGCAAAAAGGGTTTTCAAGGCTCCGGCCAGCATGTTATTAGCCTCAGATTTAGCTTGTGGTGTTTGAGCTCCCAGCAGAGCAGATCGTGCTTTGGTGACTTCTTCGAAAACACCTTTTTCGTGCTTAGCGTAGCCTTTGACAGTTTCGACAAGATTGGGAATCAGGTCGGCGCGTCTTTTGAGCTGGACGTCAATCTGGGCCCAGGCTTCGTCAACCCGGAGTTTTTTGGTGACCAGGCCGTTATAAAGTGCCCAAAGGAAAATCGCTAGTAAGACAATGAGTCCGATCAAAATTAGTGTTGGTGTCATGAATTCTCACCCCCTCGCTTACAATTTCAAATTCTTTTGTGTAACCAATCGAGTATTCTGGCGTAGCTCCAGGTATTGATTATATCCTTTTTCTCGGCCCAGCCGCGGCGGGCAACGGAAACGCCGTAGCGCATGTTGACTAAATCCTCCTTGACGTGCGAATCTGTGCCTAAGGATAATTTTACACCTTTTTTAACCGCTTCACGCACAAGGACATCAGGCAGGTCGAGCCTGTTCGGGTAGCAGTTTATCTCCAGTGCTTTGTCGTGCTCTAAACAAAAATGGAACACCTGTTCCCAATCAAGTTCATAGCCTTCTCTTTGCTCCAGAAGTCGTCCCGTGGGGTGAGCAAGAATTCGGGCTACGGGATGAGAGAACCCCTTGAGAATACGCTTAGTCATTTGGTCTTTGCTCATATTAAATACTGAATGGATAGAAACAAGGCAAGCGTCAAGGTTTTCCAACCCTTCATCTGGTACGGTAAGTGAGCCATCAGGCGAGATGTCAACTTCGAGCAGAGAAAGTACTCGAGTATTTTTAGTAGTGGAATTTATTTGCTCAATTATTTTTGTTTGGCTTTTTAATTTTGCAATGATTTGCTCTTTAGTGTGTTTTGAGGTGCTGGGATTATGGTTGGTTATGCCGACGTAGTCATAGCTCAGTTGCTCCCCAGCTTCTCTTAGCTCTTTAATGGAATTATTCCCCGGATCGTGGCTGGTGTCCAAATCGAAGTTAGAGTGCATTTGCAGGTCGCCTTTTACGTCCTGGAGTTCAATCAACCCGGGAAGAGCATGATCTTTGGCAGCGTCGATTTCTCCGGCGTCTTCGCGAAGTTCCGGGGGAATGAAATCCAGGCAAAGAAAGTGGTAGAAGTCTTCTTCAGTCGAGAAAGTATGCAGTTTGCCGGTCTTGACATTTTTGATGCCATATTCATTCAAGGACAGGCCATTTTTGAGAGCAAAGTCCCGAAGGCGAATGTTGTGATATTTCGAGCCGGTGAAATATTGAAGCATAGCGCCGTAGTCGTCTGGACGGCTTACCCTCATGTCAGCCTGGCGACCGGAGGCCAGAAGGAGTGAAGCGCCTGAAGGCCCTTTTTCGATGAGGCGAACTTTCTTTGGATAGCTGGTAAAAGCTTCAGTTGCTGCCGCAAAGTCGTTAGTGGCGATAGCTAGGTCGATGTCTCCAATTGTGGCAGCTTGTCGGCGCAAGCTACCGAGTTTGTCGATCCTTTTGGCCAACCTGCCCAGCTTTTGATGCAGATAGTCAATGAGCTCATTAGCAGTGGCATCGGCCAGGGGCAGAACCATTCGTTTTTCTTTTATGGACCCTCTTTTGAATCTTTCTATCCCTTCAAGAATGTCCTGCTCGCTTTTTTCACCAAAGTCTGGTATGGCAGCAATTTTGTGCTCCTTGGTTGCCTTTTCGAGGCCAGAAAGGACCGATCGAGCACTTTTAATGTGCAATGTTTCCACGAGTTTTTGGGCTTTTTTCGGACCAATGCCGGGAACATCCAATAGAGGAAAGACGGCGGGGTTAATTTTTTTGAGAATTGAATCGAAATGGCGCGATTTGCCGGTTTTAAAGAGCTCTTCTAGGTGACTCTGAATTGAAGAGCCAAGCCCGGGGATGGCACCGAGTTTGCCGTCGTCCCAGAGGTCTTTGAGTTCGGAAGTGGCATGCTCGACAGCGGTTGCGGCGTTGTCATAGGCAATCACTTTGAAGCGGTTTTCGCCAAGAAGCGTGTAGGCAGCAGCAATTTTTCGAAGGAGTTTGGCAATTTTGAGATTGGTGTAGTTCTTGGTTGCGTTCATGCTGTCTGTTTGATATTATCCTAATCGTAGCTCGTTGTAAATTAATTTGTTTTAAGGACCCGTAGTGTAACGGTTAACACATTTCCCTGTCACGGAAAAGACAGCGAGTTCGACTCTCGTCGGGTCCGCCGGTGTTCTCTGCCTCGGTTCCCTTCGTGATTTTCTGCCTGAAAGGCGGTGACAAATGGCTAAAGCTCGAAAGATTACAGATCAAGATCGGGCATTCCCGTTTAGAATTAGTGAGTCACTGGTGAGTATGGTTCTTGGGGCAGTCGTGGTGGTTCTCGTGGGGCTTATTGCCTATAACTATTTTCGGGCGCAGCGACAAAACCAGACGCCGGAGTTTCCGGAAGCTACTACAGAAAGCGAATCGGCTAATGGGGGCCGGGTGGGCACAGCAGGAGCAGTGGTGGCTTTGCCGACCTCACATGAGGTTGCTAGCGGGGAAAATCTCTGGCAGATCGCCGAGAAATATTACCGTAGTGGCTACAACTATGTGGACATTGCCAAGGTGAACAATCTGGCTAACCCAGGTCTATTGGAAGCGGGCCAGAAACTGACGATTCCCAAAGTTGAGGTGAGGCAACCGTTGACGGTGGCAGAAGTGGCGGTTCAACCGGACGTCACCTTGAGCCGGATTGAGGG
>CAZSSJ010000026.1:0-9360 GCA_964609775.1 uncultured Gammaproteobacteria bacterium
GTTCTTTTAGTGGGAGAAACCCAAAAAATTCATGGACTTACCGCGTAAGTCCTGTAGAAAGGCTGAGATCTGACGATTTAGCAAAAGTGGCGAGTGGCGACAGTGTATTCCGGCCCGACCTATCCCACTGGCTGCAAGCTCGATGGAAAGCATTTACGGGGAAAAGAATCTCCTTCTAAAAACTGTGCCCACAGACTTTGAATATGAAGCTTTCGACGCAACTCTCGGCATATCATTACTCTTAGTCTTCCTTCATATCCTTCTTTCCTGGATTTTTCCAAAAAGGTTCGACAACCGCAAGGGCTTGATTCCCAAAACTAAATCCCCTATCCTGCCCCCCATGCGCACCGGCGTCCAATTGAAAAAGGCGTGGGCTTGCGAAGCTAACCAAAATCGCGTCACAAGGCTCCACTCGATTCATTAAACTTCCTCCAAAAAATCCTCCACTGAAATCTTTGCCTGGCGAAGAATTGCCCGAAGTGTTCCTGTGCTCACAGGTTTGTTATGAACCGGAACAACAGTGCGTCGACCATCCTTGTGAACAAAAACCACATGGCTACTTTTTGTCGTTCGGTCGACAAAACCCTCTTTGAGCAGCACTTTTTCCACATCACGAGGCTTGATTTGAGGAATTTTTGGCATCAAGCATCAAAAAGCAAACCGCACTGGACCGTTAACAGAAATTTGCGCTGTCGCCACAATATCCTGTTCCACTCTATCTGTTGGCACCGGCTGTCCGTCAGAAACCAAACTTTCCACAAATGCTTCAATGGCCCCCCGAACATTTTTGATTGCCTCTTCAATTGTCTTTCCATCATCAGCCACACCCAAGGTGGGTGCATAGGGCTCGTCCCAAAACAATATTTACAGGTGTTTTGGGTTACGGCCCTTTGTGCCGCATCTCATCTAAAAATTTGTCATAGTTAATTTGAGATGCGGCCATAGGCAGTATAACCTGGATTGCCAGTTCCGGTCTGTCTGTCTGGTTCGACAATAATCCGGTAGTTAAGCAGTGTAGTTTGCATACCAAAACAGTATAGCAATTTCGTCCTCAAAACACAAAATCAAAAAATTAGTCTTCAACCTCTCACCTTCACGTCCAAAGCCGGCCCATCATCTGCGGAAAGTCTAAAAGTCTAATAGTCTTTCTCGATGTGCTTCAGAGCTCTTTCAAACGGTTCCGGGGTAAGATTGAAGTAGCCCACAAAAGGATTATCCAAATCCTCCACCAACTGAAAGACCATCGCCAAAATAAAGCCCAGCGCCCCCACTGCCAGAAAACCATAAAACAGACTGGAGAACGGCATGACCACAAACGTCACCAGAGCAAAAAGCGAAGAAACATACAGAAAAGTTTTCAGAAGAATCGGCAAACGGGCTAAACTTTGATTGATCCTCTCAGTCCGGATTTGCCCCAGCTGTCCGTAATGATCAATCACATGATTAAAGACCACCGAATCGTGCTCGTCATCAAACTTAATCTCCCTGATTATCTCTGAAATTTTTCTGAAAGCCTTTCCTGTCTCCAGGCCTCTCTGGCCACCCCCCACTGTTTGAAATTTACCGGCAATCACCAAACTGGCATAAGTTTTAATCGCCCCCTTCATCTCCCGGGTGAGCTTGCTGTCCCGAAAATATAAAGTTAGCCTGAACAACCGCTCCAAACCTTGGGCTTCCTTGTCGATCAGTCGCGAGGTCGTGTTCCACTGACTCCAAACCTCGAAAACCACAAAGGCCGCCATAATGCCATAAAGAGTGCCAAAAACGGTGACAAAAGCGGAGATTCCTCCAACATCAGGCAGATAAAGATCCGTCCTCAAAAGCAACCGGGACAGATACATCCCCAGAACTGCAACACCGGCAAAAAACAAAGACCTTCCAACCACTGTTTTCATACGCCTCCCCTAATATAAAACACCCGGCATCAATTTGCAATCACCCACTCACCTCCTCTCCAACATTTTGACAATGGAACTTTCAAAGGCGTGGCCTTGCGAATCTGGCCGAAATCGCGTCACAAGGCTCTGTTCATCTCCAGCGCCTCTGTACAATCCCCCGAAGATCACCAGCCAGCCTACAAATCCTGACTCTCTTGCTAATAATCTGCCCATATGAGTATATTTGTTTGTGCGCAAATACCTACTCATCCTTACCCTCGTCGGTTTTCTCCTCTATCTCCCAAGCCTCACCGGCCCGTTCCTCTGGGACGATGAAGATTTTGTCTATGCCAATGAATATGTCAGAGATTTCCGGATCGACAAATTCTTCACCGACCCCCAAACCGCCGGCCGAGGCAAGCTCTCCAACTACTACCGCCCCCTGCCCCAAATCGCCTACGCTTCAGTGCATGCAATTTTCGGTTTTAACCCCTTTTGGTATCACCTCCTAAACGTCCTCGCCCACATCACCGCCGCCTGTGCGATATTAAGTTTCTTTTATGTCCTTTTAAACTCGAAATTCGAATATCGAAACCCGAAACAAATCAAAAATTCAAATGATCAAAATTCTAAACGTTTAGAACATTTGAAATTTGAAAATTCTAAAATTGTTTCGGATTTTGGATTTCGTGCTTCGGATTTAATTGCTCATTACCCATTGCTCATTGCCTTATTATTTCTGGTCCACCCCGTCCAAACTGAAGCCGTCAGCTACATTAGTGGCCTTTCCGACCCCCTCTTTGTCCTTTTTGGATTCCTATCCTTAATTTTCTATCTTCTCAAAAACGAGCGCAAAAACATGATCCCCCTGAGCCTCTTTTTCTTCACTCTGTCATTATTGTCTAAAGAAACCGGGGCCGTCTTCCTACCTATTTTGATAACACTCGCCGCCCTTGATGAATTAATTAAACAAAACCTATCCGATCGTATAGGAATTGTTAAATTAATTAACTGGAAAAACATCAACGCTCTAACCAAAAGTGTAGGCCCATATGCAATGGCCACTCTTGTCTACCTCTGGTACCACTTCTCCTTCATCAACAGCCTCGACATCAAATCCGCCTGGGGCAACAATCCCTACGCCAACTCCCTCCTCGTCCGCCTCCTGACTTTCATCCAAAACTTCCCCGCCTACATCGGCCTTCTCATCTTTCCCAAAGACCTCTTCATGGAACGCGACTACACAGTTCAGATCCAAACCCAAGCTCTGAATCTACATCTCATAGGCCTCATAATTCTCATTGGACTCGTCGGTCTTTTTCTCTGGAGACTCCACCAGAAACTTCTCCCTCCTCCCTCCTCCCTCCTCACTTTCTGTTTTACGGGTTTTTTTATCAGCTTCCTCCCCTACACCGGCCTCGTCTTAATTAACGGCATTTTCTACGAACACTTTCTCTATCTCCCCCTCGTCTTCTTCTTCGCTTTCTGGATAATTCTAATCAGCTCCCTAAACCGCCCAACCTTCCTAACCCCCCTGATTACCCTAATCATGTTCCTTTTCATCCTCCGCAATCTCTCCCGCCAGCTTGACTGGACCGACTCCGTCCGTTTCTACTCCCAAACCCTGAAGCATGCACCCAACTCCATTCGCATCATCAACGGCCTGGGCATGGCCTATGCTGAAAAAGGTGACCTCGACTCCGCGATTCGTGAATATTCGTTGCTAATCAGCGTCAATCCTCATGTTCCTCACGCCTACCACAACCTGGCCAACGCCTACGCCGCCAAAGGAGATCTGGCCAATGCCGAGAAAAACTATCTGAAAGCCCTCGAAGTCGACCCCAACTTCTTCTACTCCCTCCAGTCTCTGGCTAACCTCTACCAGCAAACTGGACAAAAAGAGAAACTCCACAATCTACTCCTAAGGTTCAATGTTCAGTGAAACTTCTTTAATTTTCTCGCCAACTTTTCCGTCTCGTCTAAAAGTCTCTCCGTCTCGCCAATTCCCTTTTCCCAAAACCCCGGATCGGTAATATCAATCCCTAATTTCTTAAAAATATTTCTCGGCGAATCGGAACTTCCGGCCGCTAAAAATTCCTTGACTTTTGAAATCGCTTTCGGATCTTCTCGGACCATCGCCTGAAGCGACTTGGAAATGAGAAGTCCCGAGGCGTAAGAATAAACATAGAAAAAATATCTGATGTGCTCCCACTGGACCCACCAATTGGCCGACTTATCCGTCATCTCCACCACATCCCCCTGCTGCCGCGTCATCTCCGTCTTGAAAATTTCTCCAATCTCTCCCTTGGACAAATAGCCCTTTTCTCGAAACTGCCGATGCAGTTCCGTCTCGAAGTTGTAGAGGGCAACTTGCCGGAAAATCGTTCCCATGTCCTCCTGAAGCTTCATCACCATGAGAGCCAGCCGCAACTCCTCATCGGCTTCTTTTTCCAGCTCTTCCAAAACAAAGTCCTCCATAAACGTGCTCGCCACTTCTGCCACTGACAACGGACTGTTAAAATTAAGGGCATTTTGGGTCTTTCTCATCAGATGATAATTAATCGCGTGCCCGAATTCATGAGCGATGGTCAAAACATCCTGCAGCTTGCCAGTGTGATTCAGAAGCACATACGTTGGCAAAACAATTAAATCTGTCGCACAAAACGCCCCACTCCTCTTCCCCTTTTTCGGATAGACATCCACTTGCCCCGCCTGAACAGAAGAGACAAAGATCTGCTCAAACTCCGGGTCCAGCCACCCAAACACTCGGCCCACCAAATCCACTGAATCCTCAAAACCGTACTTCTTATCGATTTTTCCGTACTGCACCACCCGATCATAGTAATTCAATTTCTTTTGCCCCAGCAATTTGGCAAACAAACCGAAATATCTCTGTGACAGGTCAAAGCGCTTCGTCACTGCAGAAGTTAAGGCGTCAACCACTTCCGTGTCGATGTCATCGCTCAAGTGACGGGCCGCATCCGGCCGATCAAAATGCCGCAGCTCATCATCTATCCTTTTGTATTCCAGAATGGAATTAATCTCATGTTCCGCCACTTCCGAGAGTTTCTCGGCAACGTCATCCACGGCTTGGCCGGCACTATGCCGCACTTTCTGATCTTTATTTCTTAAATAGGCATGAAATTCTGTGTACGGTTTAATCTCCTTCTTCCCCTCCGATGTCCAGACCTCTCTCTCTTGTTTCGACAGCATACTCGACACCATTTCCACCCAATTACCATAAGACGTCTTTGCCTTGAGAGTCATAATCTTTTCTTCCGGCTCAGACAAATTATGTTTTGCCTCTTTAAAAATTTTCTCTAAGAAGTGTCTGTCCGGCTGGAGCCCAGAATCTTCCAGGAAGTCTCTCTGCAAACCCGCCGGAATTTTCGCGACCCGAAGTTCAAAAAACTGCACCCCTGTCGTCATCCTTCGTCCAAAATCAATCGTCTTATTTTCCTTACCCCGAAGCGTTGTGTCCAACTGGTCCACCGCCGTTCGCAAAGAAAAATAGAACCCCTGCTTTCCATCTTTTCCATAATTTTTGACCAGATGCTCGTACTCCCCAAGCGGTTCTGAAAGGATCTTTGGATTTTTGAGATAATCTTCCCGATCCTTCCATTTCTTGGCAAACTTCCCCACCTCTTCTTCCATTTTTTCCCGTTCTGCAAGAATTCCCGGATCGTCATCCGAAGCAAACAGAGGGCTCAAATCCCAGGAGGTTTTAATCGGGGCCATACTCATCGACTTCTGCTCTTTTTCCCCTCTACCATGTCCTTAAAAAAAACCACATAAACCATAATCGCGACTATCATTGTTAATGAAGTCGCAATTAACACGCGGGCATTAAAGTCAACAAAATTAAACATTCTTCCTTTTCTTTCTATTCAACTCAACATTTCTAATGTACATCGATACGACTAAAAAAGCAAGAGCAAACACGACATCACTGAGCACAACAAGCAATCCAAACCAACTACTATCGGAGGAAGTTGCCGCTATTGCCGCTCCAGCGAAAAACGCAGACATATTAACAAAGAAGTCTGCGACTGTTCCGAAAATTACACCATTCTGAATCATAAACTTCTAGAATAAAACCCAACCAAATCCTCCACCGCTCCCCCCCACTTCGGCACCAAATTGTGGTCGGATCCTACATAAACCTCATACTCTATTCTCTTTGTGCCTTGCTCTAGCCCCTGACTGCTAGCTGCTAGCTGCTTTGCCAGTTCATCGCTCCATTCTTTCGGCACCCAGGGATCAGCTCCACCTTGTTGCAGAAGAATCGGCGTTGCCGGCGTTATCCAATCCAAAAATTTCACCATGTCATACTTCTCCACGTCATATTTCTCTTCAAACTTGGCCAATTCCCTCCGTAGCATTTTTCCCTGATCGTCAAAAGTGTCCGTGTAATACAAAATGCCATACGGAAAAGGCTTGCTCACCGGGTTCCACAAAACCGTGGGAATCGGCTGGCCCAAAATTTCCAGCACCGACAGCGCAATCTGCCCCCCATTTGAATGTCCCCACATTCCCACGAAATTCGAAGCACGAATGTCGAAATCCGAAATTCCTGGTTTTGAGTTCTGATCATTAGAATTTTTCAGCTTCTCCACACTGGCCAGCAGATCAAGAACTGTAGTGTACGTCTGAAACCTCGCCGCAAACACATCCTCCGCTTCTTTGTCCGACTCCCCAAACCCCGCAAAATCCGGCGCCAGCGTCACATACCCCGCTTTGGCCAGCTCCCCCGCCACCTTCTCCGTCCCAAATCCTGAATAGTACCCCTCTTTCTCCACAAACCCATGAATCATAATAATAACTGATGCGTCCCCCAAGTTCCCTGAGTTCCCCAATTCCCCCAACTTTTTCGGCCAATTCAAGGCTCCCGAAATCCTCTTCCCCTCAGACTTAAAATAGAACATCCTCCGTTCATAATCCAAACCCTCTTCACCCCGCGAAGCCTTGGCGAAGTGAGGCCCAATCTCAATTCCGCTCGCCACTCCACCCTGTTTCTTCAAATTCTCAAAAGAATACCGGTCCAGCGGTCGCGCCTCAATGTTTTTAATCGACTCGCCAATCTGGCCTAAAGGAGAATTGACCACTGTTCCTGAACGATACAGCCAGAGATATACCCCACCCATCACAACTAAAACCGCCACCATTCCCAAAACAACCAAATACTTTTTCACTCTTTCATCTTAATCGCGCCGTTCCAGCTTGTCCAGAATCTCTTATTGTGCAATAATCTTGGCACAACGTGCCGCCTTGGCTCAGTGGAACGGACGAAGCGAAGCGAAGGAGTTCACCTGCGAGCGAAGCGAGACAAGTGTGGGTTTGAACACGGAGGTGCTCAAACAGCGAGTCATTGGAAACAAAGTTAACAACGTGCCGCCTTGGCTCAGTGGCAGAGCGAGTCATTGGTAATGACTAGGTCGACAGTCCGATTCTGTCAGGCGGCTCAAAATATAATTTATCCAGACCCTAAAAACATGCCTAAGAGAAAAGAACCAGCAGGCAATCTGGGACCGGAAAACCCTCAACCTTATGCCCACATTGACCGTGTTGCCCACCACATGCTCACCACAACTAACCCCGAATAAAACTCGTCTCCAAGCCAATCCGTTTGTAATCTCCATCACCAAACTCCCTATTGACCCCTGGAAAAATAGAGGTATATAATTCTAACAACACTCATTATAGGCTCTGGTTCCATCCGGAGCTGTTTTTAAAGGGAGGTAGACAAATGGCTATCAAAAAGAAAGACGTCCTAAGAATTATCTCACCTCAAGAGCAACGCGCCAGACAGACATCTCCTGCCCAAGCACTAAGGACCGAGGCAAACGGAAACCCACCTGTGCGTAGAGATCGAGTAGGAAAATCCTGTGAGTTTCCAGCTAAAGTTCGTCGCGTCGATGTGTCTGGAAGATATCAACACTCAGAAGCCACCGAAGAACAATGACGTTCTAAAACATAAGGAGGTGAAATTATGGCTCTCATTACCTTAAGAAGGACCAGAGAGGCTGGGGGAATCGCAAGCATAACCGTTGTGCAGGCTGACGTGCTCCCCGGAACAAGTCTCAAAAATGCCGTGAAAGGACTACGAGCCCTTGACTGGCAAAAAACGAGAGAAGCTGCCCAACAGGCAAAACGGCGAGACACTCTAGGCACATGTATGCTCGACGAGACAAGAAGCTGCGATCCATCCGACGCATGTGGCAGTTGCCCCCAACGATTAACAGTGCGGGGCAAAACGGTCAATAAAGTCTTTTAATCACAGTCCCTGAACGATATAAGATAGTAAATGGGAAAGAGTAAACAACAAAAAGAGCTTACCCTCGAAAGTGCCCAGCGACTACACGACTCAGCAGAAAGAAAATTCGCCATTGCTGCAATAGAAGCCGGATTAGAAGTAAAAACTGGCCCTTCCATAAGGTGCAAACAGCCTGTGGAAGACAAAACCGGAAGAAAAAGAAAAACGGTTACTCAACCAGACTTCACAATAGTTGATCCAAGCGACCCAAAGAGTCCATTGCACGTTGAAGTCACAAACGGAAAGTGCACTTCCCCGTCCAAACAAGCTCAAAGAAGAGTGGTTGAACAAGCCAGGGTAGATAACTACGTCCAGCTAAGTGGAGATGCTGTAGAAGAATTAGCAAGTGCAGAAACCCCCCAAAGCAAACGAACCTTCCTCTCAAAACTCTTTAGTCGGAAATAGCACTCCCTAGCATTTTTCCCCTCCCCACAGTATAATTACGAATACAGGCACACGGCGTATACCTCAATTTTAAATTCTAAATTTCGCCTATGGCCACCAAAGACGCCACCATCAAATTCGGCCTTGTCTGCACCGTCTGCGGCAGCCGGAACTATGTCACATCCAAAAACAAGCTCGAAAACAAGGATAAATTGACTCTCAAAAAATACTGCCGCCACTGCCGAAAACATACAGATCATAAGGAGAATGAGAAGTTGGGAAAGTAGTTTTCAATCTGCCCCAATGCTTCAAAGACTAAAATCCGCCCTGTCCCCCCAGCACTTCCTCACCCTTCTCCTTGTTCCCGTCCTCATTCAAACCACCGCTCTCGCCTACATCCTTGCTCGTGCCGAGACTGACACCAAAGTCAAATCCGACGCCATCATCGTTTTGGGCAGCCGGAGCAAGATCCTCGTCGCCGGCGGCTATAATCCCGACGACCACCTCACCGAGGCTGTGGAAATGGCCAAATATGCCGAAGTGGCCGGGGCCAAAGTCGACGACCTCATCCTCGAAACCAAATCGACCAGCACCTACGAAAACCTCCTCTTTTCCCAAAAAACCCTCCGGTCCCTCGGTCTGGACTCCGTCATCATCGTCAGCGAGCCCTATCACCTACCCCGCGCCGACCTCATCGCCCAAAAGCTCAACGTCAAACACACCGTTTCTCCAGCCACAAACAGTCCCTGCTGGAACGAAGGCCTGGCCCACATCAATTTCTATTCC
>CAZSSJ010000027.1:0-9254 GCA_964609775.1 uncultured Gammaproteobacteria bacterium
GCCATTGGAAGGACTCGCTCGGTGGGGCTTGTTGGTGGGCATGATGAGCGGGAGCAGACCTTAAACCAGATTTTGATCGAAATGGACGGTTTTGAGCCGAACGAGAGTGTGGTAGTTATAGGTGCTACAAATAGAGGAGACTTGTTGGATTCGGCGCTACTGCGGCCGGGGCGGTTTGACCGACGGGTGGTTTTGGATTTGCCGGACAAGGAAGGGCGGCTGGCGATTTTGAAAGTGCATGCCAAGAATAAGCCTTTTGAAGAGACAGTTGATTGGGAGAAAGTGGCGAAGCGAACGGTCGGATTTTCGGGGGCGGATTTGGAGAATATGCTCAATGAGGCGGCGATTCTGGCGGCGCGGGAGAGCCACACCAAGATTTCGATGGCCGATCTGGAAGAAGCGGCGACGAAGGTGAAGCTGGGACCGCAGAAGAAGCGGCTGCAGTCGGAACTTGACAAGAAGATGACGGCCTATCATGAGGCCGGGCACGCGATTGTGACCCATGAATTGCCACACATGGACCCGGTGCACCGGATCTCGATTGTGTCCCGGGGAATGAGTTTGGGACACACCTTGATTCCGCCAGCGGCGGACCGGTTGCACGAGACTAAAGCACATCTTCTCGAGCAGATTGCCTCGATGCTCGGGGGCCGGGCAGCAGAGGAGTTGGTTTTTGGGGACATTACGACGGGGGCGGCGTCGGACATTTCCTCGGCGACGACGGTGGCGCGGGAAATGGTGATGGAGTATGGCATGAGCGTTTTGGGGCCAATTAACTTTGACAACGAGATGAAGACGGCGGCGGGGAGGTTTTACACAGAACCGGTCAAGTTGTCTGAGGAGATGCTCGCTAAGATTGACGGGGAAGTGAAAAAGCTCATTGACGAGGGGCTTAAAGTGGCAGCGGCGATCCTGCGGAAACACCGAAAAATCCTCGACGCGGTGGCGGCGGAACTTATTGTTAAGGAGACGATTGATGATGAGGAGTTTGTGCGGGTTGTGGGGCACCCCAAGGTTGCTTTGGCTCCTGCCAAAGCAGCTTAATTTGAAATTTTAAATTTTTAATTTGAAATTAATTTCAAATTTCAAACTTCGAATTGAAAATTTGAGGTTAACTTCAGGAAAAGTATTTCTTCAGGTAGAAGACTGGTCTTGATAGATGGACATGCGGTTTTGCACCGGGCGTATCACGCGCTTCCTCCAACGCTGACGAACAAAAGGGGGGAAGCGACGAATGCGGTTTACGGATTTTCGACAATGCTTCTTAGAGTTCTCTCAGATCTTAAACCAGACTTTCTGGCGGTGGCGTTTGACGTGCCGGCGCCCACATTTCGGCAGCAGGCATACACGGCCTATCAAGGGAGGCGGCCGGAGATGGAGTCGTCTTTGAAGGACCAAGTGGGTTTGACGCACGAGATGCTCTCGGCTCTCCAGGTGCCGTTTTTTGAGGTGGCAGGGTTTGAAGCGGATGATTGCATTGGGACGCTTGCAAAGCAAGCAGTAGGAAATCAGGAGAATGGGGGAAATCGGGGGAATATGGGTGTTGAGGTTTTTATTGTGACGGGGGATCGGGATATGCTGCAGCTTGTTTCGGACAAAGTGAAAGTGTATGTGCCGGTGAAGGGACTGTCAGAGGCAAAAACATATGATGTTCAGATGGTTGAATCGGAGTTTGGGGTTACGCCTTCACAGTGGGTTGATGTGAAGGCACTTAAGGGGGATGCGTCGGACAATTATCCGGGAGTTTCGGGGATTGGGCCGAAGACAGCAGGCGAGCTGATTGCAAGGTTTGGAAGTCTGGAGGAACTTTATGGGAGATTGGGGGAATTAGGGAAATCGGGGAAGTCGGGGGAGATGACGGCGAAGAAGCTTGCCAGTGGGGCGGAGGCGGCGGGTTTGGGAAAAAAGCTGGCGGCAATTGTGACTGACGTGCCGATTCATTTAGATTTAGAGGCAGCGAGAGTTAGTCGGGTTGACTGGCAGGGGGGTGTGCGGTATATGCGGGAGAGCTTGGGGTTTAAGAGTATTCCGGAGAGAATAGAAAAAAGTTACATTAGTTACAGCAGTAACGAGAGTAACGTCAGTGACATTAGTGACGAAAGTCACAAAAGTGACACAGGAAAGAAAAGGACGAAGGATGGACCTGATGAGCAGATGAAGTTGATTTAGAAGAAAAACTTCTTGCGGAATTCTTACTTTGCACGAATCTTGATAGAATTGGGGAATGAAGGTTGCGCTGGTGCATGATTACCTTAAAGAATATGGTGGAGCAGAAAGGGTTTTGTCAGTGTTGCATGAGATGTTTCCGGAAGCGCCGATTTACACGGCGTTTATGACGCCCGGGTCGACGGCGGCAAAAGCTTTTAAGGGTGCGAAAATAGTGACTTCGTGGGCGGATTTACTGATCCGAAATTTCAATCTGTATAGCCCGTTGAGATTTCTTATCCCGGCGATTTGGGAGAGTTTTGATTTTTCGAAATTTGACGTGGTGATTTTGTCGAGCAGCGGGTACATAACTAAGTTTCTTAGGAAGTCTAGGGGGCCTAGGGTACTTTGCTATTGCCATACTCCTCCGAGATTCTTGTATGGCTACGTCACAGCAATGGAGTGGCGGAGGTTCTGGCCGGTGAAAGTTTATGGTTATTTGCTGGCTCATTTTTTGCGGCTGTATGACTTTTTGGGGGCGCAGCGGGTGGACCAGTTTGTGGCTAATTCGGAAAATGTGGCGGCGAGGATCCGGAAGTTTTATCGGAAGGAACCGGTGGTGATTTACCCGCCGGTGGAGGTGGAGGAGATCCAAAGGGTTACTAGGGGAAATCGGGGGAATCAGGGAAATCAGGGAGCAGGGAAGGAGAAATATTTTTTGGTGGCGGGGAGGATTGCGGGGGCCAAGGGAGTGGATTTGGCGATGGCCGCGGCGAATAAACTTGGAGTGAAACTGAAAATTGTTGGGGAGTTTGCTGGACTTAGGTTTGGGGCGACGGATTTGGAGAAATTAAAGTCGCCGAACATTGAGTTTTTGGGGAGAGTTTCGGATGAAGAGCTTTATGGACTTTATGCCGGGGCAAGGGCGTTTTTGGCCCTGGGGCAGGATGAGGATTTTGGGATGACGCCGGTGGAGGCGATGGCAGCAGGGACACCGGTGGTGGCTTTCAAGTCGGGGGGGTATCTTGAATCAGTGATCGAAGGAAAGACCGGGACGTTTTTTGAGGAGTATAATGCGGAAAGTTTGGCGGGGGCGATGAGGAGGATAGGAAAAATAAAAATTAAAAAAGAAGAATTAAGAAGGCAGGCGGAAAAGTTTTCGAAAGAACGGTTTGTGTTGAATTTTCACCAGTTGATTAAGAAACTTAAGTGACTTAAGTGACTTAGGAATCTTGAGTTGGGTAGGAGGGATTTATGCCGGAGCTTCCTGAAGTGGAGACGATTCGGACCCAATTGGCTGATCGATTGATCGGCAAGGAAATCGTGGATGTCTCGGTGCGGCTGCCGAAGATTTTTGAAGGCGATCCGAAGAAAATTATCGGGGCGAAGATTACGGATGTTTTGCGGCGGGCGAAGATCGTGATTATTAAACTGGATAATGAATTGAATATTGTGGTGCATTTGAAGATGACGGGACAACTCGTTTATGGAGAGGCGAGGACGGATCAGGGAAATAGGGGGACTACGGGAGGTCAGGGGAACCAAATTATTGCGGAGACGATTAGTTTTTCGCAGGGGATTCCGTTTGCGGGGTTTTCGCTGCCAGCAAAAACAACCCACGTGATTTTCGAACTGTCTGGAGGAGTCCTTTTCTTTAATGACATGCGGCAGTTTGGGTGGATACGCATAATGAGCAATGAGCAATTAGCAATCATCAATGAGAAGTATGGGCCGGAACCGTTTTCGAAAGATTTTACGGTCGAACACTTGAAGAAGATTCTGGCCAATTGGGGGAGACCGGTGAAATTGCTGCTTTTGGAACAGTCAAAAATTGCGGGGATTGGAAACATTTATGCAAACGAGGCGTTGTGGTGCGCGGAAATTAGCCCGATGCACCGGGGGAGAGATTTGGTCAAAGATCATCCGGAGAAAATTGCCCAATTGTATGAATGCATTAAAAAGGTTTTGGAGATGGGGCTGAAGTATGGGGGGAGCAGTGCGGCGGACGAGGCATTTGTGAATGCGGAGGGGAAGCCGGGAAAGATGCAGGAGCATTTTGTGGTCTATCAGAAAAACGGCCAAATGTGTCCGCGATGCGGGGGGGAAATTAAGGTTAGCCGGATTGGGGGACGGGGGACGTTCTTTTGCCCGAAGTGTCAGAAATAGGTTGTTTATATATATTATTATCAAAGGCGACCTGCCCGATAAATTCTGGTTCATCTTGAGGATCTTTTCCAGCGATGAAAATTTCATAATGGCTTAAATTTGGATCTTGTTGGTCGGGCTTTATCGCTTTGAATGAAAATTCCCTCCAGGTTCCAAGAGAAACAGCTTCCTGAAGTCCTTCGAGTTCGTGTTCTTGATCAGCAGTAAGCGCTACAGAAACGTCTATCTTTGTTGCATAGCGGTAGAACGTTTTGGAGTCAAATACTGGATAGAGGTTTTCCCACTCGTCCCATTTAGGTGCTTCATCCATGTGTTTATTCTCTCTCTCTCTCTCTCTCTCTCTCTGCTTAAAAAGTCAACCCCTCGGCAAGCTCGGGGCAAGATTTGGGGCGGTTGTGCGGGAGGGCGGTTTTTGTTATCATTGGTTTATGAGAAAGACAATGAATTTGACGGCGCTAGCGAAGAAATATGGCGAGGGGTATGTGGCCCGAGTTTCGGGGACGGCTCGGGTGATGGCCTTTGCCAAAAAAGTGGACCAGCTTTTGGAGAAGATCAAGGATAAAAAGGAGTTTAAGGAAAATAAACTGACGATTAGCTGGATTCCAAAGTATGGCCAAAAGTACTCTTTTAAAATTTCCCTTCGAGTATGTTAGGGTTTCCGGTCTTGGGATATTGTTTTATCCAATTGTTTCGTTAGATCTGAAGACCATCTTCGGTTGGAAGAAATTCGATTTTTTAGTGGATACCGGGGCGGATTTGACAACGCTGCCCGCGACAGTGCTGCCCTATTTGGGGATAGAGAAGGAAGGGCTCAAGGAAAGTAGGACGGTAGGTGTGGGCGGGATTGAGGTTGCCACTTGGGAGATGAGTGTTCCCTTGAGACTGGGAACAAATGAGTTTTTGGTGAAGGCGGCAGTTACTCAGGATAGCTCAACCCCGTTTCTTCTGGGAAGGAAAGACCTTTTTGAGGAAAGGTTTAGCCTTATTCTTGACTCGAAAGATAAGGTGACGGTGATTAAGGAGAACTGAAAGCCAGGGGGACGTTTTTTTGCCCGAAGTGTCAGAAGTAGAGATTTAGCTGTGGTTTCCGGAAGTTTTTAATTCGTATGAAGCACCTAGACAAAACGCAGAGGCTCTCTTTCTTCGTGAAAGGTCACTAGGGCCCTCATTAATCGTTCCTTGAAGTTCAACATCGAGTCCTACCATAATTTTGGCAGCGCGATGTTTGCTTTTGTTTCTCCCTTTGCTATGTAAGCACCTAACTTTAAACTGGTTTGAAGTTCTTCATTGAGCATGGGTTTATTGTCTCTCTCTCTGCTTCAAAAGTCAAATTCGGGTTGTTTCGTCGCGATTGGGGATTAGGCGGGGGTTAGGCTTTAATGAGCAGTTTGGCTTGGAAAACCTTGCGAAAATCAGTGTCAAACGTGGCAAAGCCGTCGATTTCATTGGCCTGCATAGTCAGCAAATGATAGGCGTCGCGGGGATGCAAGGAGAATGTCTCCATTAGGTCAATCACTTCCAATTGTGAGTTAATTTCGCTTGGCGGGTTGATGATTGAAATGTTCGGAAGATTCAAGACCGAAGTCAGGTTTTCTTTTAAATCTGAAAAATGGTTTTTGGAGCCAACGGCCTTAAGGTTTTTACTGGTTTGATAAAGAAATTCGTCAAGACAGAGCGGGGAAATATAGAGTAATGTGCCTTCGTATTCAAGTTTTGAAAGAAGATCTCGACTTCGGGAAAAATTGACAGATCCGGAGTTTTTGAAATAGATGAGGACATTGCTATCGAGGTAACATTTCGTCATACATTTTGTCATAGTCCCGGTTCATTTCATCGGCTGTTTTTCTGGGGCCAAAATTAAACCCTCCGGCAAGTTGTTTGACCCTTTCAACTCTCTCTTCGGGGGAGAGCATGCTTGAGGTATTGGATGGGGTGTATTGTCCAACGACACGGCTGTCCTTTACAATCGTTAGAGGAATGGCTTTGTCGATGTAGGCTCCGGCATTGCGGCGAAAATCGGTGATGGAGACGATTACTTGGTTCATGAGGCGATTTTAGCATGATCCATCACTTTGTCAATGGATGGAGTGATGGGCGGGATGATTGGTCTGTGTACGTGATTGGCGGTCAGGGGACGTTTTTTTGCCCGAAGTGCCAGAAGTGATGGTCAAGTTATTGGAGCAGGCGGTGAGACTAGGGTGCTTTTCGAGCTTCCAGTGCTTGCCTTTTTGCGTCAAGATCGATAATTACTACTGGGATATTGGGTTCTGCTTTTGCTATCTGTCTGGCCCGAAGCTTTTGTTCGTCAAGGGGTAGCCAGCCATCATGGTTTGGCCTATCAGTTCCTTTTACAATGGCTGCACTGGTACCGTCCGTACCTTCAGCAGTAAGAAAACCTTCTTTATTCTTTCCGGAGCCTCTTGTTTCTAGAATAATTGCTGGACCCATGAGCCTATTCTCTCTCTCTCTGCTTCAAAAGTCAAGTTTTTTTTGACCAAGATGACACTTATGAGTCTAATGGGCCAAATGAGTTAAAATGGAAAGGTGCTAAAGAGTTTGCGGCTCCAGAATTTTAGAAATTATTCCAAGCGAACGTTTGAATTTTCGGACAAGACGACTTTGATTGTCGGGCCTAACGCGATCGGGAAGACGAATGTGCTGGAGGCCATTTATCTTCTGGCTACCGGAAGGAGTTTCCGGGCGGAGGAAGAAAAGGAGCTGGTGAAAGAGGGAGAAAGTTTCTTTCGTGTGGATGGTGGACTCGAGGAAAAAGAAGTGAGTCTCATGGGGCTCATGGGTCCGATGGGGCCAATGAGAAAAATTTATCAGGTTAACGGGGTTAACCGGCGGCAAGTTGATTTCGTGGGGAATTTACGGGCGGTGCTTTTTAATCCACAGGATCTGGAGATTGTTGTGAATTCGCCGGCGACGCGGCGGAAATACCTTGATTTGGTTTTGCTGCAAGTGCATAAAGATTACCGGGTGGCGATTGGGATTTATGAGCGGGCGCTTCGGCAACGAAACCACCTGCTTCGTCGCATTCGCGACGAAAATTTACAATTTACAATTTACAATTCACAACTTGAATACTGGGATAGACTGCTGGTGGAGAATGGAAAGATTATTCATGAGAGGCGGAAAGACTTCTTAAGTTATTTGTCTCATTGGTCAAATTCGACAAATTTGGTTTTTCCGATTAGTCTTCATTATGATCACTCGATTATTTCTGAGGAGAGACTGGCGAAATATCGAGAGGCGGAGATTGGGGCGGGGGGGACCTTGGTGGGACCGCAGCGAGATGGCTTTGTCATCTCGCAAATCCGAAACTTTAAATCCGAAACCCGAAACAGGGATGTCAGGTTATTTGGGAGTCGGGGGGAGCAGAGATTGGCGGTGTTTGCGATTAAGTTGGGGGAACTGGAATATGTTAATGGGCAATCATTAATCATCAATGATCAATCAGGTTCGAAACCGATTTTGTTGCTGGATGATATTTTTTCGGAGTTAGATCATGAAAATAGACACCACATTTTGGAGGTGATTCCGAAACAGCAGACGATTATGACGACGACGGATTTGCATTTGGTGGAAAAAGAGTTCTTGAAACACGTGGAAGTGGTGAAGTTGGGGTAAGCATTTTGCGGGGAATGGGCGGGAAATGATAGAATAGCGAGAGGTTAATGAGGCTTATGAGTCTAATGCGAGGTATGTATGCACCGAAATTCACGATTACTTCAAAGCTGCTTCGGGACATTGGTCTTATTGAGGGAGCAAAAGCCGTGATCGAATCGGCGGCGCTGCTGCCGGCGTGGGAAGCAAGATTTAAGGAAGATGCGGAGCTGCGGAGTGTGCACTACGGGACACACGTTGAGGGAAATGAGCTGAATCTGGAGGAAGTGAAGAAGGTGATGGAGGGGAAGGAAGTGGTGGCGAGGGAGAGGGACATTAAAGAGGTGATTAATTACCGGAAAGTGCTGGAATTTCTTGATTCTTTAGGTCAGGGAAATCAGGGAAATAGGGGGAATTGGGGGCTTTACGGTGAGGAAATTTTGAGAAAATTGCACCACTTGACGGTGGCGGGGATTGTGCCGCCGGAGGAGGTGGGGAAATATCGGGGAGTGCAAGTGGTGCTGCGGGATGTGCTCACGGGCGAGATTGTGCACCGGCCGCCGATTTCGGTGGAGGTGCCGTTTCTGATAGAGGAATTTTTTGAGTGGCTTTCCGGGCCTTCGGCCCGAGAACTACATCCGATTATTAAAGCAGGGATTGTTCATTATGCGATTGTCAATGTGCATCCGTTTACAGAAGGCAACGGGCGGGTGGCGCGGGCGATGGCGACACTGATTCTTCTTAATGAAGGTTATGATATTCGGAAGCTGTTTTCCCTCGAAGAGCACTATGACAAAAACGTTGGAGCGTATTATTTTGCGATTAAGACGGCGGATCAGAACCCGGAGCATGATTTGACGGCCTGGCTGGAATATTTTGTGGAAGGGGTGGCGATTGAGTTCAACCGCGTGCGGGACCAGGTGCAGCATTTGTCGCTGGATTTGAAACTTAAAGCCCAGGCGGGGCAGCAGATTTTTCTGAACCCCCGGCAGATTAAACTGGTGGAATATATCGAAGACGTAGGCTTTTTGTCCAATCAACAGTTTAAGGAAATTTTGCCGATGGTGTCGGAGGACACGGTCCTGCGGGATTTGAAGGATTTGATGGAGAAGAAAATTATTAAGAAAAAAGGGAAGACCAAAGCGGCACGTTACATGATTAAGTGACTTAAGGGGCTTTGGTTGCTTAGGAAGTTTATTCCTCGTCGGCGGTTTCGGTGGTGTCCGGGCGGAGGCGGATCATGACGGCTTCGAAAGCGGCCAGTTGCAGATTGACGGTGATTTCCTGACTTCGGACACCTCTAAAAGCTAGGCTCAAAACTCTTGAATTTGGGG
>CAZSSJ010000028.1:0-9144 GCA_964609775.1 uncultured Gammaproteobacteria bacterium
AGCCACAAACAGTCCCTGCTGGAACGAAGGCCTGGCCCACATCAATTTCTATTCCCTCCGCGACGCCTCCGCCCTGGTCTACTACAAACTAACGGGCAAAGTTGACTAAATTTTGGACCGCCACTTTCTCGGCACCTTCTCCAGTCCCCACGTAATCCAATACTTCGGCGACAGGACCAAATCCTGCGCGTGCAGGTAGTTTTTGCGAAAACCGCCAAATCCCGATTTAAACATCAACAAACCCTGTTCATTAGCCCGGTTTTCTGCGCTCACCCCCCACATATTATAAATCTCGCACCCCCGCCTCTTTGCCTCGGCAATCACTTCCCATTGCAGAGCATAATTCACCGGAACGTTTGTTGTTTTCGACCCGCTCTGAAGATAGAAAGCAAACTTGCCATAAAAAACAATCACCGCCGCGGCCAGAGTCTCACCCTGGTGTTTTCCCAAAAACAGAGCACACTGGCCATCTTTGGCAAAAGTCTCAAACTCCATCTCCAGATATTTTTGCGAGAAAGGCACAAACCCGTGCCTCTTCGCTGCCTCAAGTTGTAAGTCATAAAGCTCCCCGATCTCCCCAATTCCCCCAACATCCCTGATAATCTCAATCTCCACTCCTTCCCTCCCCGCCCGCCGAACCAGATTCCGGTGCGTCTTTCTCATTCCGGCCAGAATTTCTTCTTCGCTCCCGGAAATAGGAATGAGCCACGTCTCCTCAGCATGCATGATTGTCGGCGCATCCCGAAAGCCCAGCTGCCGATACGCTTCCCTGTTTTCCTCCGTCACTTCCACCCAGGGACTGATTCGAATAAAGCTACACTTCTCCTTAATCGCCAGATCTTTAAGGAAATCAACTATAAATTGTAAGAAGTTATGAGTTTTGAGTTTTGCCCGCCCTCGGTCGAGCCGGGGCGAGGCCGGGGAGATTTGAGATTTTAATGGTCCGTGAGGAACGAACAAAAATTTTCCCCGTTTTGCAGAAACCGTAAAGACCTGACAAACCCCAATTAATTGTTTACCATACATTCCCACTCGCCAAACCTTCTCTCCTTGGCTCTTCTGAAACTCTCCCCAACTCCAGGATTGCAAAAACGTGTAGTCTTCCTGAGAAGTCACAAAATTCTCCCAAATTTTTTTGTCTGTAATCTCTTGAGTCTTCATCTAGTTAATCCTTATGCTTAAGCCACAACGAAATAACATTCACCACCCGCTCGGCATCCACCAGATCAACGTTCACGCCCGTCGGCAGATTAACAATTTTCCCCGTCATTTCCTCCGCCTGGGAACACGATCCTAACCGATACCCCGCTTTCTCCAGACTCACTCCTTTTGGCGCCACCACATTGTCATACCAATCTCCGAGAAACACATTTCTCCTGGCTGCAAACCTCCGCAATCCCTGCGGATCGGAAACGAGAATACTATATCTCAAAAACGAGGATCCTTCACCTCCCGGAAATTTGACCCCGGCCACGCCTCTCAATGCTCCGTCATAATAATCCGCCAATCGTTTTCTGTGCCCAATCATTTTCCCCAGATCAGTAAGTTGCGACTCTGCCAACCTTGCCAACGCTCCCGGCATCCCGCGATGAAAAACTTCCCGCCTTTCTCCTTCTTTTTCCGCTAAGTCCAGCACTTTCGGCAAGATTCCCGCCAACCACAAAGTCCGGTGTAAAGCTTTCCCCAAATTAAAAAAGGCATAGGTCTGCAAAATAAGATAAACCAGCGGCGCAAAGACCAACTGCTTAGCAACCCACCACCGTCCACGTTCGGGCAGGCTCTCTGTCAACGCCTGCAAACGTTCGTACAGTCCGTCATCATCCGTCACCACCGCCCCGCCCCAAATCCCGGAGATAACCTTATCCCGCCCGAAACTCAAATACGCCGCCCCCCCAAAATTCCCCAACTTCTCCGTCTTAGATTCGTTCCCCAATCCATGTGCCAAATCCTCAATTAACAACACCTTGTGTTGCCGACAAATCTCCCTAATTTCCCTGATTTTCCCCATGGCCCCAAACGTTGCCTGAAAAATCACTGCCTTTGTTTTCAAAGTAATCAGTTTCTCTAGCTTTTTCGGGTCTAAATTTAAGCTCTCGTCAATGTCACAATAAACCGGTCTCGCCCCGTTCCAGATAATTGAGTTTGGCACTGCCACGCAGGTGAAAGCCTGGATAATAACTTCGTCCCCCGGCCCGATTCCCAGTGCTTTGAGAAGAAAATACTCTGCCGCCCGCCCGCTTTCACAAAGAATCACGTGTTTTCTCCCCAGAAATAAAGAGATTTTTCCCACCAACCTTCCTTCCGCCTGGAAATCAAGATACGCCCATGGCTGAAGAAACAACCAAAAACTCCTCACCACGTCAGAGAATGAATAATTCGGAATAAGCGAAATAGCAATAGGTTTAAACGGATTTCTCACCTGTTCCCTTCCACTGCTGTAAGCACCGCTTTTGGCATCTTTCCCTGAAATAAAATCACCACATTTTTCCCCCGATAACTGCGCACTTTCTCGACTAGCTCCCGGAAATCTGTCACCAGTTGAGCATCCATACTGGCATTAAGTTCAGAAAAGAAATTATCATGAGTCACTAGAACCGTGTCGACAGCCTTAAGTTCCCTGCCAATTTTCTCATGATCCGCTTTCCCTCTTTCCCCCAGCTCCATGATCCCCGGCGTCACCACAATTTTCCTAAACCCCTCCCAAATCTGCAAATAATCAAGTGCGGAAAAAAATGATTCAAAAGAATTATTATAGCTATTATCAATAATATATTCATTTTCTCCTATTTTCTTAATCTTCGGATAAATAAGATCCGGTGAGAATTTTCCAAGCGCTGCTGATATCTCCGGCAAACTCATCCCCAAAAGCCGGGCCATTTTAATTACCGCCACCACATTCCGCACCGGTTGCTTGCCAACCAGCGGCACCGCAAACTTCTCCCCGGCATAACCAAACTCGACATAATCCCGAAGAACCCGGACACTTTTTGTCTCTCCAAGGCTAAAATCTTCCTCCGCCACCAAACCATTTTTCCGCGAAGGAAGCGCTTCAACAAGTTCCATTTTCGCCCGCCGTAAATTCTCCTGACTGCCAAAAAGCTCTAAATGCTGATCCCCGATCCCGGTCACAATTCCAAACTTCGGCCTGACCATCTCACAAATCTTCTTAATTTCCCCCCGCCGGTAAGCCCCCATTTCCACCACAAAAAAATCCTCATCTCCCCGAAGTTTTCTAAGCACCGTCTGCGCCACCCCAATCTCGGAATTATCATTCCCCTCCGTACTTTGCACTTTAAACTTTGAACTTAAAACTTGCTTAAGTATCTCCTTCGTACTGCTCTTCCCATAACTCCCAGCAATTCCGATCACCCCACCTTTAAATTTCTTCATCTTTACCCCAGCCCGATAGACGAGCACTTCTTTCCAAAACCAAAAGGGGGGTGTCACTACTGCCACGGAGACCGCGCTGACTACCGGCACCAGCAAAACAACCAGCACCCGAAACATAAAATTATTCTCCCCGACCAGAAAACCCGCCACGCCAAGGCCGAGAAGCAAGCTCAAAATTGCCCTTGCCGTCCACCTCGGCCGATACCACTTAAGGAGATTAAATTGTTCCCTCAAAGCCCTTGATAAATCACTCCGCTCGGCAATCCCGGCCAAAAACCGGTCACGGCGATATTCTTTGAGCTGCCAGAGATATGTCCAATATAAAACCTGGTGGACAACAATAACCAGGCTGATCAGAAAAGTCAAAAAATCAGTCATGCAGAAACTCTGAAATAGTCTTAGCCACTTCCTTGCTCCGCCGATAGGGCACACCGTGATCTCCTCCCGGAATAATCACCAGTTTCGACCCCCTGATTCCCTCGTGCATCAATCTCCCCATCCACAAAGGGGTCGTGTGATCACTTTCTCCCCAAACAATGAGTGTCGGAGCAGAAATTTTCTCTAAAGCCGGAGCCAAATCCTCCTCAACCACCTTCTTCATGGTTTCTCTGAGAAGCCCAAACGACCCTCGATAATCTTCTGAGGCCACATATGGCCATAAAAACCGCATTCCATCTTTCAGATCCCGTGGCGTAAAATTTGTCACGAACTTCAAAATCTTGATTTTCCACGATCTGCTCTTAATTCCGGCACTGTCAACTAATATCAACTTGTCAAGAAACTCCGGCTTACCGGAGGCAAGTTTAATTGCCACTCTCCCCCCATAGGAATGTCCGACCAAAATCGCCCTGCTAACCTTTTCCCTGACTAAAAATCCCTTAATATCCTCAGCATAGTCCTCTAATCCATATGGCCGGCTAAGCGGGCTTTTCCCAAATCCCGGAAGATCCAGGGCATAACAGGTATATTCGTCTTTCAGCTGGTCAACCACCTCATCCCACGAGCTCAAATCCTTGCTCCAGCCGTGAAGAAAAACGAGCGTCTTTTCGCCTTTGCCTGTCTTTTTGAAGTTAAGCACTACCTAATTCTAGCAAATCTTGACTTTTTCATCGGCAAAACCTAATATCCGAATCATGAACACAATAAATGACCTCGAAACCAATAGCAACCCTCCCTTTGAGGAAACTGTCCAAGTGTCAATCGGAAATAAAGCGCTGCTTGGAATACTCACCGCAGAAGGCCTTGGACAAGCAACAGTAACACTAGACGACGGTATAGGAGCATAGCGGGAACCCTTTCTTTAAGAGGTACTACAGAGCTTGGGAGACGAGCTCGGGTGTATGAATTTCAAAGCCAAGACATAACCAGACCAATACAATTTGGACTTGAAACCGTCACAGTCCTATCACGAAAGCCTACCAAATAGATTCAACTCTCTTCGCTATTTAAATCAAGATCTGACTTAAACTCCTATTTTTACTATGTTTCCAACTTTAGAAACCTCCTAGCGTATAATACCAATATGCAGGAAAAATCAGCCCCGACAGTCCAAATCTCAAAGCTCAACGAGATCCTCATTATTCTCTCGCTCAGCACGCTCCTCCTGTCCCTAATTGCCTTCAACCTCAAAATCATCTCCTCCCCGCTTCCGTCACCGACCACCCCGCAAGGGGAAACGGAGCTAATCCCTGCCCCTTCACCCACACCTTCAGGCGACCGACCAACTCAAATAATCAACCCTTATCCCCTCCTCACTCTCACCGAGCAGCAGGTTGCCAGCCCGTCGCAGGTTCCTCCCGCCACCGAGAGCGCCATCATCAGTTCCCCCAGCGCCGAACAATCGCTAAAAAATAGTCCTTAAATTCACTTTCACGCCAACTTCGCCCGGTGGGTCAAAATGTTCGCCCAGGTATGCAGATCGTCAATATATTCAGGATCAAAGGCCGAAGTTTTTCTTAATCTCTCAAACTCAATTTTAAATTTCTGAAACGTCGGTTCAAACCGGCTTGACCGCTCGGCCTTTTCCAATCTTTCCAGATATTCTTTTGTTTCATCCGTAAACTGCCGCACCCGGGGAGCTCGGTCCTCAGCCGCAAATCTGGCAATTCGGACCAGGTTAAGGGCAATGTTCATCACAATTTCCGAAGCTTTCATAGAAATTCACTGTCATGCTGAACTTACTTGCACGAAGTGCAATCGAAGTGTTTCAGCATCTACATATTTTCTGACGATCTCTTCCATTTTCTCCCTTATCCCCGAATCCAAGACCGCTCGGCTTGGGTTATCATCCTTCGGCATCCGACCTTTTCAGTTCTTCATCAGTCAATTTTGATTTAACAATTAATAGCATAGGCCGTCTTTTCCGTTCGCATTCATCCTTGGGAGCAAGGCTCCTAAGGTTTCTGCGAGCAGTAAAAGAACTAAGGCCGCATTCATTAACAACTTGACTAATGTTTCGGAAAGGAATGCGGCACAAAGGGCCGTAACCCAAAACACCTGTAAATATTGTTTTGGGACGAGCCCTAAGAGCAGTAAAAGAACTAATTAACAAAACATTTACTATCCGATCGTTAAGTAATTGTTTAATTAATTATCTGATCCCAAAATACCTTCTGTATGCTTCATCATCTTCCAACCCCTCAACCACCAAAATCTGAACCTTCTTGCCTAACTCATAATACCGTCTGAAATACTCCATCTCATTCTCGCATGCATACGGAGCCAGATAGACACTGTTTTGAAGTTTATAAAACTTCATTGAATTCAAAAACAAGCGGAACACATCCCTCTTTCCCCGCTCTTTCTCCGGCACATCATAAATCACCATCCGCCACTTTCCATCCCAACTCCTTCGGCTAATGTTTTCCGGCATCTCCTCAAGCTTATATCGAAAATATTTAATTCTACCCTTATCCGTAAGACTGACAACAATTGACCCATCGGCTTCCTTTATTAGCTTGACATCACGCTGCTTCTCCAAACGCCGCAGTAAAAGCGACAACCTTGCTTTATCAAACTTGCTGTTATTAATTTCTTCTTCTTCGTCAAGTTTTCCCTTAACATACTTAATAATTGGCGTCACCCCCACCGGAACAGCCGGGATCACCACGCTCGCCCCGATAAGTCCTGCCGCCCCAACAAGAGCCAGCACATCCTTCACCACCGGAACGACAGCCCCTTTTAATTCCGTGCTTCTAACCGTCCTTTTTCTCCCTCGACTCATGTAATATAATGTGATTAATCAAACAAAAACTATCCGATCGCTAAGTAATTGTTTAGTTAATTCATATACCCACTAGATTTAGAAATCAAGCCCGGAAAATGTTAAAATAACCCTGAGTTCAGATTCCAAAAAATCTGAAGGGGTGTCGTTCAGTGGTAGGACGCTCGTCTCCAAAACGGGCAACGATAGTTCGATTCTATCCACCCCTGCACGGCACTATTTTCAGCCCATGAAGACTCTAACTGGGCCGTCATAGTGGGCCGTTCCTCAGGTTCGAACTCTGCCGAAACTGTCGGCTCGACTTTTATGATCTCTCCGAAGAACAAATAGGGCTTTTGCACGTCTAGATAAAGTTTCTTGTCCTTCAAAATTAGGTTCGAACCAATAGTGTTGAGAATATCTCTCTTCCCTTCTAGCGTCCCAGTAGCGAAGCGGTAGCGGGCTTGAACAGCAAAATCCAATGCCGCCTCCAGATTCTCTATCCAATTTTCGATCCTTTTGCCAGTTGCACCCATATACTCTTCAATAATCCTCTTTTCCTTGAGGATTTGACCTTTCTGCGTCTTAAACTCTTCATCTGAAAGCAATGAGCCATCAGTATTCTGCGGAGAAATCTTCAACTTAACCAAGTTATCTAATCTCTGGATGCAGTTATCATAATTTTTTTGACTTTCCTGTATGACAATATTTCTATCTTGAACTTCTTCTGTATTCAATTCGTTAAAATACTTCAGTGCCCATTGCTTAAATTCATCATTAATTCCTATCTGTCTCAATATTTCATCTATTTGAGGTTCCAAATCTTTTAACTGAACTGACGCTTGAGTGCAATTTGAGTTTATCTTCCGCGTGCAGTGGTAATAAATGTAATGAAGAATAGTGGGGTCGTCCATATACTCCACTTTAACTTGACACTTCGGACAGGTATCCCGATTCAAAGAAGAAAACTTGTGGTGACATTCAGTGCAAATTGTCTGCCATTTTTCCTCGGCAGTGACAGCAGATCCACAAACGCACCGAATTAAACATGTAAATGCAAATGTCTTATGCTTCGGTTTAGGCAGATATTTAGCGCCAAGAAGCATTTGCACCCTTGTGAACTCCTCTTCTGTGATCATTGGTTTTCCTCGCCATTTATGCCAATTACCGCTCTTTTTTGGATATTCAAATTGGCCATAATAAAAGGGGTCATGGAACATATCATAAATCTTACTCAGAAACATTGGTTTTCCGCCCAACGTCCCTCGGATCGGTGTTCTGTAACCCCATTCCTTATTTAACATGTCTAAAATTTGAGCAACGCGATATTTACCTGTCAACATAGTCCTCCAAACCCGCTCGATAAGATCATAGATTCCAGGAATAGGAGTAAACTCGCCCAAACAGGATCCAACCCTCAAGATCGAAAAATCATCACCATCGGCAAAAGCGCAACTCTATCCAGTTATTAAAGTCGTTGACGGCGATACACTTCAAGTCAAAATTGATGGTAAAACCGAAACGATAAGATTAATTGGAATTGACACCCCCGAAATCGTTGACCCCCGAAAGCCAGTCCAGTGTTTTGCGGCCGAGGCTTCATTCAAAGCAAAAACTACATTGACAGGAAAAAGTGTCTCGTTAGAAGCTGACCCAACTCAAGGAGAAAGGGACAAATATAAAAGACTGTTGCGATATATCTTTCTACAAATGTGAATTACGGGTTAGCAAGCTCAAATATTTGACTGTGTAAAGTTGCAGGGATCATACTGGTTCTGTGTTAAATATCTTTCTTTCGAAAGGAGAACCAAGCATATGACCCCTGCCCTAAAAGTATACCAACAAAAAGAAAGTGAGGAGGAAAAACTTCTTCACCTGTTTATTTTCGTCGACACCATGCTCAAAAAATGCCCTTTTAACAAGAGTCATCCGGGCCCCAAAGCTGAGCTGACTGATTCTGAGCTAATCACTCTGGCATTGTGGAGATTTCACCTGGGATTTTCTGATTGGAAACATGCCTATCTTTGTTTTCTCACTCACTACGATCGTGAGTTCCCCAACTTTCCAAGCTACAAGAATTTTCTTGCGGGGATCCAGAGAGTGACCATAAAAGCCCTTTGGATATTGGGAGTTCTGATGGCTATTGCCAGAAAGGACAACGCTCTTTTAAAAATCCTGGATTCATCCAGCCTGCCAGTGTGTAAAAACACTCGGACAGGAAGTCATAAAGTGATGCGGCAATTTGCCTCCATTTCCAAAACTTCCCAAGGTTGGTTTTATGGACTCAAGCTCCATTTGGTGATTGACGCTGCTTCCAATCTGCTCTCAGTCCGAATTACTACTGGACAGTTTGATGACAGAGCGACAGTGATGTCCATGCTCAGAGGGCTGATTGGTAAATTTGTGGCTGATGCTGGATATCTTTCCGAAGTCCTGAAAACGAATCTTTTCAGAATGGGAAAAGTCTTCATCACCGCCGTTCGGAACAGCATGAAGCAGCTCATGACCAAAGAGCAACATGAGGACTTAAAAAGGAGGCAACTTGTGGAGGT
>CAZSSJ010000029.1:0-8409 GCA_964609775.1 uncultured Gammaproteobacteria bacterium
TGCCTAAAGTCCAATCAGTTTAGCAAATTACTGGAAGTGGTGCGTAAGTCCTGATTTAATTGAGAGTCAGCGTGCATTCTTGAGACCTCCTCGTGAAGACCCGCGTCCGCGTGAGGTAAGAACTATTTATGAAGTGTTCTATCCTGTAGTTAGTCCTTTTGATACGATGGTGCAATTACCTAGCACGGATTCGGAAGCGGGACGGGATATAGGCAGGATGGGAAAAACGCTAACAGAAGTGGCTCAGAGCGAGGCGGAACGGTTAGGATTGGGAAGAGTACAGTTCCATAGGTAGAGCAGAGGGCGCATCAAGTGATAATCCAGCAGCGATTTTTAATGGATGTGCTCAATTTACAACGGAAGGTAAGGGGCTGTTCTATATGTGTCCAACGGTTTGGTGGAGCTCGATCGTTCAAGACGTGACAGCAAGAAGATATACGGAACAGGACGGAAATAATCGCGTGAAAGTCTTCGTTGTCGATATGCCTCAGTAATCCTCGCGTATTATTGGTCGTTTTCCTAATTTTGTTATCTTGATTTTACAGGATTGATTTGGAATACTGTTTTGGATGAGGTTGCTTGGCCTTCGGTTTTTCTTTTTTTGTCTTATTTATGGCTTTTTTTGTTTCTTTGTCCAAAGAAATGTTTTTGCAGCACTTATTTGTGATCCGTCATGCCACAATAATGGCGTGACGTGTATTCAGGATGATGGCATGAGTTTATGCCCTCTAGAATGTTGTAGTGGGAAAAATCCAGGCTTAACTAAACCCCACTGCACGATTGTTCCGAACAAGGGAACCTACACTGATGGGGAATATATCTACTACACGATAAATGCCGGAGATAATGGCGAGGTGGATTATGGAGCGAGCCGAACCGGAGGGACGCCAACCGTTTCCGGAGCCTGTTCTGGAGCCGTCGGTTGGTGCGGGACGGGACTATGTGGAAACGGTGAGTCGCAGGGTGAGTGCGTCAACGTCTGCACCGGGACACATGCCATTGCCGTCAACTCTTCCGGATTTCCCCAGACTTGCACCATCACCGCTGTCGTGGCTAACTCGGCCTACAGTGGTGTCGACGCCGGCACGTGCACGGCCACGGTGACGGTCAACTCCACTGCCCCGCCCCCTCCCGGCCCGAATCTCTATATTCGTTCAATGAGCGTCGCCCCGTATTCCGGCCCCAGCGCGAGCTCATCGGTGGCCAGCGTCACCGTTAAAAACAACGGCACAGTCGATGTCCCGGGCAACTTCCAAGTCTCGTTCAAACGCCAGGGGTTGTCTCTTGCCTGCGGTCAGGGCAACCAGTTTGCCACGGTCAACGGGTTAAACGCTGGCCAGCAGCAGACGGTCGACTTTAACTTCAACCGGCCCGGTGGGGCCGGAACCTACACGGCTGTCGCCATGGTCGACTCCGGGCCCTCCGGCGGTGCCTGCCAGATTGCCGAGACCGACGAGACGGACAACGTCAAGACGACCGACTATGACGTTTGTGATTTTGTCCCGCCCACTCAAGCGCGGCTGGTTTCGCCGGCTGATGGGTCCACGATCGCTTCTCAGTATTCGGCCAATCTCGACTGGGCTCGTCCCGCCAGCTGGGGTTCCGCCTGCCCCGACGACAAACACTACTACCTCAATGTCTGGGGGCCGTCCTTGTCCTTCCCCCCCGATTGGGATGCCAACAAGACCAGTTTCTATCCGCTCATTGATCTTGAGTGTGGCCAGACTTATACCTGGCGCGTGGACACCAGTATTGACGGGGGAGTCAACAAGACTCAGGGTAATCTTTGGAGCTTCACCACCGCGGCTTGTTACTACAAATGTGATGTCTTGGGGGGTGGCGGTACGTGCCAAAAATGCACTTTTGCTGATGGCTGCCTGGGAGACCAAGGCGGTTGCAACCAAGCCATGGCTGGTCAGCCCTGCCAGCAGTATGCCTGTGTGGCCAACACCTGCCCCGCCCAAGCCTGTGTCCCCGGGAGTTGTGTTGACAGCGGCGGGTGCGACAGCGGCAATCCGGGCTCCTTTTGTGGCCCCAAGTTTTTCCTCACCCGGGGGGGCAACGTCACCGCCCGAACTAACATCAGTGACGTCGATTTGCCGGTGACTAATGCCGCCGGCACCGACACCCAGTTTGTGGCCACCGCCAGCAAAGTGGGGGGAGTCGTGGGCAACTCCGGCGGCGTGGTGGCTTTTGGCGGGACTTTTGCCCCGTTGACCAACCCGCCCTCCCTGCGCTATTCCCAAGGCAGCCGCAGCTTTGACCCCAATGATTCCCAGCCGGGGTGGAACCTGGATGGCTATGTGGACACCTCCGGAACGAGCACTCAGCTCACCTCTCAGAAACTTCTGGCCAACGCCCTAAAAAATGCCGGGCTGGCCACGTTAAAGCCGTGTGACGGCAACCTCCCGGCGCCCAACCCTGGCTTCTACCTCTGGTGCTATACCAGCAACCTCAATTTTGAAAGTACCGTTGATCAAGCGATTAGTAACTCTGGCCAAAATATTGTCGTCCCGTCACCGAATGTGATGCTACCCTTACCCGTAAGCCTAAGTAGTAGCAAAAGTATTTCCGGGACCCGGACGGTGACGATCTTTGTTAATGGTGATTTGACTCTTAACGCCAATGTGGGAAGCCCGGTCAACACTTCCGGTCTGGCCTTTGTCGTCGACGGCAACCTCATTGTCGACTCGGCCGTGACTGACCTGGCCGGCCTGTATGTTTTCTCCGGTAACTTTAATGACAACTTGAGCACTACGGACACTTTAACCGTTGACGGAATGGTGATTGGCACCAGTGAAGACCCCATCACCGGACCGTTCAACCTTGGGGCCGGCAGCACTCTGGCCCGGACTCCGACGGCCCCCGACACTCCCGGCGAGGACTTTAATTACAATGGCAAATACCTAGTGCTCTTTAAGGATCTTCTGGCCCGACCCAAGGTGAAATGGCTGGAACTGCCACCACACTAGGAACAATGTTAACATTAACTCAAGAAGGGTGGTGAAAAAAATGATGACTTTACAAAAAGCCAAAAAAGCCCTGGAGGCTTCGGAAAAGAAAGCTGCCGAACTTGAGGTAGCGGTTTCAACGGCCGTTGTTGATGACTATGGTGACCTGATTGCCTTTTCCCGCCTGGACGGGGCCCTGAAAATCAGTCCCAAATTTGCCCAGACCAAAGCCTACACCTCCGGAACGCTGGGAATGGCGACCGGCGACATGGCTCCCTATGCCGCCCCCGGCAAACCCTATTATGAAATGAACGCCCTTTTCGGCGGGGAGTTAACGACCATTGCCGGCGGCGTGCCCGTCAAACAAGGCGGAAAACTGGTCGGAGGAATCGGTGTCGGCGGATCAGCCGATGTCAACCAGGATGTGGAATGCGCCAAGGCCGCCCTGAAAGCGCTTGAGGAATAACAACATTCCTCAAATGCTTGACTTCTAAAACGGCTGTTGCCGGATATTCCTATGGTCAAAAAATTCTCCCAGAACAAGCTTGACATTGGGATTATTAAAAACCGACCTATTTTGAGGATTTCAACTACCTGAAACTGGACTTGACAATCTTCAGAAGCTAGTCTATAATTCAGGAAGTCAGAAATCTTAACTTCTAAACTTATGAATCAAACGGTTGTTAGCGATCAGGAGGAGTGGTTGAAAATTTTAGGCAAAGGGATGGTGACGCTTCCGAAGAAATGGCGTGAAGATCTGGGCATCAGTTCTGGCGATGTGGTCAAGGCTAAGAAACAAGGGAGCAAAGTGATTATTGAGCCAGCGCAGGGTCAGAAAGTGCCCTACCGTGTTTATTCTAAGGCGGAGATTGAGGAATTTTTAAAAGACGACAAATTGCCTCTGGAATTGACCCAAAAGGCTCGCAAGGTTCTCTAACGTTCGACTATGAGAGTCTTTTTTGACGCTTCAGTCGTCATCGCCGCGCTTCTTTCGCCAAGTGGTGGTTCTTCTTTACTCCTGCAACTGACCAAGAAGGGGATTATCATTGGCCTAACATCGCAAACCGTCATTGATGAGGTCTTGGAAAAGGACAAAGCCGAGCGGTTGAAGAAATCACGAGGAGAAATTGAAGCGTTCATTTCCCAAAGTGGATTAGTTGTTCGGGAGAGGGTTAGCCCCGAAGAAATTGTTCCATATCAGACTAAGATTGATGTCCAGGATGCCCACCTTCTGGCTGGGGCGAATCTGACGAAGTGCAGTCATCTGGTTTCGTTAGATAAAAAGCATGTGATGCGGACGGATGTTCAGAAACTGTTTCTGCCTCTTCGGATTGTGTCTCCTAAAGAATTGCTCAAAGAAATTGTTGGGAGAAACAGGCCACCGAAATAAGCACGCTAAGGGCTGCGGTGAAGGACCTTCTGGCCCGGCCGAAGATTAAGCGGCTGGAACTGCCGCCACACTAGGCTCAAAATTCCTCGCAACTCCTTGATTTTATCCATTCGCTATATTACAGTACACTCATGGTCAAAAAGATCCTCCTCGTCGATGACGACGTGTACATTAGGGACCTCTACGCCGAGGTCTTAAAAGACGAAAACTATGACATCACCATCGCCGCTGATGGTGAAGAAGCCCTCTCTCTTGTCGAGGACGACTCTTTTGACCTGATTCTCCTTGACATCATGCTCCCCAAACTTGACGGCATTCAGGTTCTGGCCAAAATTAAAGAGGATCCGGCCAGGAAAAGCATCCCCGTCATCATGCTCACCAATTTCGGCCAGGAAGATCTTGTCAAACAAGCTGTCACCTTGGGCTGTTCCGAATACCTTCTTAAATATAATCTCACTCCCGGCGAAATCATCACCAAAGTTGCCCAAATTTTGAATCCTAAGGAAGTGAAACTTTAATGGCGAAAAAGATTTTATAGCCCCGAACACGATTAGTGCTCGGGCGCAAGGTTCTTTTGAATGAAATGAAAAAGGTTCTTATTGTCGACGATGATCGATATATCCGCGAGCTCTACGAAGAGCTTCTTAAAAGCGAGGGCTACACCGTCGAAACCGCCGTTGACGGCGAAGACGGTCTAAATAAAATCTCCGCGGGCGGCTATGATCTCATTCTTCTTGACGTCATGATGCCCAAAATCGACGGCTACGGCGTTCTGGTCAAACTCGAAGACCAAGCTCCCAAAACCAAAAACGGCCCGATCATCATTCTCACCAATCTCGCTAACGATCCGATCATCGACCAGGCGCTGACTAAAGGGGCCAAAGCTGCCTTCATTAAATCCGACCACACCCCCCAGGAGTTTCTCCAAATGGTCAAGGAATACCTCACCTGACATTCCCCACCTGGCCAATAAGACCGTAGATCGGAGCAATAATTGCCAGCATCATCGCGCCAACGGCAATGCCCACAAAGACCAGCATGATCGGCTCCAGAAGGACCGTGAGCGTTTTCAGCGTCTCCGTCACCTGGTAGTCCAAAAACTCGGAAATATCATACAACGCCTTAGGCAGCGATCCGCTCTTTTCCCCCACGTCAATGAGTTTGATGACAATTGCCGGAATTTCTTTTTTGCTTCCCCGAAGCCCTTCCGAAAATTTTCGGCCCGTGATCACCATTTGCCGGCAATTTTCAATCAAATCCCGGGTTTTTCTCCGCATCACCACGTCCTTGGAAAGTTCCAGTGCCGTCCCAATGGGAATCCCGGCGGTCAAGAGAAGATACAGATTTCGGGAAAAGCGCGTCAGGTCAATTTCTTTAATCAACCTTGACACCAGCGGCAGCTTGAAAATAATTGGCAAAATCAAACCCCTTTGCTGTTTAAAGAGATAGATAACAAGCCCCATCGTCAGAAAAATTCCTCCTAAAACCGGCAGCGGGTTTTTGGTCAGGGTATTGGAAAGAAAAATGAGCACGCGGGTCGGCAGCGGCAGCTGCATATTTAATCGCGAGAAGACTTGAGAAATCTTTGGAATGACCACGACCAGAATGATCGTCAACACCCCAAAAAAGACGGTCACAATGAGCATCGGATAGACCATCGCCGATTTGATTTTTCCCGCAAACTCCATCTCCTTCTTAATGCTTTTCGCTAAATCGGCAAGCGCTGTCTCGAGCGTCCCGGCTTCTTCCGAGGCTTTAATGACACTCACCGTCACCTTGTCAAACGTCCGGGGAAACTTGGCCAGCGTCGTGTAGACGTGATTTCCCGCCGTCAGGTCATCTTTCATCACCTCCAGAAACTTTTTTGTGTTTCCCGTTGCGTCTTCACGGATGGATTCCACTGCTTCGAAAAGAGGAATGCCGGCCGACAGCATCGTGTTCAAATTTCCGATAATGCCCAGTTTTTCTTGCCCGGAAAGGGAAATATTTTCAATTTTCATATGAATTCTGTCTTTGTCACTCTTAAGATCTCCTCAACGCTGGTTATTCCCTTCGCCACTTTCATGAGGCCATCATCAAGCATCGTCGTCATGCCTTCAGAAATTGCCGCTTGCGAAATTAAGTCCGCATCCGCTTTCGCGGAAATTAACTCCCGAATCTTTTTCGTCACCTCTAAAACTTCATAGATTCCGATGCGCCCGATATACCCGCTGTTGTGACACGCCTTGCAACCCTTTCCCTGATAGACACGGATTTCCTTATTGGCCCCGACCGGAATGAAATGTTCCTGGACAATATTCAGCGAAAACTTTTTTGCCAGATCATCCGCATTCACCGTGAGGGACAGTCGGCAGAAGTTGCAAATTTTTCGCACCAGTCGTTGGGCAATGATGACGTTCACTGTTGAGGCGACAAGAAACGGCTCAACTTTCATGTCCGTCAGCCTCGGGATTGCTGTGGCCGCGTCATTGGTGTGCAGCGTTGAAAAAACCAAGTGTCCGGTCAAAGCGGCATTGACGGCAATGTCCGCTGTCTCGCTGTCCCGAATTTCGCCGACAAAGATGATATTCGGATCCTGACGCAAAATGGAGCGCAGTCCGTTGGCAAAGGTCAAATTCGTCTTGGCGTTCACCTGGACTTGGTTTGCTCCAATGATCCGATATTCCACTGGATCTTCAATCGTCGTCAAGTTTTTCTCCCGTTGGTTGAGAATCTTTAAAATGGCGTAGATCGTCGTCGTTTTCCCCGCCCCCGTTGGCCCGGTTGACAGAACCATGCCAAACGACCGGTTGAACGCATCCGTTGTTATTTTTAAATCTCTCTCACTCATCCCCAGGTCTGACAGGGTGTATTGCCGCGATTTCGACGACAATAATCTCAGAACTGCTTTCTCTCCCTCAACAATCGGCAGAATGGAAATCCGGATGTCCAAATTTTCCTCCGGCAGCTCAATTCGCAGCTTTCCGTCCTGGGCCGACAGGTGTTCATCAGTTCGCAAATTGGACATCACTTTGATCCTCGTGATCACCCGATCGTGCAGTTTCTTCGGCATTCTGGCGATGTCCTGGAGCATACCGTCGATCCGGAAGCGCACCAGCGAAGTTTCCTCTTCCGGTTCAATGTGAATGTCTGAGGCTCGGTCGTCATAGGCTTCCATAATGAGCGTGTCGACAATCTTCACAATCGGCGCATCCCCTAAATAATCCGCCTGGACGCTTCCCCCCTCTTTCAGAAGTTGGGTGAGCGTTTTTTGCAGATCGCGTTTATAGCTCTGAAGAATGTTTTCGATGTCTCGCTCAGTGGCGAAATAAATCTTCACTTTTTGCTGGACCTTTTTGCCCAAAAGCTCCGCCACTTCCGCCTTTGTCGGATCAGCCATCGCCAAATGAAGAAATTCTTTATCTCGCCCAAAGGCCACAATTTTCTGCTCCCTCGCCAGCCTTTCCGGGATAATGGCTAACACCTCTTCGGGGATGAATGTTTTCGACAGTTCTACAAAGGCTGTTTTAAGCTCTCGGGCCACAACCTCGCCGATCTTCTCATCATTGGCCGGATCCTTGGAAGCGATCGCCTCGTACAGGCTTATTCCTGAATTTCGCGCCGTTTCCAGAGCTTCCCGAAGCGTCTTTTCATCAATAATCTTATTTGTCAAAAGCAGTTCCTTAAGTTTGTCATCAGGCAGGGTCATAACAGAATAATACAATGAGCAATAAGCAATTATCAATGATCTCAAGGGATAAATTGGGGTATAATATTAAGCGAACGCGCCCGTAGCTCAATGGATTAGAGCAATAGCTTGCGGAGCTATAGGCTGTGGGTCCGACTCCCGCCGGGCGCGCCAAGCAGTAACTCCTGAGGAGGATTGGCCGAACGGCAAGGCGATAGTTTCGAAAACTATTGGGGGCAACTCCTAAGAGGTTCGACTCCTCTATCCTCCGCAAATTGCCTTTGTAGCTCAACGGACAGAGTACGACCCTCCGAAGGTTGTGATGCCAGTTCGATTCTGGCCAAAGGCACCAATATCAAACTTTCCGATTTTTGCCCGACCGATTCGGCCGCGCGAAGCGC
>CAZSSJ010000030.1:0-8275 GCA_964609775.1 uncultured Gammaproteobacteria bacterium
AGTGCCCCAAATTCAAGAGTTTTGAGCCTAGCTTTTAGAGGTGTCCGAAGTCAGGCCTGCGTCGGAGTCGCTCCCACCCCTTCTGCTTGGTGTTCCGCCGCCTTAGCCTCCTCAGCTGCGATCTCCTTGGCCGTTTCTTCTGCCACCGCTTCCCCAATCTTCACCACAATCTCCTCACCATCCGTCAAGACTTCGACCCCAGCCGGCACCTTCAAATCCTTGACCTGCACTTGATCGTCCACTGCCACCAAGGCCTCTACCCTCACCCCGATCTTCTCCGGCAAATCCTGCGGCAAAGCTTCCACTTCGACTTCATTAAGCGTCTGGAGCAACACGCCGATCTTGTCTCTCACTGCCGGCGACTCCCCCACTGGCTCAACGGCTACACTGGCCTTAATCTTCTCAGTTAAGGATACCGCCTGCAGCTCCGCGTGCACTATCTGCCGGCTGATCGGATCAATTTGTACTTCTTTGATGAGCACGTGCTCCGTCTTGTCTCCATACTTCAGCTCCACCAATCCCGTCTCGCCCGCTGTCGCATAAACTTGGCTAAATTCTCTCCCTGGCACTGCCAAACTCACTGACTCAATCTTCCTGCCATAAAGCCCCACCGGCAACTTCCCTGCCCTTCGTAGCTCTCGAACTTTTTTTCCTCTCACTAAACGCTCCTGCGCAATCAGTTTAATCGCCTTCATTTTTGTCTAAACCTCACTCTAAAGACTTTATCGCTTTCTAGCTTTCCATTATACTCAATCCTCTGCTCCGACACAACTAGTCCCGCCGCCTCATCGCTCCCCACCGCGGCAAGAAAACTCGGGTGATCCACAGCCATTGTCCAGCTCTGTTCTGGAGCTCCCGGTTGCTTAATTATTCCCCACAAAAACTCCGGCCTCTCAGACGAGAAATCCACGGTATACCCCGGCCAATACTTAATCCTCACTTTCCGGCTCCCTCCGGCCGGCACCTCCACTAACATCCCCAAGCTCCTAAACGCACTCCTGGTCGCCCCCTCATTGTTTAACGCCAGTTCCTTGGAGTCAAAAACCAAGAAATGCCCCCTATCTATTTTCGACAGAACATTCGCTGTCAGGACTGCGGAAAAACTAGCGACCCGCCCGTCTCCCAGGTCGACCGTCTCCACTACCGCTCTCTCCGGAATCAAAAACCGCAGATAATTCTTATACTTCCCCCCCGGCCAAGACTCAGAGGGTGACTCATTCTTAAATTCCACTGTTACCTCTTGTGCCACTTTCCCCCCTTTATCAACCATTATTTCACCCCTAATTCGTTCTTTAACGAAATAATTCGCCTTGTTCGCCCCGAAATTAGCTTCCACTAATGAAAAACAATTCCCGCCGGCCGTCCGGCAAAAATCCTGATCAATTGATCCCGCCCAACCATTTGCCTCGAAAACCTTCTGTTCCGCGGCGGAATTAGAATAAAACATCACATCCTTTTCCCTCAAAGCCAAAGTCACTGCCGCCGCCAAACCCGTCCACTCCGTTTCTGAAGAACCGAGTTTCCGTAGGATCCCGTTCGCCACCTCGCCCAAAAAATCCCGCTTCTGTGTCGACCCCGGGAAAAAATTGATCTCCGAGGCATATTCCGCTTTCTCAAAGAAGTTTTCGCCCGTAATCTTTCCCGCTCCTTCAATCTCCACCGGCCCCACTGCCGAAAGAATTTTCTGGACCGCTCCCAAATTAACCGCCACCACCCCATCAACACTCTGCCCCGTTTCTTTTTCTAGAAACCACAAAAGCCGCTTCGCCGACAGCGGAAAATCTGCTGCAAAATTGGCATCCCGCATATACCAGTTTGGCTGGCCTAAATAGTGCAAAATCTCATCAGGCGGCGCCACCTGCCCTTTCATTTGCCCATCAGCCGTGTAAATGTCATTAATCTTATAATCAAGCATCCTTCCCTGGTCAAATCGCACCGTCGCGTATGACCCAATAAACCCGCCCGTCGGCCGCAACTCCGCGCTGTTCTGAAACACCACCAGATAAGTTCGCTGCTGCTTTTCCCCAACCAGGTCCGGCAAAATTCCTAAAACTCTCTCTCCCTGAGAGAGCACTTTCCGATACCACCCCAGCCCCGCTATTTGTTTTCTGATTTCCTCTCTCGGATAACCAAAAGTCTCTCCCCAACTAACCAGCCCGTCCCAGTCTCGGCTCCCTAGCTCCGCTTCCAAAATTCCCAGATTGCGATCCATCGCGGCCATCTCCACCTGCATCCTCTCGCTCAGCTCTCCCAGATCTCCCTCGTAATCTTCCCCCAAGAACGCCTTTCCCACCGCCAGCACCTCCGGCCCCATTTCCGCAACTCTTCCTCCGCTGTCTGCCATCACCTCACCCAAAACGGCTAACCTCGCTGGTTTCTCCCAAAGTGCCCCCATACCCACCGTTTCAAACGGCCGGCTAATTAGCCAAACTCCCTCGCTCGTCAAACTCCAGTACCTCTGTGCTCGCCTCGCCGCTTCCCCTCCAGCTCGATAATCACCACTTTTCAGTCCGATTCCCATCCGCCCTAACTCCACCACCCCCAACCCGGCAATTACCCCGAGGATAATAAATGGCAACACCACTAGCAAGACGCCGAGCCCAATTCTCAACCCCAATCTCCTCCATCTCTTCTCCCCTCTCACCATTTCTCGCCCCATTCCCTGATCCAGCGCTAAAACCCCCCACTCCTTCGCTGGCCGGCCGTCCGGCACCTGCCCCGGTTCTCCCACAACCACTCGCTTTTCATTTCCGCTCGAAAAAGCGACCCGAACGACTTTCCCCATCACTTCAATCTTCTCCTCTGTCCTCTTGGACCCCTCCCCCTGAAGCTCCACAATCGTCACCGGCCACCCATTACTCTCTTTCACCACTTCCTCCAACTCCCTTTGCCTCTGAGCGGCCAGATGATCCCAGACCACAATCAACTTTGCCCCACTCCTACTCGCCAGATCGATCACTAATTTCAATTGCCGCTCGACCCCACCTCTATCCTGACCGAAGAAAAAAATGAATCTCGGCGTCCGAACCTGTTCCTGAAGTTCACTCTCCCCCGACCAAATCACCTCCATCCCCTGTTGTTCCAAAAGCCCCGTCAAGCTCGTCGCCAACTCCCCACCATTAACAACCAGCGCTACTGGTCGTTCTCCTTCCCTTTCCACTCTCACCCTCAGGGCTGCCTGGTCCATCACTCATCCATTGTAAAGTGCCCCTCATGAAAAACAATACATCTTTCCTGTGAAATCCCAATCTCACATTCTCCCCATTACCCGATCCAGTGTCTCATTCACCGTCCTGTCTGCCTCACTGTTTTCTTCTCGGGGAACATAGTCATAACTGATCCTCACCGCGCCCAGCTCCCTTTCTCTTCCCCGGACTTCCGCCAGTAGGTCTCGAAGCTTCCTGTCCTTCACTTTGAATTTCCCCCGCAGCTGGTTCACTACCAAACTCGAGTCCAGATAGAATCGTATTTCCAAATTTGCCAAATCAGTCCCCTGGGTCAAATTCCCTTTAATCCAAGCCAGAGCTTCCACCACGGCCTGATATTCCGCCACGTTATTCGTCGTCACCCCCAGAAACTTGCCCTGAGCGTAGTCGAAGGGCCTTGCCCTGCCTGCCCCGAGCTTGCCGAGGGGAGCGTAGTCGAAGGGCCTTGCCCTGAGCTTGTCGAAGAGTTTCCCGCGTTTTCCCTGTATATTTCCCGCTCCATCTTTCACCACAAAAGCCGCGGCCGCCGACCCCGGATTTCCCCTGGCACCTCCGTCACAAAATATAACTAATTGGTGCTTCGCCATAGCCGACGGGAGCGAAAAAGGTTATCGAGTCGTCATCAAAATAATTTTTCTTTTCTGGAAACCAAATCCTCAATTGTTCTGACCATTTTAGCTGGTGATAAATTAATCTCCAACTCCTTGCCGATAACCTTCATGCTCAAAACCACAATCAGTCCTTCGGTCACAAACGTAATAAATGCTGCTGCCGGATAGGAAAACAAAGGGATTAGCCATAAGTTTAATCCCACGTTCACCATCAAAGCCACCACCGCAATCCCCAGCGACCACCATTGTTTCCCCAAAGCAATAATCGTATAGCCATTAAGATGATTCAGGTAAGAAACCATAAGTGACAGTGACAAAATCTGCATCGCCACCACTGATCCGGAAAAACCTTTAAAAACCACTGGCAGCAGGGGAGACAAAACAAAATTGACTCCCGCGACGGCCATTCCCATAACCATGAGTATCACCCATGATTTATTGTATATCTCTGCCATTCTTTTCCGATCCGTCAAAGCGAGCCCCGAAAGAATCGGCAGCACCGCATTGGCAAAAAAGGCTGCTCCCTGGACCAGAACTTCATAAATCCGATAAGCCAGACCGTAATAGCCGACTTCCGCTTCCGGTCGAAAATGCGCCAGAATCACCGTGTCCACCCGGTTATAAATCGTGAAAATAATTAAAATTGACCCCATCGGCAGCGCTTCCCGAAGAAGAAACTTGCTCCGCCCGGCCAGCCACTTAAAATCCAGTCGCAGCATTTTAAATCCCAAGACCGCTGCCACCCCGGCGGCCAGAAAATGCCCCACATTAAAGGCCCACAGGATTTCCTCCAGTCCGGCTCGCTGCATTGTCAAAAATAAAATCAGCCCGATTGCCACCACGTTGGCCGTCAGATCAGAAATGGCCGAGTTTTGCATCGCCAGCCGGACGTTAAAAATAATCTGGAAAGAGGTTTTAAGAGAAATTGCCAGGAGGAAAAACGACGTGATTAACACTAGCCTTGGAACATCCATTCCGCTTGGGAGGGGACTAATCACCAGAGTCGGCCAAAAATGAACCAGCAAATTCACTACAAGAACGGCGCCTAAAGTCAAAACCAGTCGGACAAGGAGAACATTACCAATGATCTGATTGGCTTCCCGTTCATTTTTTGCCGCTTCCCGGACGGTGATTAACGACAAACCCCAATCTGCCAAGGAGCCAAACAGCAGCACAAAAACCGTGATCGCTGTATACACTCCAAACCCCGCCGGCCCCAGGTAATTCGTCAGCAAAATCGTGATCACCACTCCCAGAAAAGTCGCGGCCACTTTCCCCGCCATCTGCACCCCGGTGTTCCAGGCAATTTTTTTCGTTAGCGAAGTCACCCCACCATTTTATCAGCTCTTCCCGGCCTTCGCCCAGGCCAGTCCCGAAATCCCTGTCATCAATAATTGTCCTTGCTGCACTGTCAAAAAATAGTGGTCAAACATCCCCAGGACCAAAATTGTCACTAGGGGAGTAAGCAAAACATAATTTCGTTCCCTCACTAATTTTCTTAAAACATAAATAATCACCAAACCAAACACTCCCAAACCCACCAGCCCCGTTTCCGAAAGCACCAGCAGGTAAATGTTGTGCGTCGGCTGATACCTCAGCGCATAATTTGTTTGCGATAGACTGTAGACAGGCCTGCCCTGAGCGGAGCCGAAGGGCCTGCCCTGAACCTGTCGAAGGGTAGCCTGTAGTCCGTAAAGCGGGCTTGTCCCCAACCCCACACCGATAATAGGGGACTGCCTCCATTGCTCCAGAGCCAATTCATTCAATCTTTCCCGCACCGTGATCGGCTCTGTTTCCACTAAAATCGATGTAAACCTCGGCCAAATAAAAATGGCCGCCACCGCAACTAAAATTACTAATCCAACCAAGACGCTCTTTGATATTTCAGATGTCTTTTTGAGATTTGAGATTTGAGATTTAAGATTAATCGCCACCACGGCTAAACTTGTTGCCACCCCGACAACAATCGCCCCCCGGCTCATGCTCAAAACAAGCGCCGTATATCCCAACCCTAACACCCCCAAAATCCCCCGTTCGTTAATTCTGCGGGAATTATGCAGGAATCGAGACTGCACTGAGCGACCTTGTCCTGCCTGTCCTGCCTGCCCTGAGCGGAGCCGAAGGGCTAGAATAAGCGGCAGAACCACTGCCAAAAACCCTCCCAGAACGTTCGGGTGGGGGAATGTGCCGTAGGGCCGCAGCACCAAAGCACCATTAAGATAGGCATTGGCAATCCCCGGCATCCCGGCATTAAAGGTCCTTTCACCCAAAAAGTACCAAATTCCCCCAATCGAGGACTGGCTCAAAAACTGCCAAACCACCAGTATCGACTCATATAAAATAGGAACCGCCAAGATAGCACCTAACTTACGCCATGGCTTAAATAAGATACCATGTCTACAGATCCACCACCCCAGGAACCCGAATTCCGCCACCTTGACCCACTTATACGCCGTCACAGCAGGGGAGAGCGACACCATCATATTCGCCAGACCTAACACCCCCAAAATCCCCAACACCCCCAAAATTCCTAATTCCACTCGCTTTTTCCCAAAAACCCATCTGGCCACCTCCAACCCAACCAATCCGATAATTAGAACGTCTGTCAGGTAAAGAGTGGGGGAGAAATAATCTACCCTTACCCCATTTATGTATGCCCATTCCGGCCAGAAATGCCGCCCCAGCTGCGTCGGCAAAAAAACCAGAATCAACGCGAAGATCAACATTTGTAATCTCGGTAACGAAACGTGCCAACTCCCTCTTGCTAACATAAACCGGAGTACTAAAATACAACAGTAGAGACACTATAAACTGCCCTCCACAAATAAACAATGCTGACAGTAACAGAAATCGAACCACAAACCGGCACACCACCAGCCACCGAAGTCGTAGCACCAACTGCCCCTCCCCCGACAGACACCCAGACCTCAACAGTCCCAGTAGCTGAAAAAGAAGGAGTTGAACACGAAGCCACGACCGATACCCCCGGAACGAGCCCCGCCCTAGCAGCTCTCAGCACCCGAAGAAGTCAAACCGCAAGAAGTATTATTAGCGGTCGCAGACTAAGATAACAACCCTCTTCTTCGTCACTTTCTCCTTCCCTGCACCTGTTTTTGCATTTAAAAGAAGCCGGGATTATAATCTAACCATTATATGATCACCATCTTTAGGAGGTTCCACCATGTCCAAACTCAGGCGGAAGCTCCTTTCCCAGAATTTTCTTCACTCCCGGCAGCTAGTTAAAAAACTAGTCAAGACCTCCTCCCTTGGCAAAAACGACCTCGTTCTTGAAATCGGCCCCGGCAGGGGAATCATCACTGAACAACTAATCTCCCGTGCTCAACACGTCCTCGCCGTCGAGCTCGACGCTCGTTGGTACCACTATCTTCAAAATAAATTCATCGGAGTAGAGAACCTCACACCTTATCAAGGCGATATTTTGACTTTCCCCCTACCCAACCTCCCGTACAAAGTTTTTTCCAATCCGCCCTTTGCCATTGAAGGCCAAATCATCCGCAAGATCATCGACGCTCCCAACCCGCCCGAAGATTGCTACCTTGTTGTTATGAAAGAGTTAGCCTACCGTCTCTCCGCTCCCCACCAAGAAAACCAGTTTTCCCTGACCCACAAACCCTGGTTCAACTTCTCGATCGTCCACCATTTCCGTCCCACTGATTTCACCCCTTTCTCAAACGTCGACTCGGTCCTGTTTCGCTTCACTAAACGTCAGACCCCGCTTCTACCTGAATCTGAACGCAACGCTTTCCAAAATTTCATTGCCGAAGCTTTCGGCCACGGCCTCCCACTTAGCCACAATCTGAAGGAAAGATGGGAAAGATGGGAAAGATGGGAAAGACAAAAAATCCAGAAAGTCTTAAACAAACTTGGCCTTCAGAAACACACTTTACCTAATCGCTTGCCCCTCTCAACCTGGCTTTGTCTGTATAAAGAACTTGTCTCTCCCGTTGATCGCAGTAAAATCCCATTACATGAAACAAATTCTTAATATCCCTTCCTTCTATGACCGGGTCGGCTACCGCTGGCTTGAAAAGGACGAAGGCAATCGGACAAAAAAGGAATTACGCTACATTACTAGGGAGATACCACCAGGAAGCCAAATAATCGAGTGCGGTTGTGGCTATGGCCGCATCGCCATCCCTCTTTCCCAAATGGGCTACGTAGTCTTCGCTTTTGACCAGTCCAAAATCATGCTCCAAGAAATAAAGCGACGGTCTGCCCTAACAAAAACTTCCAACCTCGCCATCGCTGCCGTCGACCTTCCCAATCCAGAATCCCTTCCCGAAGCCGACACCATCCTCTTTATGTGGGGGACCTTCGCCAACATCCCCAAACAAAAACAGCTTGCTGCCTTAAGAAAATATGCCTCCCTCCTAAAACCCGCAGGGAAAACCCTCCTTGAACTTCCCGATATTGACCTCAAAGAATACCCCCAGATGA
>CAZSSJ010000031.1:0-7985 GCA_964609775.1 uncultured Gammaproteobacteria bacterium
TTGACTTTTAAAAAGTGGTAGGCCCCGTCTCGACTCGGTCGAGCCGAGGCGGACACGATAGAGACTTTAAAAATCTCTGTCATTTTTTTGAGAATTTGATCCTGGTTCAGGATGAACGCTGGCAGTGTGCCTTATGCATGCAAATCGAACGCTTGTGCGGAGCACAAGGAAATTCGAAATCCGAAATACGAAATCCGAAACCACTCTTCGCTCTTCGAGCTTCGAGGTGGCAAGCAAACATTTTAAATAATTTGCCTGCCCTTCCGAAGCTTTAGCGAAGGAGGGTTTCGAGATTCGAGTTTCGTGCTTAGGATTTTCTCGTGCTTCGCACGAGAGTGGTGGACGGGTGAGTAACACGTGGGAACGTACCCCTTTGTATAGGATACCTGTTCGAAAGAGCAGCTAATACTGTATAGTCTCGCAAGAGTAAAGTGAGTAACATCACGCGAAGGGAGCGGCCTGCGGCCTGTCAGCTTGTTGGTGGGGTAACGGCCTACCAAGGCGACGACGGGTAGGGGGCATGAGAGTGCGACCCCCCACAATGGAACTGAGACACGGTCCTTATGTCTACGGACAGCAGCAACAGGGAATCGTTCGCAATGGGCGAAAGCCTGACGACGCGACACTGCGTGGAGGATGAAGGCCCTCGGGTCGTAAACTCCTTTTGACTGGAAAGAACAAAATGACGGTACCAGTAGAATAAGCCGCTACTAACTACGTGCCAGAAGTCTCGGTAATACGTAGGCGGCGAGCGTTATCCGGATTCATTGGGCGTAAAGAGACGTGTAGGCGGTCCTTCGCATCCCATTTCAAATTTCCCGGCTCAACCGGGAGCAGGGGTGGGAGATGGTCGGACTTTGAAGTCTTTCGGGGCAACTGGAACAGAAGGTGAAGCAGTGAAATGCGTTGATATCTTCTGGAACACCAATGGCGAAGGCGGGTTGCTAGGAAGTTCTTGACGCTGAGACTCGACAGCTTGGGGAGCGAAGCGGATTAGATACCCGCGTAGTCCAAGCCGTAAACGCATGGGTGCTAGATTCTCGTCTCGCGGAGAGCGAGACGAGAAATGAGCAATGTGCAATGAGCAATCTTCAATAAATTAGCAATGATCAATTAAAAAAATGAGTAATTAATTACTCATTAAACAATTGCTAATTGACTTATTGATTGCTCATTGAAGATTGATGATTGCTCATTCTCGTAGATCGCGCTTTGCGCGAGATGAGAGTCGTAAGCTAACGCGTTAAGCACCCCGCCTGGGGAGTACGAACGCAAGTTTAAAACTCAAAGGAATTGACGGGGACCCGCACAAGCAGTGGAGCGTGTGGTTTAATTCGATTCAAAGCGAAGAACCTTACCAGGGCTTGACATGATGCTGCAAGAGCACGGAAACGTGTTATCCTCGAGAGTGCATCAAAGCTGCTGCATGGCCGTCTTCAGCTCGTTCCGTGAGGAGTACCCTTGAGTGGGTTAACGAGCGCAACCCGCACTCTTTGTTAAATTATTCAAAGAGAACTGCCTTGGCAAAACCAGGGAGGAAGGCGCGGATGACGTCAGGTCAGCACGGTGCTTATGTCCTGGGCTACACACACCCTACAATGGCGAAGAACAGCGAGGGGCAAGTCGGCAACGATGAGCAAATCTCGGAAATTTCGCCTCAGTTCAGATTGGGGTCTGAAACCTGACCCCATGAAGTTGGAATTGCTAGTAATGGCGCATCAGCAGGGCGCCGTGAATACGTTCTCGGGTCTTGTACACACCGCCCGTCAAGGCAGCAAAGTCGGCAGTGGCTGAAAATCTTGCGTTTGCAGGGTTGACGCCAAGGTCGGCGATGAGGCTTAAGTCGTATCCTATAGTGATAGAACGCGACCTTCAACAGCAATGTTGAAGAAAAATCCGACAGAAATCGGTGAAGTCTTCACTAGTTTTTGCTAGTATGAGAACACCGAGGGAAGCTGGATTAGACGATAGATAATAGAGTATAGAAGATAGTGGTTGAAGATTGAAGATAGAATATAGAACACCTAAAATAAGTTGTGATTCAATCGTTTCGTGATCTGGAAGTTTACAAAGAATCTTATGATTTGGCGATAATTGTCAATCGTGAGGTGAATAAACTTCCAATTTACGAGAAAAATGACTTAGGATCGCAACTTCGCAGATGTTCCAAGTCACCTTCAGCAAATATTGCTGAAGGTTGGGCAAAAAGGCGTTTTCCAAAAGAATTTAAAATTCATCTTGATAAGGCGATTGGTTCATGTAATGAAATGGAAGTCTATCTTTCAATGGCAAGGGATTTGGGATGTTGGAGAAAGGACTTCTGTGACGGCCTTATTAAGAGGTATCAGTTTCTTGGAGGTAAATTGGTAAATCTCCGAGACAAATGGAAGACGTTTGATTGATCTATTTTCAATTTTCTATCTTCAAAATACTATTTTCCATTTTCTATTATCTATCGTCGAAATCTTAGCCCTGTAGAGACTAATATAGGAGGTACCGGATATTCCGGAATATAAACTTCTATTATTGAGTCGGCCCCCGATGTGACGTCGGGGTGAAAATATAGTCCATGCCCCATGAAAATCGGGGAAACACATGAACAAGGTATCCCTAGCCGAAGCTGGGGATGGATCACCTCCTTTCTAAGAGGTATACGGTCCTTGTGCACAGCACAAGGAATTTTCAATTTACAATTTTCAATTTGAAATGAATTTGAAAATTTCAAATTTCAAATTTTAAACTCGGTTGGAATTTCTTGAGCTGTGACACAAGGAAAATCAACTCTCACTTCGGAGCGAGTGACTAAAGAATGCTCCAAGGTCCTACCACTTTTTAAAAGTCAAATGAAACAGGGGCCAGCGGTTAGCGGCTGGGGATTAGTTGCTGATAACACACAAATTTTCCGCCCAACAGGGGCGGGTTTTTTGTGGCTTCTTTGGACTTGACAAAAAAGAGGACTCGGGTATTAACTGAAAGTGATGAATAAGCTTTCAGTTGATGAGGTGCTAAGGTTTTCCTGGGAGGCATATAAGAAAAATTGGCAAGCATTGACGATGGCGCTTTTGGTTGTGTTAGTGGCCAGCTTTATCCCGAGTGTTTTAGTTCAAGCCCTGAAAAACTCTCCGCTTCTCGCGGCACTTTTAAGTTTGATTTCTTGGGTCATATCAATGGTAGTGAGTTTGGGGATGGTGAAAGTAGCTCTTGGTGTGACTGATGGACGAGCGGCTGAGGTGGGCGAACTGTTCTTTGCTCTGAAAGATCTTAAATTGGTCTTAAAGTATGTGGCAACTTCTCTCGTGTCGGGTTTTGCTGTTTTTCTTGCAGTGATTCCCATGATGATTCTCTATTTTTTGCCGGCGTTTATTTGGGGTGGTAGGGCAGGGGGAGAAGTTATTAGTCTGGTTTTAGCTTTGGCTTATCTTCCTGTGCTAATTTATGTGGCGGTGCGGCTTAGCTATTGGGTGTATGTTTTAGTTGATCAGAGGAAGTGGGGAAGTGAGGCACTGAGGATAAGTTGGAATGTGACAAAAGGAAAAGTATTGTTAATTATCGCTTTTGGCGTCGTTTTGGCTCTTATCAATGTTGCCGGAGCGATCCTTCTGTTATTGGGGTTAGTCGTGACACTGCCGATGACTTTTATTGCGATAGCGAGGATCTATCGCATTCTCGAAGCTGGTTCAGCTTCAAATTTTTCAGTTGTGGCTTCGTAAACAAAAAGGGCAGAGAAACCTGAGACCTGAGGGGGAAGTAGAGCCAAAGGCTATAGCTTCAAACTACGTTTGAAACTCGAACAACCGATGTAGGGAGATCCGAGCGGGATTGACACCTTCGGTTAGTTTTTGCTTCGCAAAAATGCTACCCGCTGGAGGCTCGAAGGGGAATCGAACCCCTGCATAGAAGTTTTGCAGACTCCCGTGTTTCCACTTCACCATCGAGCCAGGAATTTAGCAAATGCGGGATCCCGCAACTCTATGCAAAATCAAGGGGTTTTGCAAGAGCGTGCTGGGACAGACAGCCGTGTTTCCTCTTCACCATCAAGCCGGTGGGCACTGATGGAATCGAACCATCGACCTCCTTCTTAGTCGCCGCTAGGCGGCTGGAAATTTTGCGCCCACTGTGCGCAAGCATGGAATCGGACCATGAACCTCCGTCTTATCAGGACGGCGTTCTACCATTGAACTACTTGCGCAAAATTTACACTCAGGACTTTCTAGCCACTGAACTAAATGCCCAATTTACTTTGTAGGTATTTTAACATTCGAATTTGGCTTTGGCTACTTGACACAATAGTGTGATGTCTTTAACATGATCGGATATTATGGACGAGAGTAATTCTCCAGCACAAACTACTTCTCCGACGGGCTCGAATAAGAATGTGCTATATGTGGGAATTGGGGTGGTGGTTTTGCTGGTGCTTCTAGCCGGGGTGGCGTTTGCCTTTAAAGGTCAGATTCAGGGCATGGTAGCGCCGGTGGAAAGTCCGGTCGAAGAAAATGTGGAGGCCCAGCCGGGGAATGAATCGACGGCGGGGACTGAAGAGTCAACGGAAGGAACAACGATGAATGGGGAAGAAAGCACTGGGGGGGCGACGGTGGCAGCGGTGGTGGAAGTGGATTATACGGCTTCGGGCTTTACTCCGACTGAAGTGACGATTAAAAAGGGGGGAACGGTGAAGTTTGTGGACAAGTCGGGAAATCCGATGGATGTGGCCTCTGCCCCGCACCCGGTGCACACGGACTACACGGGGTTTGATCAGGGAAAGTCAAGCGCATCCGGGATGAATGAGTATAGCTTTACTTTTGACAAGGTGGGGACGTGGGGCTATCACAATCACGAGAATCCGGTACACAGGGGGACAGTGGTGGTGACGGAATGAGCAGGGAAGGCGCGAATTAATTGGTGGATTAGTTAATTGGGAGACCGCACGAAGGGGGCGGTTTTTTGGTGGGAGATGGGTGGCTGAATGATTTAAAATAGTCGACGCGGCCCTCGCCCGGGACGTAATAGTCGGGGACAGTGCCGACGACCCGGTAGCCATTTTTGAGATAAAATTGGTTAGCCGGCCGGTAGGAATCAAGGTCACAGGATTCGATATAAATATACCGGCCTTTCTTCTCCCGGACGTACCTTTCTGCGGCGCTTAAGAGTTGATTGCCAAGACCTTGCCGGCGGTGGTTTTTGTGGACGGTCAGGTAATCGTCAACCATTTCAAAGCCGCCACTGCGCAAGGCGTTTTCCCGCACGCCAATGGCGGCGATGATTTCTTTTTGGTCATTTTCGATGTACCAATAGGCGTGGCGACGGCCCCGAAGGCTCGTCCGGACGGCCTTTTTGACCACGGTTTTTTCCCCGGGAGCCCAGGTCTGAGTGAAGGCCGCGCCTCCAGTGAGGAAGGCGGCGACTTTGTTGGCGACTGACGGCGATTTTAGACGGTGTATTTTAAACATATTTCCCTCGCGGATTTAAGACCTGAAAGATTAAATGTTGACGGACGGTTAACAGGATTGTGAGGGAGCCGTTTATCAATAGAAGATATAGCGGGTAGGAGAAGTCATTAAGGCTCATTATGAAGATGACGATCGCCTGGAGCGCGGATGCAGCAGAGAGCCAGATGGCGACGTTGTTGTGTTGGGCAAAAAGAGAGAGGGTGGTTAAGGAGGTGGTGGTTAAGATTGCCAGACGAGTGGTGCGGTGGGGTTTGGCCTGGCCACGAAGGATTGCCCGAACATAGATCAGGGGGGAGACAAGAACAAGTAGCGTGCTGAGAATAATTAACCAGTTCATGGCTGGATTATGGGGGGCAATTGATGGTATAGTCAAAGTGATGTCCGAACAGACAGACACTATTGGTCTACAGCTTACTGACTTCGGTCTTTCGCCGGAGGAAGCCAAAATATATCTTCATTTGGGGAGGAAAGGCACGATGTCAGCCCTGCAAACCAGCCGGGAATTGCACGTTGCCCGGACCAAGGTGTATCGCATTTTGGACAAACTAATTGCAAAACAGTTAGTGTCCATCCAACTGGACGATCAAGGCAAAAAGTTTGTGGCCAATTCCTATGAACAATTAAAGTTACTGGTGACAAAAAAAGAAGCGGAAGCAGCCAGGCTGCGGGAGGAGCTACCGGGCACTTTTAAACAATTGGCGGAGGTATGGGGGAAGGGTGAGAGGGTGTCAAAGGTGCTGTATTACACTGGGCCTGCCGGATTGGAGCAGGTGACGTGGAATTCGCTGCGGGCCAAAGGGGTGCTTCGAATCTATGAGGTTGGGGAGAGCATGACGACTTTTTTGGACCAGAAGTTTGCGGAGAAAGTGCGCGAAGAATTGGTTGAGCGAGGAATCAGAACATTGCAGTTGACGAATAAGAGGAGAATTGAGCCGTACACAAAAGTTGCCAAAATGGTTCGGGAGTTGTGGGAGGTGCGATATGTGGATCCGAAAAAACTTAATTTACAGTTCGAATGTTTAATTTATAATGACGTTTTTTGTCTCTATCAATTCTCCGGGGAAGAGCAGTTTTGTGTGGAAGTTTATAACGAAAAGTTGGCGGCAATGCAGAAACAGCTGTTTGATTTTGTGTGGAATGAGGCAGAGAGGATGAAGATTTTGAGCGATGAGGGAGAGGCGGAGGTGGAACGGCGAAAGTGGGTTTCGAAGTGAGCGTTGACAGAGGATTTGTAGTTGGGTATAATAGCTTCAATTCACAGTTCGGGCTTTGCCCCGCGAAGCTTTAGCGAAGTGGGGTGGAGAGTGATTCTTTGATGATAAATCTGCTTGACATACTGACTTTGAGATCCCCAATGGGGGTCTTACGGCGCACGTAAGCTGATTTTTTGTGAAGGGATTTAACCGCCTGTGGGGCGGTTTTTTGATGGTTGCTTAACGATCTTGAGCCCGCCAACCGGCGGATCGAAGGAGAGTTTAGAAACCATCAATCCTGAGCTTGCCGAAGGATTTGTTCCTTTAAATCTGAAAGACCTGAGTGAATTGGGGCCCGTAGTTAATCGGTATAACACCTCGTTTGCATCGAGGAATGAGCGGTCCAATTCCGCTCGGGTCCACCCATTCGACTACGCCCAGGGCAAGTCGGTTGCTAGTTTCTGGTTGCTGGTAAGGAGACTTCCCAATGATCAGGAGTGAGCAACGAGGAAGCGATCGAACGACTTTTGAGGCAATATCGGGAGCTGGTTTCTAAACTAAACCAGCTAAACGAGGCCATAAACGAAGTCGGGACCGACTCGGAGGACATGTATCCTGGACATGACGAAGGCCAGGAGTTCCAAGCAAAAATGGTCAGATATCAAATTTACATGGAACAGATACGGATAATTCGGGAAGAATTAAGAAGACTGGGCTATAAGAAGGCTCTTTGAAGAAAAATACATTATTTACTTTTGCTCTTTGAAAAGTGAATAGAAGGTCGTCCCGGTGCCGGCTACGAGCCGTGTACCGTGGACAAAGCCCCGATTTATTTCGGGGTAAAATCTTTACAACATTTCATTAACCGAGATATCTGTTAATGAATATAAATCTACTCATAATGCCAGTGGTGGATGCCTTGGCAGAAAGAACCGAGGAAGGACGCGTCTACGACCGCGATAACGACGGGTTGGTGTCTATGAACCATTAGCCGTCGGTTTCCGAATGGGGTAACCCACTCCGTAAGGAGGGCTACTATTTGAAGGCCTCGCAAGAGGGGATAGGGTAGTATGCGGGCACGTGCTGAACTGAAACATCTAAGTAAGCACAGGAAAAGAAAATAATAATGATTCCCGTAGTAGCGGCGAGCGAACTGGGAAGAGGCTAAACTGCTTGTGCTCTGCACAAGGAAATTCGAAATCCGAAATACGAAATCCGAAACAAATTCAAATTTTTTAAATCCAAATTTTCTAAACAAGTCTGTTTTGAATTTTAACATTTAAATTTTGGACATTGTTTCGAGTTTCGAAATTCGTGCTTTGGATTTTCTCGCGCAGGGCGCGAG
>CAZSSJ010000032.1:0-7410 GCA_964609775.1 uncultured Gammaproteobacteria bacterium
ACTTCTGGCATACGCTCCTAAAGCGTACGTGTCTACCATTTCACCATCCCGGCCCTTCGACTCGCTAACACTCGCTCAGGGCAAGCATTTATCCAGTGGGTTGCAAGGTATTATACTTCTGTACTACACTGATTGAGAAGTGTCTTTACAACTTAAGATTGTTGCCGTTTTGGGGTCTCTGGCAATTCTCATTTCTCAAATCTCAAATCTCAATTCCGCCCGAGCGGATTATCAGACGGCGTATCGGGATTATGTGTACAACTACTCAGTTTATAAGAACGCCCATAATGATTATCAGATTGCCAAGTCAAGCTATCAGACCTATCACACCTTGACTTCCCAGAACGAGGCCGTCGCAAGGTTTAAGACGGTATTAAAAGCCCGGGATAATGTCATCAGCGCCTACTATGACCTGCTGCAGGAAAAATTGAGCAGCACGGAAGGGATTTCCCCGGACACAAAAAGCACTTTTGGCACTATCAGCCAGAGCGAGAAAGCCTACTTAACCAGTCATCAGAAACGGGTCGATGACGCGAGCACACTTTCGGATTTAAACGCGGTTTCTCAGGAGTTTGAGAGCCGATACGGGCAAATTAGCTTGGAGACGAAGCAAGCTATTGGGAACGTCCTTCTGACAAAGGAGGCAAACCTCAAGATCCGGTTGGACGCTCTGGTTTCTGATCTGACCCGGAAAACAGAAGAGATTCGCCAGAGCGGTGAGGACACGGGCATTTTGGACCGGGGGCTCATTGCGGCAAACAATAAGCTTGATTTTTATGAAAAACAATACGCCGCGGCGAAATTGACTTTTTCGGGGGTGAAGCAGGATCGCTTTTCCCAGACCGTGCCGACGATCAATGTTTTTGCCGGCCAGCAGTCTTTAGCGCAGGCGAATCAATATTTACGGGAAACAATGACCATCCTTAAGGAAGCTGTCCGGTCAATTACGGGCGGGCAAATATGACAGACGCAGCTGAACCATCAATGGTTACGCCGTCCACTCCGGCGGGGCTCACGGAAGGGGTTAAAAAAGGCAAGAATTTAATGCCATTTTTCATTGGCGGGGGCGTCATTCTTTTTTTGGGGCTGGCAATTTCCGGGATTATTTTTGGGTTGTCGCTTGTTAATAAACCAACTCTGGATGTAAAGAAAGAACCCGGTCCGGTGACTGAGGAAAATCCCGTAGTGCCCCTCGTCCCAACGACTTCGAGATCGCGGTTTGCCAGCGATGCGGGGGTTTTAAAGCTTCGGGACGGTCTTAAGGAATTGAGTGTGGATCTGGACACTGTTAATTTTTTTGAGCCAGAGATTACTCCCCCAGACATTGATCTTAACCTCAAGATCTAGTAGAATTAGAGCATGACATCAGCTTTGACGAGGCTTTCTGGTTCGGCGTTTGAACTGACTCTGACGGTTCCTTGGAAGGATGTTAAGGAGGTCTACGATCGGGTTTTTGATGAGCTGGCAGCCGAGATTGAAGTCCCGGGTTTTCGAAAAGGAAAAGCGCCAAAAGAGCAGGTGGATGCCAAATTGGACCAGGGAAAAATCTACGGCGAAGTGGTTAACCGCCTTCTGCCAATCTCCTACCAGGAGGCTCTCAAAGAGCATGATTTGAAGCCGATTGTGGCGCCGAAGGTGCAGATTTCGCAGGCGGAGGCGGACAGGGACTGGCAGTTTATTGTTCGGGCAGCGGAAAAGCCTTCGGTGGATCTTGATTCCTATCAGGAAGCGGTCAAGACCATTACGGCTAAAGCAAAAATCTGGAAACCCGGAGACGGCGAACAGGGCAAGACGGCCGGTCAGGGTCAAGGAGAACAAGGAGATGACACGAGATCAAAACAAATTTCGGAAATTATTGACAAACTTCTTGAGGTTTGTCGGGTGGAGTTGCCAGATCTTCTTTTGGAGTCAGAAGTGAACCGGCTCATGACTTTGCTGGTGGATGACGTTCGGGCGGCCGGGTTGACCTATGAGCAATATTTGCAGAGCAAAGGCGAGACGGCCGAGTCGCAGCGGGAGAAGTTTAAGAAGCAAGCTGAGACGTCTTTGCGACTGGAATTTATTCTTGACAGCGTGGCCAATGACTTAAAGGTGACGGTGACGCCGGAGGAGATCAAAGCCATTATTGAGAAGGAAACTGACAGCCAAAAGAAGAAGGCGCTGGAGGAACAGTCATATCTGATTGCTTCGATTCTGCGGAGGGAGAACACGATCACGAAGCTGCTGGCGCTTTAATTAGAGCGTGAGGGGGAGGGCGGAGGCGAGCAGGTGCTGGTTTTCTTCAATTTCGACATTTTCGATCTGGTTCATGAAGTAGCGGACTTTTCTGGCCCAGATGAGATTGCCTGGCGGACAATAGATCCAGGAAATGTCTTCCACGTCAGTGGCCCCTTTGTTGATGTAGTTTTCCTGCAGGCCTTGGGAGATCTTTTCGATGCCATCCGGCCAGGACTGGAAAAAGATCCAACCCCCGCCCCAACCGTAGGCGTTGTAGCTGCCCTGAACATAGTTACGGGCGAAGGTGGATTCGACACCGGAGATGGCCGCCAAGAGGCGATAGTCGAGCTGGTATTTGTCGGCCGCGGTGACGAAAGTCGTGGCCTCAGACTGCAGAACTGAGCCACGGTCGCGAAGAAATTTGGCCAGTTTGAGCGCCCGCAGGTCGCTGGCCTGGGCTTGGGGAGCCAGGAGGGAGAAACCTAACACGAATAGGGAAAAAGTGGCCAGGAGATTTTTGACCAGGAAGTTCATGAAGAGATGCGCTTACCCACTATAAGTTTTTTGACTATGATGGAATGAGCCACAAAAAAACCCTGACGTAGCCTTGGGAAGCATACCTCAGGATCTGATGTTGAGTATAGCATATTGTTACAGGATTGTCAATTTGCGGAGATAGACGAAGAGCTCACTTCCGGAGTTTCTTGACGGATGGTTTTTTTCTTTCTAACATGAGAGAAGTGAAGAAATTTGTGGCCGTTTTAGGAATGCTGACGTTGTTTTTTGGCGGAGTGTTTTTCCGGCCTTCGGAGGCTTTTGCCTGCACTGATGATTCCCAGTGTCCGGCGGGTCAATATTGTGTTGATCTTGATGGTGATCCGGGAACGGCGAAGACGTGCGAGAGCCAGGGGCCGGGGCTGACGGAACCGAAGTGTCAAATCTGGTTTTCCGGCAAGGCTGTCGAGGGTGGGCAGTTAGATATCCACCTCAATGCCGGGGATAATGGGGAAACATTTTTTCTGGGGACGAATACGGTTGTTTCCGGGGCGTGCACGAATTTTGTGGGTTACTGTCCCACGAGCAATGTCTGTGCCCAGAAACAGATTCAGGGAATGTGTCAGGATGTTTGCGGTGTTTCGAAAACCGGCAGCCGGATGTATACCGTGCCCAAGACTTCGGGGACGTGCACGGTGAAAGCGACGGTGTTTAACGGAGCCGGCCAGTCAACATGTGTTAATTCCATCTACATTGCTCCTTCTTCCCCGCCCCCCTTGCTCAATAAGCCGAACTTAGTTGTGACCGGTTTTTCCGTTGATGACACGGGAGCAAAAACGAACTCGACGGTGCCAGTTAGAGTGACAGTCAAAAATTCGGGAACGGTGGCAGCGGGACAATTTTCGGTGGCGGTCGACCGAAGGCACAAAGCGGCGAGTGTCACTTGCGCCAATATGACAAAGAGCGTTAGCAAGACGGTGACTTCTCTAGCGGCCGGGGCGAGCGTTAGTCTGGATATGTTGATGCCGACACCGGCGACGGCGGGGACATACACCGCGGCGGCGATGGCTGATTCGGCTTGTCAAGTCAGTGAGTCGAATGAAAATGACAACGGAGCCAGGGACGATTATACGATTCTGAACGCAGCGGGGTCTCACTGCCAAGGGACGAGTTGTGTGGCCGGACCGGGAAGCCCGGCGTGTTTCAGTGATGCTGATTGTGCTTTGCCGCCGGTGCCAACGGACGCATTTTTCCAAACGGTTGGGGGCCACGTGACGGCCCTTGGGGCAATTGGGGATCAGAAGCTGCCGGGTGGTGAGGCGCTTGCCAAAAACTCAACCGGGGAGGAGGACGCCGGAGTGGCGGCCGGGCCCACGATTAGTTTGCCACCGGGAGCACTTTTTTCTGATAATGGAGCTGGCTATGGCTGGAACCTGGTTAATTATTTGACTCGGACGACGGCGAATTTGCAGTATGACAAGCTTTTACGGAATCTTCTTGTGAATATGGGACGGCGAACTCTGGTCGATCTTCCTTGTCCGGAGGGAGGGGCCATTGACTTGTCACCGTATCGGGTGTGGTGCTACACCGATTCGGTCAACCTGGAAGCGGGATTGCTGGCGGCGTTTGATCATCCGGTCGATTCTGACCTGGAATACTATTTATTCGTTCCGAGCAAGAACTCTTCACGAACCGGGAAGACACTGGCTCTTCCCCACAAGCTTAACAAGATGAATATTGTTTTTCTGGATGCGGGAGGAGGAGATTTAGCAGTCAGGAATGATTTGGCTTTGGAAGGCGGAGAAAAAGGTGCGGGTTTGGCGGTGATTGTTAACGGCGGGGTCAAGATTCCGGATGCCCAGGCGGGGGTGGTGACGAAACTTGACGGATTGTTTATTTTTTCGGGGAGCTTTAGTGACGGCGGTGACAGTCTTGTTGCAGCCTCGGCCCGAAAGCCAATCGCCGGCAACGGGGCTCTTTTGGGAAGTTCGGATTTGGCTTTTGTTCCCGGTTTTCGCCGGAATTATACGGACGGTGCGAAGGGGCCGGCGGAGATATGGATCTATGATGGGAAATATTTGGATCTTCTGAAGACGGTGTTGGGGCGGGGGAGAATTTTCTGGCAGGAGCTGCCGCCGGAATAAAAATGAGCAATCGTCAATCATCAATCATCGATGAGCAATCAGCGATCGCGGTGTGGGTTAGCGGAGTTCGGTGAGGAATTGATCAACACAATCGGCCCAGGAGCCGTTGGAACTCGGGGTGTATTTGGTCATGATTTGATCCGGAGTGGTCAAGCCTTTGTCGAGAAAGTTTTTGCGCAGACCTTGAGAAACTTTTTCGATCCCCTCTTCCCAGGATTGGAATTTTAAAACTTTGTCACCATAGATGCCGTAGCCCCAAGTGTTGAAACTGCCTTCCGGAGTTCGCTTGCCCAAGTTTCCTTCACATTGAGCAATGGCGGGAAGAAGGCTGTAGGGAAGGTTATATTTGTCAGCTGAGGTGACAATGTCTTTGCCGAGACCGGTCATGGAGGAGTGATAGCGGGTGAAAAAGTTGTCGATGATTTTGGCCCGAGCGTCACCGGCGATGATGGTGGCTTCGGAATAGAGGGGAGTTTCGGGAATGGCCGTGTAGAAACTATAGCCGGAAGTGATGAGTGGTTCGTTGGAATTTCTGACGGCGTGCAGGCCATTTTTGTCGGAAAGATAGAGGTTGGGGATGGCAGTGACGGCAAGAAAGACGATGAGGAGGTTAGCAAGGAGGAAGGCAGTAAGAGAGAGAAATTTTCGGACTTCAGGCTGCATAGGGAAATTGTCAGCCTTAAGCTTGCCAGAGAAGACGGAGTTTGTCAAATGTTTTTGGGTTTAGGCTTGGTGATCCGCTCAGAAAGATGGTAACTCATAAACCAGGTTTGTTAACGCGTTAGTAAGTAGGCAATAAGCGGACTAGTTACAACATTTGGCAAAAACCCTTGCCTTGGTCTGGTTGTCAAATTCGGTAAGATTAAAAAATTTTTTAAGGTAGGGGTTTGCCCACTTAAGAAAGGGCGGCACCAGCATCCCGACCCAAAATTGTGTCGAGCTCATCTTCTTCTGGAGGAGTTTAATTTTCTTCCCTTAACAAACCAGAACACCCCACCAGCAATTGCTGCCAATACCAACCCGGCCAGAGCAAGTCTAACAGGTGAAAGTTTTCGGGAAATAATTACCACCCGCGGTTTACCTTGTCCTGAGCTAGTCGAAGGATCTCCATCAGGGGCAACCTTGATTGTTTTTCCGTTTTTGGTTTTTATCTCCACTTGACCCTCGTATACACCAACTATTGCCAATTTTTTGGCCGGATCATAGTCAATCCAGAAATGAGTTTGAATAACAAACAGATCAAAAAAACCATTCGCGTCAACAGCAAACCTGTTGATCGCTGGGTTATTATTCCTAACTTTTACTTCCATTTCACCTTCTTCGAACTTGACTGTCCTGGTAGTCATGTCACCATCTACGACCGGTTGTTTGAACTCAATCCTTTCCCAATTGGTTGATTTGATTAACGCTCCGGAATCGGCCTCCCAGGAATATAATTTGGTATTGGTTGTCCCGGCTACATTTGTAATACTTTCACCTGCAGGAAGCTTGGCCTTCAAGGCATCCAATTCTTGAAGACTCATTGAGACATCCCTTTTGCGTGGTTTTTGTAAGGTTGCCTCTATCTGCTCATGAGTAAGCCCCTGCGACTTTAAAGAATTATAAGACTCGTAATATTGGTCCCATTCCTTCTGTTCTTTCTCGTCCTCAATAATGGCATCATCGGCAATGGTAAGATTGCTCGCCGCCTCTTTAAGACCGATTGCGAATTCACCAAGAGATATCCAATCAGAAAGTGTCCTAAACCACTCTCCCACAAAAACAGGAAGTTTAAATTTATTGCTATTCTGCGTATTTTGGCTTTGCTTTGGAGTTTCTTTTTTGGTCTCTGAAGCGTCAGGTTTAGTGTCTTCTTTTACCGTGGTGGCGGGAGAATCTGTTTTACTTTTTGGTATAGCAGCCAAACAGGTTTTATAATCAGCATTAACCTGTTTGTCGCATGCATCTTCGGCCTGAGTGCAGGTGTCTCCACAGGCCTTCACGTCTTTTGTCTGATCAACACAGGGATAATAACATTTAGTCCATCCAGTTAAACAATTATATGAAGCACGGGCACGAGTCTTGTCGCACTCCTCTCTTGTCTGGGCATTAGCTTCCGGGGGCAAGAAAAAGACGATGATCGAAAAAAATATTATAGGCAGGATGAATTTTTTCACTCGAGTACCAGAGTATCAGAAAAACAAAAGTCAGGTCAAGGATGTCTGGGTTTTAGTGGGCTGCCAGGGAGTCGAACCCTGAACCTATTCCTTAAGAGGGAAGTGCTCTACCATTGAGCTAGCAGCCCTGGTTTGCTTAAGGCTATTTTAGCAGAAAAACACCGGTTTTTTAAACGAGAGCAGCCTCAAGTTTATCCGAATTGAATAATAAAGCCATCATCCAAGCCATCACCCAAACGAACTAATTGAGGATTTCCTTCACAGACTTGAAGGATTCTGTCGTGTAATTTAAGCGCTTTTATTAGCGTCATTTTAGTTGTTAGCTAAGCTGGTGAATGTTAGGTCGGTGCAGTATTCTTGAATTAGTCCGAACGCATTTTTCCGGAAAATTCCCCCCG
>CAZSSJ010000033.1:0-7020 GCA_964609775.1 uncultured Gammaproteobacteria bacterium
CGGAAGAGACTGACAACCTAGTCTTCAAGTGTTGCACTTCCACTGCGAATCTACCCAGACATACGTGTTCACCTCCTCCAGCCTAGAGTTTAAAGGCTAGGCGAAATTATGTCTGTACCAAGATTGGGGAGCAGTCCACGAATCCTATACGGAAGAACAATTAAGGAAAATTGTTGGTGATTGCGGCTTGCATGAAGGCTGGGAACCATATTTTGAAAGGTGGATAGCCGAAGCCGAAGAAAAAGACAAACTAGAAGGCGAAAAAGAAATAAATCAACTTGATTCTCAAACTCAAGAAACCGAAATCAAACTCAATAGGCTACTTGATGGATATTTAGATCAGGTTATCGAACCGGAAATATACAAGCAGAAAAAGAATGAGTTGTTTGAGGAAAAACTAATGTTAGAGGAGAAAAAATCGCAAATTTCCAAAAATGGAACTGTTTGGCTCGAACCTATGAGAGAATTCGTAAATTGCGCCTTACAGGCGCAAAAAATCGCGCGCGCAAAAAATAATTGCCATGATTTATCAGTCATGGCAAAAAAAGTCGGCTCGAACTTCTTTTTAATGAATCGGCGACACTCGGCTAATTTGAATTATGCCTTTGCAGCGCTGTCTGCGGAGGCGGGCGCAGCCAGCTGTGCTCCTACCGCTTTTGCGATTTCCAAAATGGTGGGTCCAGAGGGATTCGAACCCTCAACCAATAGCTTAAAAGGCTACTGCTCTGCCGTTGAGCTATAGACCCATTTTGCGTCAAAGGCTCTTGCTCTGCCGTTGAGCTATCGCCCCAACCTTTATATTTTACCTCAAATTAGGAGGATCTTAAAGTTTAAGAGTGTAGAGAGGTTGATCTAGTAGGGGTCAATTATCTTTACCTCCAAGCACGTCTCCAGGGATAAGTCTTTTAATTCTGAGTATCATTTGAGAGAATGGGGATTCTTTTTTACGATCACAAGCGGGGCAATTTATACAAACAAAGGCTTCTCTTCTGGCTGTCATTTTTAAAGAGTTATGTTTTCAAAATGCATGAGTGAGTCAACACTTTGATCGGATTTTAGCATAATGGCGATGGCGTCGATTTGGGGGGAGAGTTTGGTTTGGGGAAACTGGTTATAGTAGTAGTCGACCATCTTTTTGAGCTCGTGAAGTTTGTTGGGAGTAATGGCTTCTTCCGGCCGGCCAAATTCATCAGAGAGGCGGGTTTTGACTTCGACGAAGATTAAATGCTTTTTGTCCGGATGGAGACAGATTATATCCACTTCGCCGTATTGTTTGGCACGAAAGTTTTTCTGAATTAGCTTATAGCCTTTTGTCGATAGGAAGTCGGTGGCGATTTGTTCACCTAGAGCGCCAATCTTTTTGTTGTCATCCATCAAAAGGACCCGAGATATGTCTGATATTGGTCGATGCTGTAGGGGGCGGAGAGATGGCACTTTGGGTTGGCAGGATCAATTGGCCAGGAGGTGACGTTGGTGATTCGAAGCGGCGCGGAATCACCCTTCAGGTAGTTTCGGATCGCCTGGGCGACCTGATCATTGTTGTGGTAGGTCTCACCGATGATGACCTCACTTCCGAGAAGATTAAACTCCTTTAAAACAGTTTCGACTCTCTGGAGAGTTAAAGCAAAATTTGTCAGAATGGGGCCGGGAATTGGTGGGCTATAGAGATGAATTTCAAAATATTTTGGCATCGGAATTCCGGTTTTTTGGAAAAAGCCAATCAAACCCCTGGTTTTTCCCGCCCATTCGTTCTCGTAGTAGCTGATCGTGACGTCATTTGAACCATAGTCCTTGACATAGAGGGAAAAGAGAGCACGGTAGTGATCATAAAGTTGCTGCAGCTCCTTAGATCCGGTCCAGCTGCTCGGCGCGCTTTCATTATTGAGATCAATCCGCACCGTGCTTGGTCCATAGGTTTTGGCAATTGCCCGGACGTCCTGGATGACTTTCCAGGCAAGCGGAATTGAAGCCGGTTTATAGGCGTCCGCCCCGACTGAGATATTGGTCGGGTTACCAACGCCTGAAATTCCAAACGAGACGTTTAAAGTGGAATAGCCCATCTGTTTGATGTCTTTAATATATTGAATTAAATTGTTCCGGTATTTGGCGGGGATGACGCCGTCTTTAGCCGGGATGACACCCCACTTTAAATTGGAATCCCAATTAGGCAAGGTAGTGACGTTTGGGAGCGGATCGTACCAAAAGATGAAACGAATCTCACTTATTCCACGGCGTCGCATTTCGGCAAGGGCTGACAGGACCTTTGTTCTGTTGCCCGGTTGGTCATAGAATTGAATAATTCCCCGATTATCTAAAAGGCAACTTGAAGAGGGGATGTGGCTGAAGTTGACTCCGTAGGAAATTTGCGAACTATTGACGGGGATCTTTGCGGGCGCTTCAGTTGGTGTGGCGGTTAGTGTCGGGGCCGGCGGAGTCGTACCGGGCAGAATTTGAGGAATGGTGGGGATGATGGGAATGAGCGGTGAGGGGGATGAGGTTTTATAGCGAATTGTTAACTTGGGATGAAGTGACGGCAGATTCCGAGCAAAGACAAAATTACGGGCGTAGAGTCCCCCATTTCCTTTGAGGATTAGAGCAATGGGGTGCTTTCCCTGCCAACCTGGCTTGAGGACGAGTTCCTGGGTGACGGATTTTAAATCCCCAAGAGAATACCAGATCCCGCTTTTCCAGTTCGCAATTTGAGAGATTATCAACTTGTTGGCGGTGGTTGTGCGTTTGGACGGAAGAGGCAGAGTGTTTGACCAATCATATAGGGCGGGGAATTCTTTGGGGTTGACGGAACTGTCGGCGGAGAGTTCGACAGAAAGCGTTTGCCATTGATTTTGTGAAGAATAAACAGAGAGGATGGCAGACTCGATTTGGGCACCTCTGGGAATTTGAACATCCCGAAAGTAGAGGCCGGTGTGTTGGCTCAGCGAAGCAGTCCCCCCGATCCAAACGGTGGATGTTTGGTAGTAGTCCGAGTCGAGTTTGCCACTGGTTTCGTTTATGGTATCATTTGGTTGGAGTGTTTGTTTAGTCTGGGTGCTTATGACCGCAGCTCTGGCGGAATTGCTCGTTTGACGCTTGATGGCGACGATCGAAATGGTGAGAAAAAGGAGGAGGGCAATGACGCCGATAATTTTCATTACCTTCTTAGTTAACCGCATTGCGCCCAAGAGGTCAAGGAGGATTGAAGCATCACGAGAGTCGTGTTTTCAAATGGTTGCTACGCCACCACTCTGGCGACTTCTTTTTCGGTGAGATTGCGGAGATAGTAGAGTTTTGCTCGGCGAATTTTCCCGGCTTTCTTTTTAACAGCAACTTTCTCTACCCAGGGAGTGCGGAAAGGGAAAATCTTTTCGACTCCGACGCCAGCGGAAATTTTGCGGACGGTGTAGGATTTGGCGTTGCTGTCAATTTTGATGACGACGCCTTCGAAAATTTGCAGACGGGTTTTGTCGCCCTCCAGAATTTTTTGAAAGACGCGGATGGTGTCACCAACGTTAAAACTTATCAGCATAGGGATATTTTAGTTGATCTTTCGCGCTCTTTCAACTATGAGGGAGATCCGGTCTTCGCGGAAGTCAACTTTGCCGGTGAGAACGACGACGTTATTGGTGTTCCAGGAGTCCTTGAAATCGGCATAAGTGCGAGGGAAGACGACGCACTCCATTTTTGTTCCGGTGCCGTTTTCGATCGTGACGAAGGCCATTTCGTCGTTGTTTTTCTTGGTGAAAATTTTGCGCAGACCGACGATGAGACCACCGACAGTGACATTTTTGCCGTTATAGGAATCGACTTCCTCGAGGAGCGAAGTCAGGTTGTGAGTGGTCATATCCGCTGCTTGGGCGAGGAGTTTAGCGGCGGGGTGTTCAGTCAGATAGAATCCTAAGAATTCTTTTTCGAAAGTGAGGAGCTGTTCCCGGGGAAGCTCGTCGAGGTCGGGAAGATCAAAACTGGTGACTGCCTGAACCTCAACCTCCGTAACGTCGCTATCAAACAGGCCGGTTTGCCCCGAACTGACTTGCTTGGCCATCTTGTGGGATTCGGATATTATCTTGTCCAGGGCGGCGAGCATGGCTGAGCGCTTGCTGAAGGTGTCCATGGCGCCGGCTTTGATGAGACTTTCGAGAGCCTTGCGGTTGACTTTTTGGAGGTCAACGCGACGAGCAAATTCTGACAGAGAATTAAACGGACCGCCGGTTTCACGAGCGGAAAGAATGCTTTTGATGGCAGCCTCACCGATGTTTTTAATGGCGGAGAGGCCAAAACGGATGGCTTTACCCTCTAAGGAATTTTTTTCAGGCTCAATTGTGAACCCCACCGCGGAGCAATTAATGTCTGGGGAAGGAACCTTAATTTTCATGCGTTTGCATTCCTCAACGGCTTCGGCAACCTTGTCAGTGTCTCCGGATTCGGCTGTCAGAAGGGCACACATGTATTCGACCGGGTAGTGACATTTGAGATAGGCGGTTTGATAGGAGACGATTCCGTAGGAGGCGGCGTGGGCTTTGTTGAAGCCGTAGCCTTGGAAGGGAACGAACAGTTCCCATAATTTCTCAGCCTCGGTCTTTGTCAGACCAGAGGTCTTTATGCAGCCCTCGACGAAGACATTGTGTTGCTCGGCCATCTCTTTGGGTTTTTTCTTGCCAATGGCCTTTCGGAGTTTGTCGATGCTTTCCCAGGTGTAGCCGGCGAGAGCGAGTCCGGTGAACATGACGTCTTCCTGGTAGACGAGGATGCCGTAGGACTTGTCCAAAAACTCGGACATTTTAGGATGGAGATAGGTTACGGGGGATTTGCCATTTTTTCGGGCGATGTACTCAGGGATGTTCGCCATCGGGCCTGGACGGAAGAGGGCAATCATGACCATGATGTCTTCAATGCGGTTGGGTTTCAAGTCTTTTAGCCATTTGGTCATGCCGGTGCCGCCAAGCTGGAAAGTGCCCATGGTTTCGCCTCGGGAGAGCATGTCAAATGTCGCTTTATCGTTGAGGGGGATTTTTGCTAAATCTATTTTAATGTCCAGGGTTTTTTCGATGATGTCCCGAGCGGCTCCAAGGATGGAAAGATTTCGGATTCCGAGGATGTCGATTTTGACCAGGCCGACGCCGCCATACTCATCGGCGATGGAGTGCATGTCGTATTGGGTGATGATTTTTTTGCCATCAGGCTCCAGTTGCAGAGGGGTGTAGTCGGTCATGGTTGTTGGGGAAATGACCACTCCAGCGGCATGGACAGAAATGTGACGGGCGTTGCCTTCGATCTCTTTTGCTAGATCGAGAATTTTTTTGGTGTCGGGGTTGGAATCGGAGAATTCTTTCAACTCGAGAGTTATTTCTAAGGCTTTTTCTATGGTCATGGGGAATCCCTGGGAGCCTAAGGGGATGAGTTTGGAGATCTTGTCGCCGACGGCGTAGGGGTAGCCCAGGACCCGGGCCACGTCACGAACAGCGGCTCGAGCGAGCATTTTCCCAAACGTGCAGATCTGGGCGACTTTGTCCTTGCCATATTTCTCAGTTATGTGAGCGACCAGTTCCTCCCGACGATCGTCAGCAATGTCTAAATCGATATCTGGCGAGCTTGGTCGGTAGGGATTTAAAAAGCGTTCAAAGGGCAAATTATATTTGAGGGGGTCGACGGTGGTGATTCCCATGGCGTAGGACACGACTGACCCAGCAGCTGAACCTCGAGTGTTAATGATGATGCCCTTTTCGGCGCACCAGTCAGCCAGATCTGCCAGAATCAAGAAATAGGGGGCGTAGCCTTTGGTGCAGATGACGTCAAGTTCATAGTCCAATCTTTTGAGAATTTCCTCACTGACAGAACCATAGCGGTCGCCAACTCTTTCGTGGGTTAGTCGTTTTAAGACTTCCGGGGCAGATTCACCCCTGGGGAGATCGACCCGAGGATAAATGGATTTGCCAAGTTCGATTACCAGTTCACAAGCTTCGGCAATTTTTTTGGTATTAGTGAGGGCATCTGGAAGATCGGGAAAAATGTTTTGCATTTCTTGCTCTGTCCGAAGATGGAACGTGGGCGAGTCGATGTAGCGCAAACGTTCGGTGTCGGCTGTTGTTTTGCCGGTGGAAATGCAAACTAAGGCATCTTGGGCGGTGGCGTCACTTTGCTGGAGATAGTGGGCGTCGTTGGTGGCAACTAGGGGCAGGCCCAACTCTCGGCTCAACTTGACAATTCCTGCCACCCACTTGTCCTCTGAGGCTTGCATAAGCTGAAGCTTTTCGAGAAGTTTGGGGTTGTCTTTAACCTGATCAAGATAGTCTTTGAATTGATGACGCTGGACTTCGAGATAGTAGTTTTCTTCGCCGAACGTCTCCACATACCACTCGATTTGTTTTTTGGCTTGATCGTATAGGCCGTCGTTGAGAAGTCTAGCAATTTCCCCTTTAGGACAGGCGGAGAGGCAGATGAGGCCGGCACTGTGTTTTTTGAGAGTGGCTTTATCCACTCGGGGGCGATAGTAGTAGCCTTCGAGGTGAGCGATGGTCGTTAATTTCATTAAATTTTTGTAGCCGTCGTCGTTTTTGGCGATCAGAATCAGGTGGTTATTTTCCTTGTCAGCCTTGCCCTCTTTTGATTTATGGTCGCCACTGACAACGTATCCCTCCATGCCAATGAGGGGTTTTACCTCCTGCTTTTTGGCCTCTTTATAGAACTCAATGGCGCCGTGCATGACGCCGTGATCGGTGAGAGCGACCGCGGGCATTTCGAGTTGTTTGACGCGAGCGATTAGCTTGTTGATCTTTGACAAGCCATCAAGAAGCGAATACTCCGAGTGCACATGGAGATGAACGAAGTTGGACATTACAATGGTTAATTTAGCAGAGTTGATTCTTTAGCACAAGAAGACTATTTTTTCCGAGGCGATTCGTGCTTTTTCTTTGAAAGTTCGCTTATGATTTCGTCGAAATTAGAACTTGCTGGAACAACCATATAGTTCAGGGTATATTGCACTTAAGGAACGAAATGTATCATTAAACAATGGCATTTCGGAAA
>CAZSSJ010000034.1:0-6419 GCA_964609775.1 uncultured Gammaproteobacteria bacterium
GTTCTTTTAGTGGGAGAAACCCAAAAAATTCATGGACTTACCGCGTAAGTCCTGAATTAATATCACCAGTCCGGTTATGGCCATAGTTATGTCTGCGGTCCCGAGAAGGATTTGCGCAGGAAACGTGGCAACAAACATAACTGGAAGAATAAACATAAAAGACAGTTTTGTAAACCCTTCGAAGATGTGGGTTGGAAGTCGGCCAACATTTAGGATGTTAGCATAAAGATCTTCTAGATTGAAAATATCGATAAACCAAATACTGGTAACGGCGGCGGTGAAGAAGATGTTATAAAATATTCCCAACCCAATTAAAAGGAATAAAATAAATTGAATCCACGATAGAAATGAGATTTTTAGTCCCATGGAGTCTATCAGACCAAACATTATTAACACAAGAATGCATGCTCTTGGAAAATTGTCTAAACTAAATTGATTAGTGGACAGAAGAAACCGATTACCAATTGGTTTTAGAAGATAGAAGTCTAATGTGCCTTTACGAACCAGTTTCGTAATATTAATCGCACTCGGAAGAAAAAACATCCACATTATGCTGGAAAATATTCCAAAGACCGTCGCAATGAGAAGCATTTGGTTTTTGGTCCACCCGGCAATTGAATTTACATGGCCGAAGATGAACTCGATTGAAATTAATGTCAGCATTATCCATAATATGCTAGTGATCGACCACATAATAAAGCTGAAGCGATATTCCAAATGGCTCATGAGGCTGTTTCTTAAAAGGAGAGCAATAATTTTCAGGTGTTTCATGTTATTGTCCTACAGAAACATAAGTCCGTATACCGAACTTCCATAGGAGTTTATAAATTAAAACTAAGAACAAAGCCCAAAGTATTTGCACGAATATTCCTGTCATTATTTCTGAACTTGATAGTTTATTGAAGATTATCTCGACAGGAAAAGAATACATGTAGCGAAACGGAAGAAGATGAACAATCGGTTGAAAATTTTCCGGGATAAAAGCGATCGGGATCACAGAACCTCCCAAAATAGACATCCCTAGCCAACGGAGTGAATTTAAGGGAGATACTTCCGTTGTCCAAAAGGCGATTAAGGCGAGATTGAAGCTGAAGAAAAATTGAATTGTCATGGCGAGAAGGGCCGAAAGGAGAAAGAACGGCGGACTGACGGATCCAATCGGCAGTTCGAAGTTCTGACGGAGAAACAACAACGCTATCAGAAACACAGAAAGATTAAAGATTATTGCTCCGGACTTCCAGGAAAGCTCCCAAAATAGACGTTCAAAGATGTAGGAAATTGGTTTTAGGAGAGCCTGGCTGGCAATTGTCCCGTCTTTGATGTTTTCTTTTACCCCAATGAAAGGATTCCAATTTAGAAGGCCACCCAAGATGGTCCCCAGTAATGAATAAGTTATTAATTGATTCCTTGAATATGTGGCAATTAAAGAGTTGGCATCTGCTGCTAGCCATATGGCAACAATTTCAATCACAGATAGAACACTGCAAATTGACCAGACAAGAAGCGGACCACGGTAGGCAGACATTCGGGACAAGCCGGCTTTGTATAAGACCCAATATTTACGTATGGGGTTATTTTAAGCGAAATTGGGAATGGATGACAGACTTGAGGGACTTTAGGAGCGTTTGGAGGAACGGAGGCGCTTGTCGACGTCGCCTTTGAAGAAAGCGATGTAGCCAAGGAGCAGTATAATCAGCATTATTCCAAACATTATACCTGCCTGAATATTAAGTTGATATAAATCAATCATTGGTCTACATTTAATTTCTTTGCTAAGTTCTTAAAACTCAAAGCAAAGACTAGAGACACTGTACCAAAGAAGATATTTATTGTCAATGCGAAAAGGGTTTGTTCAATTGGCTTATTCTGAAAGTAGTTGGAGATAATAAAGACAGCGCCATACCAACCTGATCCCAAATTTACTAAAACCTGGTAGATTAACTCAAAAATGTCAGCATTGAGTTTTGGCCTCACAAGTTTAGTGTATCACTAACGTTCTAGTAGCGCTGGCCGCGGGGCTTGGGGACGAAACTTCGGATATTGGGCATGTCAGTCGGCGCGTTGTGGAAGGTATAGAGAATTTTGTCGATGTAGTTGCCCAGGTCTGAGTGATCAGATGCTATCAGATTTAGACGCACGTTTCGCGTGCTAGTAAATTCGCTGTGCTCATTTATCTGATCCTATTGTACAATAGGGGTCATGACAGACAAAGTCAAGCAAATGGCGCCGGTGATTTGGGAGGAAATCCAAAAAGCTAATAACATTTTACTGCATTGTCACCCCAATCCGGACGCAGACAGCATTGGTAGCGTTCTGGCAATGATGCATTTTCTCAAATCGCTTGGCAAAAATGTAACGGCGATTATTGGAGACTCAGAAAAACCAACAAATTTAGACTTTCTACCTGGTTTTGACCAAATTGAACCAAAAAATTATTTCCAAATAGATAATTCCAAATTTGATCTCTTTTTAATCCTGGATAGCAGCAGTCTTGACCAGATCTCAAAAAAGAGTGAGATGATATTTCCCCAGAAATTACGGACGGTTGTAGTTGACCACCACTCCAGCAATAGAGAATTCGGCCAGGTCAACTTGGTGGACACTTCATACGGTTCATTGGCGGAGATGATCTACGATTTATTCAAACTTTGGCATGTTCAAATATCTCCACAAATGGCTATCTGCCTGTTCCTGGGAATTTATACCGACACGGGATTTAGATATCCCCGTACCACTTCAGATACATTTGCCGCCGCCAGCGAATTGGCAAAAATCTATCCAGACTTTCCGGAAGCGATATTTAAACTGGAAAATTCCGAAGAGCCGGAACGAATAAAATTTATAGGCTTGGCTTTGTCCTCTGTGGAAACGTATTTTAACAACAACGTGGCTATAGCAGCTGTCAGTTTTGATCAGATGGAAAAATTGGGGATCAAGGCCAGGCACACTGAAAAGACAGATATTCCTAATTATTTAAAATCGGTAAAAGGGTGGAACATTGGAATTAAAATGAATGAGGTGGAAGTGGGGAAAGTTAGTGTCAGTTTCCGGACCAGGGATGCGAGCCGGTGGGATGTGGCGAAAATTGCCACCGCTACGGGTTCGGGTGGCGGACATCCGGCTGCAGCCGGGGCGACAATTAAAAAGCCGCTGGCAGAAGCAAAAACTTTTCTATTGGAGACCATTGAAAAGGTCTATCCGGAACTGGGAACTCCCTAAACCACCAAACCCCGACGGGGTCGGGTGGTGATTGTTTGGGTGCCGAAACGGGTTCAGCATGACAACAACTATCGGATCGCCTTTTTGAGAGCTTTGCCGGCGGTGAAGCCGGGGGTTTTGCGAGCGGAAATTTGAATGCTCGCGCCGGTTTGAGGATTTCTCCCTGTCCTGGCTGCCCGGCTTCTGACGGAGAAAGTCCCAAATCCGGTGATGACCACTTTTTCGCCTCTTTTCAGCGCGTCACGAACGGAGTCCAGAATCGCCTGGACGGATTCGCGGGCGGCCTTGTTAGTCAGAGAGGCTTTTTTGGCAACAACATCAACTAGATCTGCTTTGGTCATTTATAATCACCTCCTCTTTTGGTCGGATTTATGTTAGTTAATGACTTTTGGACAACAATATTGGTAAATCAACCAATCTTGTTTGAACCTTACTGACGCTCTGGGGTCACTGAGGTGTTCCCGAAGTATTATTAGGACAGGCATTTCTGTTTGGATTATTATAGAGATCAATTTAACAACCGACAAAGGCTTTGTCAATAGATCACAATCTCTATTAAAAGTGTCAAATTAACAGTCTAAACTTTTAACAAAAGCTGCTTGACATCTGGCACTCGTAGTGTTAGAGTGATAACGTCTCCGAGCGGAGCCGATTGGGGACAAAGCAGATTTCCTATCGCTTCGCTCCGGATGGCAGTTTTTGGCAAAAGGCGTTTTTTTGACTTTAGCCCTGTAGTACGGTATAATCAAGAAAGTTCTCGCAAAATATGGGAGAACTTTTTTGATGGTTAAAAGCTACCTCATGGCGGTGGCAAAATTTTTCGGACTGAGTGGGTCCCAAAGTTCAATTTTGGGCAAACACGCTCGGGAAGTGATCAGTCAGCAATGGACACGACAGACAGCTTCGGTGACGCTCGTCGCCCTCGCAAGCGCAACATTTTTTATCCACACGCTCGGCAATATTGGAGGTCCGATGGCTGTGAATGGTCAGGGGTTTTCCAGCCCGACGGTGACGGCTGATCTGGTCACAAGTGTTTCAATTCAAAAACCGATTGAATTCACCTCTGAATCCCGGGGTGTTTCCTGGTTCCATGCCGGAGCGGATTTAGTGGCCCCAGTGGGTACTAGCGTTCGACCGATTATGGAAGGATCTGTCACCTCTGTTGATAATAATGCCTGGGGTGGAGGGTATGGTAAGCACATTATTGTGTCGCACGCTCAGGGATATGAGTCGCTCTATGCTCATTTGTCCAAAATTGAGGTCGAAGCCGGACAAACGGTGAGTTTGGAGAGGGAGATTGCCAAATCTGGCAACACCGGCCTTTCGACCGGTCCGCATTTGCACTTGGAGATTCATCAGAATGGGAAAGTGATCAATCCGGCGGAACTTGTGCCGGGAGTAAAGTAAGAGCGATGAGGGATCTGGGGGATTTGAGGATTGTGGGAAACTCTAGTAGTCCATTCCCCCACCCATACCACCCATCCCGCCAGGCATGCCACTAGGAGCTTTCTCCTTCTCGGGGATATCCGTTACAAGAGCTTCCGTCGTTAAAATCATTACCGCGACGGAGGCGCCGTTTTGCAGAGCGGAACGGGTTACCTTTGCCGGATCGACGATGCCGGCTGTCAGCATCGACTCAAATTTGTCAGTCAAAGCATTGTAGCCAAAATCAACCGCTTTGTTTTCCTCGATGACTTTGAGAACCCAACCGTCATCGGCGCCAGCATTGCGGGCAATCATTCGTGTCGGCATCGCCATGGCCTCCCAAAGAATTTGGACACCCATTTTCTCGTCGTCAAAGGTCAAAGATTTCTTTAGATCGACAAGGACATTGCGGGTGCGGATGAAAGTGACTCCCCCGCCGGGAACGACGCCTTCTTCAATGGCAGCTTTGGTGGCAGCGACGGCGTCATTGACGCGCTCTTTTTTCTCCTTGAGCTCGACCTCGGTGGCGGCGCCAACATTGATGACAGCCACGCCGCCAGAGAGTTTAGCTAGCCTTTCTTGGAGTTTTTCTTTGTCAAAATCAGAGGTGGTGGCGTCGAGCTCGGTTTTGATTTGCTTGATGCGGGCCTGGACAGCGGCTTTGTCACCTTTGCCGCCAATGATGCGGGTGTTGTCTTTGTCGGACCAGACTTTATCCGCCCGGCCACAGTCTTCGAGAGTGACCGAATCCAGTTTCCGGCCGGTATCCTCTGAGATTACAGTTCCTCCGGTTAAAGCGGCAATGTCTTCCAACATCGCTTTGCGGCGATCGCCAAAGCCCGGGGCTTTGATGGCCAGGGCGTTGAAAGTGCCACGAAGTTTGTTGACAACGAGAGTAGCCAAAGCTTCACCTTCAATTTCGTCAGCGATGATGACGAGATTCTTGGAAACCTTAATCAGGTTTTCCAGGAAAGGCAGAAGTTCCTGAAGAGAGGAAATTTTCTTGTCAGTGATGAGGATGTAGGGATCATTAATTTCCGCCTCCATTTTATCCGGATTGGTGACAAAATAGGCGGAGGCGTAGCCTTTGTCAAATTCCATGCCTTCTTTGTATTCAATTTCCATGGCCAAACCTTTGCCCTCTTCGACGGTGACGACGCCGTCTTTGCCGACTTTATCCAGAGCTTCGGCGATGAGCTTACCAATGGTCTGGTCGGCGGCGGAAATGGTGGCCACCTGTTCAATTTCCCCTTTTCCTTTGATCGGTTTACTTGTCTTTTTGACTTCCGCCACAACGGCATCGACGCCTTTCTGAACGCCGTTTTTGAGGATCATGGGGTTGGCGCCAGCGGTGACGGCTTTCATGCCGGCACTGACGATGGATTGAGCCAGAAGTGTCGCCGTTGTGGTCCCGTCACCGGCCACATCGCCGGTTTTGCTGGCCGCTTCTTTGACCAGCTGGGCGCCCATGTTTTCAAAAGGATCGGCCAGTTCAATTTCTTTGGCCACACCCACACCGTCGTGAATGACGTTCGGCGCGCCCCACTTTTTGTCCAGAGCCACGTTGCGGCCTTTCGGGCCAAGGGTGGTGACCACCGCCTGAGCCAGCTTGTTGACTCCGGTTAAAAGAGCTTGACGGGCATCTTCGCTGAATTTTAGCTGTTTAGCCATACCTTCCAAAAATCCGAAACTCGAATGTCGAAATTCGAAACCCTCCTTAGCTAAAGCTTCGGAAGGGCAGGCAAATTATTTAAAATGCTTGCTTGCCACCTCGA
>CAZSSJ010000035.1:0-6116 GCA_964609775.1 uncultured Gammaproteobacteria bacterium
CAGCAAGCTTGTAATCTGTGTGAAGTGCCACGGCTTTAGCCGTGGATATCTACAAGAGGGAGTAGAAGCTATCGACAATGATTTTAAGGAGTTCCGATTGATAGTGAGTGTAGACGGGGAGACTTTCAGGGATGTCGTTCGTAGGCGAAGGCCGGAACAAATTAGCTGTCAAATTACAAATCAAACGGACACGGGGGATGCAGGCTTTCTGCTTATTAAGGTTGATGATAAGGTGGCAATAGAGACCAGTGGAGTTATTTTTCCTCAAGCGAGCGGTGTAAAAGGGCTTCTCAGCGACCTACCTGAAATTCAATATGAAAGGGTAGCTCCTCCTTCCTCTGGTTTCCGCCGCTGGCAGCACCTAGTCCTTAAGAGCAAAGAAGGTGAATAGGCTATCTGTCTAACTTAAATTCCTAATTTGCGGGGAGTGAAAGAAATCAGAAATTATTTTCTTTGATAATTTTCTCGACATCTTGTTTTAGTTCAGGAATTTTGGATTGAATTGTGTCCCAAACTAAATCCAGATCGATTTCAAAGTATTCATGAATTAGAAAACTTCTCATTCCAGCGATGTCTTTCCAGGGAACACTCGGATATTTCTCCTTAAATTCTGGCGGAAGATTACGAACTGCTTCGCCAATAATTTCCAGTTCTTTAATCGCTGCCATTTGCAGTTTCCGTTCAGTATAAAATCTGTTCTCAGATACTCCAGTAGTGTATTCCTCAAGGGCATTAATAGAGGTGAGTATATGGTCTAGAAAGACCTCGGGTTGATTAGTCATAAAGTGGGACTTGTTCTTTAAGAATCTGATCCCGAAGGAGACGGTTGATTGATTTGAAAGTGACCAAATCGACTTTTTTCCCTAAGGCGCTTTCTAGGTCCATTTCTAACCCTACTAGGTCAAGTAGAGTTTTTCCCCGAGGGAACTCAATTAAAATGTCGATGTCACTGTCTTTTTTGGCTTCACCGCGGCTATAGGAACCAAACAAAGCTGAGCGGGTTACCCCTGCTTGTTTTAATACTGGAATTGCTTTGGTTTTGATCTGATCAATGTCTGACATGGGTTAATTATAGCATGAGATTTAATGACGAAAATGGAGCGGTTGCACGCTCCAATATTTAGACTTCTAACTTTAGGATTTGAATTTTCTTCGCTCTAAACCAACCTTTAATCTGAAGTTCTCGTTTGAGAGCAGAGGGTTTGTTTGGAAGTTGTTCGGTGTGGAGTATTTTTATCGGTTTATGTAAACGGGTGTATTTTCCGCCTTTGCCGTTTCGGTGGTCAAGAAATCTTTGTTGGAGGTTGGTGGAAATGCCGGTGTAGAGGCTGCCGCCTTGGCAGAGGAGAATGTAGACGAACCACATGTGAAGATTATAATGAAGTTGTCCTTCGGCGCGCTTCCTTCGACCCGCCAGCCGGCAGGCTCCCTCCTTCGCTAAAGCTTCGGAAGGGCGAGCGGGACTGCGTCGCTTCGCGATTGTCCTTCGGCTCGCTTTGCTCGCTCAGGACTGCGAAAAAGCTTCGCTTTTTCTTGTTGCGGGGTCAGGAATCGCACCTGATCCGGAAGATTATGAGCCTTCCATGCAACTTTACACTACCCCGCGTTAATTTATTAAATTGTAGGCCTATTCTACTTCATTTCGGAGCGCGAGGCAAGAAATCAAATGGAGAGGAGGTGGATTTTGAGCTCGGGGAATTTTTTAAGCCGGATGTCATTAGTTATGAACAGATCGGCTTTGTGGGTGAGGGCGGTGGCCAGTTGGATGGCGTCTGAGGTGCGATAGCCATAGGTTCGGCGGATTCGAGCAGCTTCGAGAGCAATTTCCTGGCTGACGTCAGAAGTTGTAAGGTTGGGGATTCTCAGATAGCGGCTTTTCAGATCATCTAAGATCTTACTCCCTTGGGGTAGAGAGAGGAGTTCAAGTAATGAGACGATGCTGGTGACCCCTTTTGTTCCAGGCTTTGATAATTTGGCGAGAGTCAGTTTTGCAGCAGGTCCGAATTCGGGGTGGCGCTCGAAATAGTAGATGAAGACGTTGGTGTCGAGGGCGATTACCATTCGTTGCGCATTTTTTCTAATTCGGCGATGGGATTAATGTCTTTCCAGGCCTCTTTCATGGCGCCATAGCTTTCTTCAAGCCAATTTTGACTTACAGTTTTGATAGTTACTGTTCCATTTCCGTTGCCGTGAACTACAACTTTGGTTCCAGGCTTGATGGTCTTCTCTTTTTTGCGGACCTCCTTGGGGATGACGATTTGGTATTTTTGACCGACAGTGACAGTTTGCATGGTATGACGATTTTACCGTTTTTTGTCATACGTGTCAAGATCTTAAACGGGTATGGAGTCTTTCCACCACTGTTCGAATTGCTGTTGGAGGACGGTGGCGAAGGGTGGGTAATTTATTTTTAGACCCAAGTCTTTTTCTGACTTACTATGGCGGTAGGACATGAAATAGACGGTTTGAGAGTCATAGATCATGAGGCGAAGGTGCTGGAGGGGAGTTTTGCGAACCAAGATTCCATTTTGTTGCCAGTTTTTCACTAGGTCTTTGTTTTCCTTGGAATAGTCTTGGATGAGCATGCGAGTGGTGACGCCGCGGTTCTGGGCATTTCTAATGGCGAGAAGCAGGTCGGCGGGGAATTCTTCGCCAGAGCGGAGAAGATCGACGGATTTAGTGGCCTTATTTACTTCCTGCGTGGAGAGGTTCATGAGTTCATCGCGGCTTTGGATGAAGGAGAATGAGGGGGTGGTTGAGTATGAGTTTGATTTCTGGAAGTGGCCTAAAAACCAGGTACTTTGGTGGAGAAGGAAAAGGGAGAGAGCTTCGTCGGGGCGGGTTGAGGAAAAGAGATGGGGGTAGTCGTTTGATTTAGTGACGAAGCCCGTTTCAATGAGGGAGTTGGCCAGGCGGTAGAGGCTTTGGGGGGCAATTTTTAATTTTGAAGCCAGATTGGTGGCGGAGAGAGGTTTGTTTGAGCTTAAGAGGGTTTGGTAGAGCTTCTGGGCTTGGGGGCTCATACGGCTATTTTAGCGGATTTTTGCTAAAGTGCAATAAGATTGTAGTATCGCCCTGAATAGAGAGAGAGGTGGTGAAATATGCTTGAACTAGAAAAAGAGGTATTCGATCAGTGGGAGGCAGATTTCCTTCGAGAAGTTGATAGTGGAACCCAGCATGGCTTCGGCATGGTTGTGGAGGCAATAGCCTTAGGTTTTGAGATGGGGCAAAATGGTGTGGAGATCTCACTATTGAAAGACGGACCAACTAAGGAAGCGATCAAGCGGGAAGTTCAACCGGATTATTACATAGGTCAAGCAAGATACGAGCTTACAAGATTTCTTATTAAGCGACTGGCAGTATTTGTAGAAAGTCCGTCGTCGGTTGTGTCTTCTCAGACAGTTAAAGAACTCGCTTTGGGGGCGGCCTGCCTCGGAGATGCTATGAATCGAAACCATATTATTCCCTGAATTTGGCTACCGGGGTGATATACTAATTATTGATGGCGGCACCAAATAAGGCTTTGACGAGGGCGGTTTTGGTGGCGGCGGGGATTCCGACGGTTTTTGTTCCCGGGCTGATTTTGGCTTCGATTTTGGGGTGGAATTGGCAGCAGGGATTGAAAGGTTTGGAAGGAGAAGGGGGCTATCGAAAGTCGCAAAGCCTGTTTCCCACTGAGGCAAAGGTGACTCAAGTTTTGGACGGAGACACAATTGAAGTGAATGATAATCTGACGGTGAGGATGCTGGGGATTGATTCTCCAGACCGCGGAAAGGCGGGGGGGAAGGAAGCGACCGAATATCTGGCTGATCTGGTCGATGATGAAAAAGTGAGGCTGGAGTATGACACTTATCAGGATGACCAATATGGCCGGATTCTGGCGTATGTTTGGGAGGGTTGCAGTAGAAGTTTGGGCTGTTCAAACGGCGAGCGGATGATTAATTGGGTGATGGTTAAGAAGGGTTATGCCAAATTGGCTTTGTATGCTGACCGGCGGAAGCTCAAGTATCAGGATTTGCTTCTGGGGGCTCAGTGATTGTTTTTAGGCCAGCCGGAAAAGAAGGCGGCGGGTGAGTGAGTAGTTGATGATAGTATAATGGAGATATGAACCTGATCCTCAAACTTTTTTTGTCGGCTTTGGCGGTGTTTGTCAGCGCGTATGTGATCCCCGGAGTGCGGGTGGAGTCCTACGTGACGGCGCTTATTGTGGCGGTGGTGTTGGGAGTGGTGAACATGATCCTGAAGCCGATCCTGGTTATCTTGACGCTGCCGATTACGATTCTGACTTTGGGGCTGTTCTATTTTGTGATCAATGCCATTTTGGTGCTTCTGGTTGCTTCGGTCGTCCCCGGGTTTTTCGTGAGCGGGTTTGGGGCGGCGCTGCTTTTTAGCTTGGTTTTGTCGGTGGTGGGGTGGTTTTTGAATTCGTTGACGAAGTAGGAGATTAGAGGTATAATGGATAGGTATTTTTGAGCTTGATGATTCGGAAGGTTGGAGCCGATGAGAGCTTGGGATACAAAAAGAGAGAGAAATCAAGGTGGCACCGCGGGAAGCTTCGGCAAGCTCAGCTTGCAACGAAACCTCGCCCTTGTTCGGAATCATGGTATTCTGAATGAAAGCGAGGTTTTTTGTTGGCGGGGAAGATTTAGCGGGTGAAGAGGATGAAGAGAAGAAGGAAAGCAATAATGATTAAAGTAAAGGCTATCCCAACGAGCAAGTTGTAATTAGCAATGTCAATTTTTTGATTTAGAACTTTGGTTGCCATGGGAAATATTGTTGAAGATAGAATGCTGTCAGCATTGCTAGCGTAGCAAAAAAGATATTAAAAATCAAGATTGGGAGTTTCCTGTTTTTTGATTTAAGTGGCAATATTACGGCTGCTCCGAGCCAGCCAGCAGCAAGGTTGACAAGGAGATCGGAGATTAAGACTATGGCAGTCTGGCTCAAGTTGATATAGAGTAGCATACAAATGAGCAATGTAAAAAAACGAGTATTTGCCGGGATGAGGCCGACGAGCCGATTGCATGTGGGAAACTATCTCGGTGCGGCCAAAGGGATGATTGCCCTTCAGGAGAAGCAGGAACTTGATTGTATCTATGCTGTTGTTGACCTGCATGCGATTACTACGCCCTATGACCCCAGGAATTTGGCTAAAGATGTCCGGGCGGTGGTGTTGGATTATCTGGGATCGGGTCTTGATCCGAAGAAGTGCCACATTATTATCCAATCGCATTTGAGAGCAGAACATTTGGAGCTGGCCTATTATTTCGGAACTATCTATCAGGTTGCCCGGTTGGAAGATCTCCCCACATATAAAGAAAAAAAGGCACAACATCCGGAATATGTGAACATGGGACTGCTTTATTATCCTATCCTCATGGCCGCAGACATTCTCCTGTATAAAGCAGTGTCAGTGCCGATCGGAAAAGACCAGGAACCACATTTGGAAGTAACAAGAGAAATTGCCAGAAAGTTTAACTCCATGTTTCCTTCGACAAGCTCAGGACGCAGTGCGGAGACATTTCCTGAACCGTTTAGTTTTACGACTCCGGCGCAATATGTGCCGTCACTTTTGGGAGAAGGAAAGATGAGCAAGAGTGTCGAAGGAAGCTATATTGCCCTGACTGACGATCTAGAAACAATTCGGGCGAAAGTGGCCAAGATTCCGACGGATGTGGGCAAAGGGGAGAAGTTTCCGACGGAAGGACCGGTGGTTAATTTTGTCAATTTCGTGGAACTTTTCCTGGGGCACGACCGGGCGATGCAGCTGAGAGAAGTGTATAAAGGGGAGGGTATAAAGTATAGAGGGGTGAAAGAGGAATTAGCACAGGCAATTTATGCGGAACTGAAGCCAATTCAGGAACGCAGGAAATACTACGAAAATCATCCGGAAGAGGTGGACAGAATTTTGGGAGAGGGTCGGGATTATGCCCGGAGAATTGCTTCGGAGACGCTCCGGGAAGTGCGAGAGAAGATGGGGCTTGTTTGAGCGGAAATCTTCAAGGACTCTTCCTGACCAAAAGCTGAGGGCTGGGTGGGGAAGTTTTAGGTTCGTTTTTAGACAGGACTTACGCACCACTTCCAGTAATTTGCTAAACTGATTGGACTTTAGGCAG
>CAZSSJ010000036.1:0-5712 GCA_964609775.1 uncultured Gammaproteobacteria bacterium
CTAGTCTAAAGGCTAGGCGAAATTATGTCTGTACCAATATTGGGGAGCAGTCCAGGGTAGTGCTCGTCACAAGACAAGCCTTGCAAATTGGAAGATGACGATTATAGAATGGTAAGCTAATGGGCCAGACAGCTACAGTGATAATATTTCTTCTTTCTGGGTCACTAGCTGTTGTTGGGAATACCCTTCTTAAGTCGGGCATGAACAACATCGGAGGATTCGAAATTTTGGCAGATAGTTTTATCCCGACGATTTTAAAGTTTGCCTCAAACTGGAAAATAATTGGGGGTTTTGCACTCTATGGTGCTAGCTCGTTTTTGTATTTAAAACTTTTGTCCTCGATCGAAGTCACAAAAATCTATCCGATGTTGGTCGCCTATATGTTCATCGTTCTCCTGCTTTTTGGAGCCTTTTTTCTGAAAGAATCGATGACAGCGGCGAAGGTGGTGGGGATTGCGGTTATAATTCTCGGGGTATTTTTAGCTAGCCGGTAACTAGTTCTTAGGTCTTTTGCGATGACGACAAAATCAATCTCAGTGTTTTTCCCTTGTTATAACGATGCCCCAACCATTGGTGATCTAGTCAGAAATGCGGACAAGATACTCCGAAAAGTGGCGCGAGATTACGAGATTATTGTTGTCAATGACGGGAGCAAGGATAATAGTTTGGAAATAATGAAGTCGACTAAGAAAGAAGTTCCGAAGCTAAAAATCGTCAATCATGTGAAGAATAAAGGATATGGGGGGGCTCTGCGGAGTGGTTTTCAGGCGGCAAAAAAAGACTTGGTCTTCTATACGGATGGTGATGGACAGTATGACGTTTCCGAACTTCCCCTGCTCATCAATTGTCTGACAGAAGATATTGATGTGGTTAATGGCATTAAGATTGATAGGCAGGATACTAATGTGAGGATATTGCTAGGGAATGCTTACAAGTCCTTGGTACGGAATATATTTGATTTTCCAATTTATGACGTTGACTGTGATTTTAGGTTGATTCGAAACAAATTGATGAAAAATGTTGATTTAAAATTGACCTCCGGAGCGGTTTGCGTGGAACTAGTCAAAAAGTTGCAACTTTCCGGAGCAAAGTTCCGGGAAGTTTCGGTTCATCACTATCCTAGGTTTTATGGACAATCTCAGTTTTTTAAACTCAAGCCGTTAATTCTCACCTTTAAAGATCTTGTTTTTCTGAAGTTCTTGAGGTAACCGTCCGTTCGATTGCATTATGCCGGTTTTTTAGTTAAACTGGTGGAAGTTCAAAATATGAACTCGCAAAAAAGAGCTTTAGTTTTGGGCGCTGGAGGTTTCATTGGACATCATTTGGCTACTCGATTAGAAAAAGAAGGATATTGGGTGGCAGGCGTTGATATTAAATATCCGGAGTATTCTAAGCTAAGGGCTGACAAATTTATAATTGCTGACTTACGTGGGTTTAAAACATGTCAAAAAATTTTTGATACTCTGGGACCGTTTGATGAAGTATATCAACTTGCAGCTGATATGGGTGGGGCTCAGTATCTTTTTACTGGAGAACACGACGCGGACGTAATGAGCAATTCAGCACAAATTAATATTAATATCTCGAGTTTAATTAAAGAGTCTCCTTCTTCAAAAGTTTTCTTCTCTTCGTCTGCTTGTATTTACCCCAAGTATAATCAGAGTGACCCGAATAACCCAAAATGCGCGGAAGATTCAGCTTACCCGGCAGATCCGGATAGTGAATACGGTTGGGAAAAACTTTTTGGAGAAAGGCTCTATTTGGCCTTCTATCGAAACTATGGCATGAATGTGCGGATTGCACGATTCCACAATGTTTTTGGCCCGGAAAGCGCCTGGACGGGTGGCAAAGAAAAGGCTCCAACGGCAATCTGTCGCAAAGTGGCACAAGCAAAAGATGGCGGTGAGATTGAGATTTTTGGAGACGGCAACCAAACTCGGTCTTTTTTGTATATCGATGAGTGTTTAGAAGGGGTCAGGCGGTTGATGTCACAGGAGGAATTTGTTGGTCCAGTTAATATTGGGTCAGAGGAGATGGTAACGATCAATGAATTGGCACATATTGTCATGAAAATTGCCGGTAAGCAGTTGGGCATTCGCCACATTGACGGACCGCAGGGGGTACGGGGCAGAAACTCTGATAACAGACTGCTCAAGACAAAGCTGGGGTGGTCACCAAGTTTGAGTCTCAAGACGGGATTTGCTAAAACATACTTTTGGGTTGAAACTCAGGTGAGAAAGTATCTAGAGAAATCCAAGGCGGAAAAAGAAAAAAATGAAGTCAACTTTTCAATGCAAACGATTTGATTGATCTTTTATTAGAAACTCCCAAAACTTACCCATACCTTCGACAGTAGGTACAACCTTTGGTCCAATAATACGACGATGTCGAAGCATTTTTAGAATCACTGATTTGAGTAACTGCTTATTGTCAGGCGGGACAAGTATGCAGTTTGGATTATTTTTAAAAGCTTCTCGGAGGGGGGGTGAATCGGACAAAATGACAACATTTCCGCAGGCGAGAGCTTGCAGAGCAGAGCTCATGCCTGGGGATTCGTTTTTGACTTTGTGGTTTGGTATGACGACAAGTTTTGCTTGTCGATAGTAGTCGCGGACTTGTCTATCAGATAAATTAGATAGTTGTTTTACGTTTTTGCCCATCGAATTTGTTTTAAGTTTACTAATAATTATCAACTGTTGATCTTCGGGTAGTGCCTCAATCAGGGTTTGGTAATCGCGATTGGAATCATTGCCGATAGAGAGGATGAAGTTTTTCGTTTTACCTTTTCCAGGTGTCCAAAATTTCGTGTCCACCCCAAAAATAAATGTTCGCACTGTTGATTTATTTAACGAATAATCTCTAATGAAGTCTATCGCTGCATAATTTGAGAGTGTCAGTAGCCAGTTAGCTTGCTTAAGAAGTAGTGAAAGAAAGTATTTTAGAATTAGATTATTTCTAAAGTGTTTCGTTCGTTCGGGAAGAGATTGAAAAATTACTCCGATTTTGGCATTAATTACGCCGAGCATTTTCCAGAACAATACTGCTAAGCCGATACCATCATTGACACAAAAAATATAGTCGGCTGACTTAAGCCGAGGTTGATTCTTAAAATAAAATCCTATCGGAAAACCTAGTTTAGTCAAATAGGCAAATAAACGCTGGATCGGGTGAAATAGAATTGGAGTTTTATCGATGCAGAGATAGTCAATAGAGACGTTCTTCAGTGTGATTTTGTCAGAACCATAAAGAAAATCCGTGGGCCCAGATTTTGATTGGGAATTTTTTAGCAGGTGATTTAACTGAGGGTTCCGAAAGATAAATAGAACTTTCAAGGGTGATTAGAATCTTTTTACTTTACCAGTGCATTTCCTAAGCCGAGACCGAAATATTTTAACTTTGGATGGGACAACAATTTGGTGTCTTTAGAATACACTCGCCAGCAATCAAAGAGGGTCAGCGAACTTTTTCTCTTCTCCAGAGCTCCAAAGATATCGAGATGACTAAAGATTGGCCAGGGAGTAGCGATGATGATCGCCTGGCAAACTTCCAGGCACTCGGTGGGATCTGATGCGTAGTGTACATGGCCATTGAGCACTTTTTGCGCATTTGGCATGGCAATCGGATCAAAGACCATTACTTTGTGTTTTTTAGCAAATCGTTGAGCCAAGGTGATTGCTTGGGACTCCTCGATAACACTAGTGTCAGGTTTATAGGAAAGACCGAAGACACCGACCGTGGATTTCTTGGGCAGTTGTCTGTTTAAAGAATCCACCAGGTTGTCAATTTGAGAGTCATTGAGCAGGTCACTAGCTAAAGGCAAACTTGCCTTGACCCCAAGTTGGGTGCTAAAGGCGGCCAGTGCCTTATTATCTCTGGGGAAGCAAGGGCCACCGTAACCGAGGGCGCCTTTGAAATATTTCTGACCGATACGGATGTCCTGACCAAGGGCACTGGTGACTTGGTCAACATCACCTCCGGGGACAGCTTGACAAAGTTGAGAGAGAAAATTGGCAAAGGAAATTTTCATCGTCACGTAACTATTGAGTGCCAGCTTGGTTATTTCGGCGTTGATCAAATTCATAGACGAGATCAGGGGTGAGTTTAGACAAAAACCTTGATAAAACTTTTTGAGCATTTCTCCAGATTTTTCGTCTGATTGGCCAATTAAGACAAAATCCGGGTTGAGAAGATTTTTGATGACACTCCCTAAGGCGATAAATTCAGGGTTATAGCAAAATCCAAATCCGCTGCCACATTTTTTTTGTGAATGCTTTTCCAGGGTGGGAATAGCCTGCTCTTGACAGGAGAAAGGGCTTACCGTACTAGTAAGCACTACAAGATGATAATCATTTTTGCTTCTTAACACCCGGCCGATTTGCTCACAGGCTTGGAGAACGAATTGGTTCGAAAATTGACCGTTTTTTTCAGAGGGGGTATGGACGACAATAAATGTCATGTTTGAATTAGTAATCGCGTGGTCGTAGTCAGTTGTTGCGGAGACAGAATTTTTGAATATATCTATAAACTCTGATAGCATCGGTTCGTACCAGAGAGGTTTACCGTTTTTGATTGCCTCGATAGTTTGGGCCTTGGTGTCGACCCCAATAACTTTGTGGCCACGCAGTGCCAAAGTGGCAAGGAGCGGGGCGCCAAGTTTTCCTAATCCGACGACGGAAACTGTTTCCATTTACGCCAATCATAATACCCTCGGGATAAAGATAAATCAAGAGAAGAATAGTTCGTGAAACAGTGCTATGGACAAAAAAGTGACAATTAAGTTTGCGATTGGGGCACAGAGTGGAATTGTTCGAGGAGGTCTGTAGTCAATGGCCGTTGGCGTGGTAGTGGACTTGGGCGAGGTAGACCAAGCGGATTATGGCCGGCAGGTCTTGAGGATCTTTTTCCAGCCTAGTCAAAACCTCTTGAGGGAGTCGATCAGCGGCGATTAGATGCTGAATAATTTCGGTTTCCAGTTGATGCCCAACCTCCTTTTGAATCTCATAGTAGGACTTTCCGTCGGTCCACGGAAGTGTTCGGCTGTATAGTTCCCGGGCTTGATACTTTGTGTCTGTCATCATTGGGTTAATGCGGTGATCAATATTGGGAATAATGGAGCTGCCACTAACGACATCACCAGCGTAGTGAAAAATTTTCTCTAACCACGAGGCTTCTCCCGCCATGATTCTTTGGAGAGCCATGTGGCCATCAGCTGAGACGATTCTCCTGGTGAGGGGTGAATACCCTGCCGCCCGGAGATAGTCTTGCCCTTGGCTGGCAAACTTTTCCGTGACTTCTTGTTGTTGCCGGCCAATTTCGGTCGGGTCGAGATCAGGTTGCGCTTTGAGGCGCTCACCAAGAGCCTTTTGAGCTGGGGCTTCATCTTTTTTGTGGATATCGTGAATTTTGGCTGCTGTCCGAAGAATGCCTATTTCGTCATCGGGTAGTCCCAGCATCCACCCCAGGGAAACGACGGCAGCCTCCTGAGCCAAATGGTGCTCCCCCACATCCCGCCAGACATCTTTCTCGGTTTTTTTGTGCCCTGGGGGAGTCACCAGATCATGAGCGGCCAGAATACGAGCTGCCTTTATGCCATCATTTGTGGTAGACAAGTTGTGGAAGTATGCGGTACGAGCTAATTGTTCAGGAGTTTTAACCACAACAGGACTTACGCGGTAAGTCCATGAATTTTTTGGGTTTCTCCCACTAAAAGAA
>CAZSSJ010000037.1:0-4373 GCA_964609775.1 uncultured Gammaproteobacteria bacterium
GAACCAAAACCGCTTGATTTTTCCCTTCTGGTGCGTCCAGCAGGAATCGAACCCGCATCAATAGTTCCGAAGACTATTGCTCTGTCCGTTGAGCTATGGACGCCCGGATTTGTATTATAATTTTACCATGAAACTCGTTGATGGGGGCATTTTGCTTAGTGAGCTTGAGAAGATGGCGGATGTGATGTTTGGAGGACTGGTGAAGGCAGTGGTTGATGTGGAGAGGGAAATTATGGTGGTGGATGCAGGGATGCACGCTGACGAAGAGGACTATCTCCTGAAAAATTTGTGGGGAGTGAATATCTATCCCAAGAACGGGGATTTTCTGATTGAGTTTGATTCGATGATTAACCTGAGGCCGCAACAGGGTAATCTCTCCCGAGGCGTTGAGGATCCGCAGTTGCAGAAAAAAATTCAGGGGATCGTCAGAAAGCTGGTTTTAAAAAAATGAAATCTTTTCATCAGGGTGTTTATGACCGGTGGGCAAAATATAGTCTTTTTGAGCAGATGGCTAATGTGGGAGCGGAGGTGGGGCGAGTGATTGCCTGGAGGCGCCGCGATCGGGAGGCCAGTCGGAACGCCTTCTATCGAGCCCTGGAGCTTTTGGATCTGACGGCGAAATGCTCGGTCGGGAAGGCGCAGTTGCGGGAAATTCTTCGGGTTCGGGAGGTTCTGGTGGACTATTTTGCCGGGGGTAATGTTTATCATTCGACTGACGAGGGATGGGAAAAATATTTTTATCCTTTTAACTTTGCCGCCAGGCAGGATCGGAAATGACACTTAATATTTTTCGCCACGGGGAGACATATCAGTCTAAGTTTAATGTTGTTTATGGTGCGGAGGAGCTGACAGCGGAGGTTTTGCCGGAGGCGGTTCCAACAGTTGAGCGAATTGGAGAATATTTAAGAAGTCTTCCAACGGAGGCTAATTTCACTTCAGAGTATCTTCGTTGCCGGCAGACGGCGGAGATTATTGAGAGGGTTTCGGGGAAAAAATTTCAGAGTACTCCCCTACTTAATGAATTCGTCGCCGGGCAATTTTCTGATCTGCAGGACAGAGGTCTAAAATTTCTGGAAATGGTGGAAGATAAAAGATTTGATCAGGTTGTGGTGTGCACTCACGGCGCGGTGATGGCCTGTTTGAAACACTTGGTGATGGAAGGTGATTTCCTGGAGAGGGACCTGTTTGATTATCCGGCGACAGGGGTTGTTTGGGAGATTTCGAAGGAAGGTTTGACTGAGAAGAACTTCAGGGGATTAGGAAGTTAGTTGTATTGTTTCGGTTGTCTCGGGATCATGTATTACCCGGAGAGTAAAACCTCCACGATCCGAAGTCTTGATTTTAAATAATTTGACGTCGCCAGGAGGAACTTGCCATGTTTGTTTAGGGGTTGAGTTTTCTAAAATAACTGGCCCATTATCAGGAGGGTTTTTGAGGAGAAGATCGTAGAGAGGGTTTACGTGTGTTGGTGCCGAGAGATCTTCGGGTATGTCGCCTTTACCAATGAGTGTTTCTTCTTTAAATAACTCGTATTTAGCAGGTGGCATATAAGTGACTTAAATTCTGGAATAATTTTGATAATTTTAATAGTCAGAATAGAGCCACTGGACATAGGTGCAACCGGTGGCGACTTTGTTTTCTTTGTCCCAGCCGGCGGTGGAGCATTTCTTGAGCCTTTTGCCGCCCGCTGTTGTTTGGAGAACCAGCTTGGCGCCACAGTTGGGGCAGTCTTCGTTGAGCTGTTCGGTTGTGCCGTTTTGCCACTCGATGTAGTCGCAGCCGGAAGCGGTTTTGGTCGTTGGGTCCCATTTAGAAGTGGAACACTTTTTCATTTTCTTGCCAAACCTCGTTACCTGAAAAACTAATGGACTGCCGCACTTGGGGCATTTTTCGTCAAGGATCTTGGGCTCGGGGGTGAGCCATTCGACATAGTCACAGCCCTCGGTCTTGCGGGTCTCTTTGTTCCAGACACCGGTGGTGCAGCGGCGAAGCTGTTTGCCCGATTGGGTTTCCAGAATGTCTGTCAGCGGCGAGCCGCATTTGGGACAAGTTTTTGGTTCCATCAGGAATGATGTTAACAAAAGAGGTGGCTTGGAACCAGAGTCAGTTTGAGGGAGGTTCGGTTGTCGTTCTTTCACTTAAGTTCTCCATTATTCTTGAACTTGCGAATATCCGCCAGCTGGCGGAAAGAGTGTGAACGGAAAAGACGGCCTTCGTATCCTGAAGGATACTCCGCACGAGAGTAGCGGAGAGGACGTCATTTCACAGCTTTAAGATAGTCTTCAAGTGAAATGCCTGCTTTTTTGACTTGAGATTTCAGAAGAAACCGGGCAACCTCTTTATGCAGAGGTAGGGATAAACTTGGGGAACCGGATTTTTGTAGGATGGCGTGATCGCCTGAGGTATGAATGTGGGTGTAGCCGATTTTTAGAAATGCCTTGACGGCTTCTCTGCCCGAAATGTTTGTCAACTTAGGTATAAGATAGGCCGGATGGAGCTTCGACGCTTCTTTGGAAGATTTTTGTGTTTTTGCTGCTTTTTGCCAAGGCTTCCATGTAGGCCTTTATTGCTTTTTCAGCATTTTTTAAAGCCTCGTCTTTTGTTTTTCCCTGAGACATGCAGCCATAGAGGTTGACGACGTCAGCTACATAGCCTTTATAGGATTTGTCGTAGGTTAATTCGATGAGATAGTCAAGTCTTTTAACCTTCATTTGAAGAGATTATATCATGGATTTTTGGGTGACTGGGCTGACATATTCCCCTAAATTGAGTTGGAGGATATGCCTATATTCTGAACTTATTTCCTCTGTTGACAAGGAAAATTTGTTCATCTATTCTTACCCAATGTAAATTCGCAATATAAATTTTTCGAGGGGGGGTGAGAAAAATGAAGAGATTAATTGCAGGACTAGCATCAGGAGCAATTTTATTTGGCACTTTAGCAGTTCCGGTGTTTGCTAGTAATTCAGGTGATGGATCCGACTACGGAACGCAACCTGGATATACGGTTGCCAACGATAACACGGTTTGTGCTGGTCACGGCTCGTTTGACGCTTTTGGAAAGGGCGCTAACCTTGGAGCGGAAACCTCTCCTGGGAATGGTGATGTGCAGCATGCCACTTTCCTTGGCTCTTGGCCAGGCCCAGGTACAGATGGTACTCAAACTGGAATCAACAACAGCACTCTTTGTGGAAATCCACAAAATTAGTTCTGGATGACTAGGCGGCCCATCGGTTTATTCCGGTGGGTTGTTTGATTTCGCGGTTAATTTGTTGACTACCGCGTTTTTCCCTCGGAGGTTTTTTGGGGTGACTGGGCCGACAGAGTTTGGACTTACAATGCTAGTTACTATTTCCGCTCGGTTCTCTACCTAATATAAACGACTCTTCCATTTTCCATCGCTTTGGGAATACTTTTATTGTTTTCCAGGCCGATTATTGCATCTTCAAAACCGAGAGGAAGCCCTTCTCTTTTCATTCTTTGGAGGTCATTATAGGTTGCAAGATGTATCGAAATTCTTGGGCAGACCCGAGCGATTTTATTAGTCAGTTCTTGACGGGTTGGTGTTTCTGATCCGTAGGAGACAAATGTAAGCCGACCACTCAGGTTATTTCTTATTAATTTTACGGTTAGTTCCGCATAGAAGGATCACAGTCTATCTTCACCGTCGGAAAAAACTGCAAGGTCGATGTCACTCCGATTTGGCCTCCATCTTCCTTTAATTGCGCTGCCGAATAACTTCGCTTCTTTTATGGCAGGTTCTTCTTTGAGGATTTCAATGGCTCTCGCGATTTCAGCTGTGACTTCGGCAGAGATTTTAGGAGTTAGAAGTTCTTTTATTACAAACATTTATGTGAACATTATGTTGGGTTAATCCAGGCATCGTCTGGAGGACCGAAAATGACTTGTTGCAGCAATAGATTTATTTGGGCTATTATAGCAATATTTTCTGCGTGATTGGGCCGTTTACCCTGAGTGGAACCGAAGGGGCAGAGTTCGGACCCAAAACAATTTATATCCATTCAGATTTGCATTTCCTAATAACAACAATGTCTGGAATGTTTAGCTAGTTATTCGGCTCCACTTTAATATATACTCCTTGAGCAAAGGGGCAGTGGTGATTATAAAGCTGTGGAATGCAATCTGTTGCATTGCAAAGTACAAAAAGAGAATACTCTCTTGCTTCGTTTGGTTGTATTGTTTCTTGGATATTCAAATTAAGTCGTCCGCTGCCAGAAGGATTGCTTTTTCTAAATTTAAGCTCGGGACACTCACGTAAGGCAGATTCTTCTAGGCCTACTGTGGCTTTGCCGCTTAGCCAGGTAGATTCGCAGTGGAAGTGCAACACTTGAAGACTAGGTTGTCAGTCTCTT
>CAZSSJ010000038.1:0-1912 GCA_964609775.1 uncultured Gammaproteobacteria bacterium
CCACATGGCTTGCAAAATGGTATGCTTGAAGTCTTTCAAACCAGCTTTTTACTTCAAAACTCAAGGCGGGCTCCGTCCTCATCCAGTCCTCCACAAACTTTTCCCTAAGAATTTCCTTCAAAGCGGCAACCTCGTCGATGTCTGGACGTCCGGTTTCACAAAGCTCGGAGTACCTGCGCGCTACCATCGCGCCAACATCCTCGCTTGGAAATTGGTTCTCGTAAACGCGCCTAACAGCGTCTCTCACGGAATTCCTAATCTCCCCAACTATCCTTTCGTCGCCGCTCACAGCTTCAACGTCGCCGGCAAGCTTGTACCCAAGATTCTCAAAAGCCGTCAATACTTCTTCTTTACTCGTAAAACCTTCATACGACTCGCTTGGTACCATACAAACATCATAGAGCAACCAGGGGCGTTAAGTCCATTTTAGCAGTAACGGCCTCTGATCGATGGGAGAAATTAGACTATGAAATAAACTTGAGCCCGAGCAGATGTTGGGTTTTTACACCGCATCCGTCGGGCTCAGAAAACAATACATGAGTGCTCTTTTCAGATGGATTATTCTGATTCTCGGCATCTTGATTAGCCTGAATCTGAAAGGATCTCTCCTTTCGGGCATCGGTCCCCGGCGCCTTCGCTTCTGCAAACTTCTAAGCAAAGTCGACTTCCGGTTTATGGTTTTGGACCGAAGGGAACGCTGGGCAAGAGAAACGCCTTGTTTCTCCAGACAGCTCCCTGAACTCGAAAGACGCGTTACCCCTTTTCCGTAAGAGACGTCTTCCGTCGCAAGTTGACCGTTTGTAATCCTTTCGGATTCCCACTTTTTCGTTGTGGGTTTGGCCTGTGTCCTTACTCGCGATTTTTCCTCTCCAAGCGTAAATCCCGGTTCCAAGCCGAGAGTAAAGCTGTTGGAGATTGTGCAGACCCACTAATTGGGTTTTAGACACCTGCACTGGTTTCTTCAGCCCCACTTGGTCTGCCCCGGCGGAAGGGGCTCAATTTGGCGGTAAACTTTCTTTCCCTTTTCCAAATACCACCTCACACAGATGGTATCTGAATTGCCAGCCAGCCTCCACTCAATCCTCCTCTCGGATTGAGCTTCAAGCCAGCCGATTCCGCCAACAGGACATCGGGCGGTGTATAATTTGCCCTTGTCCTCAACCTCTATTTCTTCCACGCCGAGGTCGGAGTGCGCCTTCTGCTTCTCCGTGAGGAGAGAGTCGGCTATCACCCGGACCACGTACTTCCGATCCGGATGAGCCCATACCCCGTAGGGGGGTAGGGACTTTCGATCCCGCGCCTTCGCATGCGCTCCGTGGTCTTTCGCCATCGTTCCCTCCATACAACCCAACACCACATTTGCCGTGGCCGCAGGATGGGCTCTCAAAGAGAACTTTTTGATCATAAAAACTTAAGACCAAAAAGTGGACTTTGAGAGACTCTGCGCAAAAGAATCCCTTAAAGTTCAGGAATATAAAATGTTCTACGGCCGAGAGTGGTGAGCATAATTTTTCTTTCTTTCCACCCTCAGCCGCAACCTAAACTCTTTGAGTTAGGTGATTTTTAATTTGGTTTATTGAAACCTCCAGGTTTTCTCCTGGGAAAAATGATCCTCTGTTCACTGGTACCCAGCTTGGGCCGGCAGTCACAACTCTTGCTTAAGGAGTCCATACTGCTCTCTGGCCTTCGAATCTTCCTGGGCTTTAATGGGGCTTATGAATTATCCCCACATTGTTACCACTCGAAGTTTAGGACCAGAGCGACTTGGCCTTTGCGGATTATCTTCGAGCCTCCGGCTGTTTGTCCCACGCGAGGGACTTTGAATCGCAGAGATTTAGCTTCTCCGAGTGACTTTCCTACTTAAGTAGGGTGGATATGAGGTACACCCCAATTAGGGCGCTCCCGATCCACT
>CAZSSJ010000038.1:1922-4011 GCA_964609775.1 uncultured Gammaproteobacteria bacterium
AACAATAAGTCCACCAAGGATTGGGAGGAGCATCATTTCTATCCCCCCCTTCCTCATTATTCCCTGCCCCGTTCGAGGAGTTTCCTCCGTTTCTCCTCAAACGCAGGTCGGATTCTGTCAACAAAGTCCGAGATGGGCATGAACTTCGCCCCCAGGACTTCTTCCATGGCGGGATGATCCTGCTCCCGCCATTCCCTAATCTCCTCGGGCAATCCGGCCTCGTGGAGTTTCTTGATCGCGTCTTGATAGTACCGAGACGCGTTTTCCAGACGCGGATCGTCACTCCGCGTCAGAAACTCCGAGTAGCCGTTGTTCCTCACCTCATCGAAGAGGTTGAGGGGACTGCCCATGAAGCCGTACCTCAACGCAAGCTTCAGGGCTTCCCGAACGTCGTGGTCCGGGATATTCAACTCCACGACGGCTTTGATGAGGTGTCTAACCTCATCCGAACAATTTTGCTCCAGCCACTCGCGCTGAAGCGCAAGCAATTGACCCTCTTCTTCCAGGTCAAGTGCTTTCATTCTCGTCCAATTCATCTTTCCCTCCTTCTTAGAGTTCGCCAAGGCCGATGACTCCTTAGCTATCACTTTTCGTTTCCGGTAGTGAGAAACCGGTTTTCCTACCCGCAAATTGCTTTGTGGGCGGAATTCTGAACTCCATCATTTGATGAAATCCAAAACTCCCCACCCTAAGCTGCTTTCGCAAAGATTATATCCAAAGAGATCGCTTCGAGATTGACAAATCAAAAAGCCCGGATTTGCAAAGAACCAACATAACGGTTACCTTCCAAATCCGGGCTTTTTACCGAACTGGCAAGCAGGGTCTGGCAGGCTCGATAAGGCCTTTAACCGAGTATCATTATAGCTTATAGTCGGGTTTTTGTCAAAAGTACGGATTGGTAAACTGTTTTAACAAAAACCACAAATTCTTGACAGCCGTTTAAACAGAAGTTATACTCCTCCTATGGCACAGAAAGTCTTTGAAATAGGTAATAGCGTAGCCGTATCTATACCAAAAAGTTCGGGCATAAAGGCCGGTACCAAAGTAAAATACTCGCGCCAAGGTAAAAAACTGATCTACGAAATAGTCGACAATACGGCACTTTCCCCCGCCGAGAAACACATAAGGGAAACAAGCGGGACTTTTAAGATTCGTGTTAAAAATATGAACCAGATCCTCAAATATCTGAAGGAAAATCCTTATGACAAAACCGTCCGTCTTTCTTGACACCAGTTTTCTCGTATCCTCGCAACTGGAAGGACATGAATTTTATGACAGAACGTTGGCAATTAGAAAATTGTTTCTGGACCAAAAGTACAAACTCTATACAAGTTGGCTCGTGTTTGACGAGTTTTGGTATGTTCTAACCGGGATATGGAAAGCTTCAGAGCAAAGGACAGACAGAAACCAATTGCATATATCGCTGATACAAACGACACAAGCGGTTCTCAAGTTCGAAAATTTGGAGGTGTTGGAAACCGGGCTGACCAACAAAGAACTAATTAACACCCTGGAAATCATGTATCAGTTCAAGCTAAGGCCTAGAGACGCATTAATAATCGAAATTATGAAAAAAGCGCGAATCAGACACATCGCCAGTTTTGACAAGGACTTCGATGGAATCAGAGATATAAAGAGAATTTGCTGAGCACACTATCCCCTTGCCATCCATGATATAATCCAACACATGCACAAACGCGTGTACGACCACAAATTTAACATTGGCGGAAAACAAGGCCGAAATACAGGGCTTTGTGTTTCTATGGCCAAAAGTCCCAAATTTGCGGCTTGTCTTGTTGCGTAAACCTTTCCCCCATTTTTGATCGGCAAGATAAGCTACCGAAACGGTAGCTTCTTTTTTCCCCAAGCAAAATCCATTTCGGTAGTTTTTCCGGCTCATCAAATCAAATCCACAAAAGGAGGGTTACAGAGTTGCGGATGAGATGAGTCGTCAAAAATCGCCAACATAGCGAAAAGCAAAAAGGAGTACATAACATGTTCGGACCGCGGTTGCGGGTTGTCATGGATGAGTTTGGCGTAACGCTTGTGCCCATTGAGAAGAAGGATATGGACGCCGTTATTCCTCTCT
>CAZSSJ010000039.1:0-3953 GCA_964609775.1 uncultured Gammaproteobacteria bacterium
TGCCTAAAGTCCAATCAGTTTAGCAAATTACTGGAAGTGGTGCGTAAGTCCTGTTAATTATAAGTTCTCTAGGTTCTCAATGGTTCTGGCGCTTCGCCCTCAAACACTATTCTTCCGCCAGCTCATAGAGATTGCGGAAGAACTAACTGAAAGTATCTTCTTCTGCAAGTTCCTAATTGCCTTGGGTGATATAATTTAAGTGATGGTTAAGGAGGCTAAACTCTGGCAAGAGCAGGCTGAAAGCGATTTTGAAGATGCTAAACTGCTTTGGGATAATCATCGTTATGGAGCGGCAGTTCTTTTCTATCAACAATCGGTAGAAAAACTGATTAAAGCATATATTGTTAGCCATAAAAATCTTGCACCCAAAAAGACTCATCGAATCGAGGACTTGCTTAAAGAAGCAGATTTAAACGTTGTTCACATCGAAGAAACAACAGGAATCAAAATCGAAGAATTATCAAAAGCCTATATTCGTGTTCGCTATCCAGACCTTAACAAACAGTATTTTCGAAGCAGGGATAAGGCAACAAAGTTTGTTATTCTTGGAGAGCAGCTATACATATGGATAAAAAAGCAATTCAGAAAACGATAAAAATTTTTGCTCAAAGGGCAAAAAGAGAATTACAAGCTGATAAGGTTGTCCTGTTCGGTTCCCACGCCCGTGGCCAGGCGAATTTATATAGCGATATTGATTTAATAGTGATCTCGGAAATGTTTTCAAAAGTCCCTGAAGAAAAACGGCTTGATATTCTCTATCCCTTGACTCGTGGACTCTCACCTGATATTCACCCTTTTGGTTATACCGAAAAAGAATTCTCCAGGACTAAACAATCATCTACCTTAAGTGAAGCGAAAAAGGAAGGCGTGATTGTTTCTTAAACTCAAATTCTACTCCTCCGCCAGCTCCCAATTTCGGAAACTTCGTAAGACTTTATACGGTGGTACCTCACAGACGACACAGACATTTCTGAAGACACGCTCTATTTCTCTGCTTGTTTGGAACTTCTGGTTAATCACCAAGGCGAATGTGCTGTTTTTTGAAAGATGCTCATGGGCAAAAGCAATCATCTTTCCAACAACCGATTGATTTTTGGCCCATGGTGGATTGCAGACAATCAAATCAAACCTTTGAGGCAATGTCTGATACGTCACATCCACTTTCAAGCCTCGCGCATTTTTGACGTCGTTCACAAAGATATTCTTTTTTGTAATCCCCAGGGCAACGGAATCGTTATCTGCCAGATAAACAAACCTGTCCGGATTCAATCTTGCCAGAATGATCCCCATTCCTCCCCACCCGCACCCAAGATCAAGGATTGTCCTGGCCTTCTCCGACACGACAATCGCTTCTAGCAGTAACCTGCTCCCCTGATCCAAAGCTCTCGGTGAAAAAAGTGCCTGATCAGTGACAAACCGAAACTCCTGACCTGAAAACCGAACTGTAATTTCATTGTCCATGTTGGCAGTATATCAAAAGCGCTATACAATCAATTCATGCATAAATACTGGTTGTATTTCCGCTTGAGTTTGATAAGAACGTTTACTTATCGTGGGCAACTGCTGATCTTTACCTTAGCCACTGTGGTCTCGGTCATTCCCCTGATTGCCGTCTGGCTGAGTTTGGGAAACATCTCCGCCGGAGGCTATTCCCAACATGAACTTATTACCTATTATATTGTAGGTCTATTTATTCAAAGAATTATCTATTCATCGCTTATTAATTATTACGTCCAGGAGATTGTCTCAGACGGTTCAATTGTTGGTCTCTTTTTAACTAAACCGGTTTCGTTTTTCTGGGCCACTTTTGGGCTGCAGGCCGGATGGTTGGCTGTTTCTCTGGTTTTAGGAGCGACCGTAACAACTGCTTTTGCCCTCATCATTGGGACAGGAATAGTAGTTCATCTAACCCTTGGAACAGCACTGTTCTTCTTGTCTGCAGTTATGCTGGGCATGCTCTTGGTTTTTGTGACGAGCCTTCTATTGGGCCTGCTTTCTTTTTGGACCGTTCATATTTCTTCATTTGTTAGTCTCTACTGGATGGCACTGTTTCTTTTTGGGGGCATCACTCTTCCTTTGACATTTTTCCCGGACAAAATTGAGAAGGTTCTCAGCTTTAATCCATTTCGGTTTGTCTTTTCCTTTCCCCTTGAAATTCTCCTTGGAAAAATCTCGTCGCCCGAATTGCTATCAGGCTACATCACCACCCTAGTCTGGATTGGTCTGTCTGTGGCAGGCTATAAATTAATCTGGAGATTAGGCAATAAAGCTTACACTGGCTATGGTCAATAGTTTACTCAAATACACAAGAATTACTTGGATCCTCATCCGCAACTGTTTTTCCAAAGAAACGGCCTATCGGGCACCGTTCTTTTTTTGGGTGATTGCCAATTTGCTTTGGCTTTGGTTTGCCTTCTATTCAATCGATCTTCTCTTTAATCAGGTTGAAGTTATTGCCGGATGGAACGCTCTCGATGCCAAGATGCTGGTTACGGTCTACTCTTTATTCTTGACTCTCGTTTGGGTTTTCATCATGCCAAATCTGATTGTTTTTTGGAGATTAATTAATGCCGGAACCATGGACTTCCACCTCCTTAAACCAATCAGTGCTCGTTTTCTTTCCTCTGCTACTTATTTTGAATTCGACATGATCCCTAGGCTCATCCCCATAGTTCTGGTCATGGGGACCGTAATTAGTTCTTTATCCCGAGTGATTTCCTGGGACGAGTGGGTTATCTTTTGGCTCACCATGATGTTGGGGGTAATAATCTTTTATAACTTTGGCTTCATGATCGCCACCACCTGTTTCTGGTTTACGAAGATAGATTCCCTAGAAGATTTTCTTAATGCCACTCAGGCCATCAGTAAATATCCTCCGGACATCTTTAAAGGCATTCCTCGTGTCGTCTTTGTCTATCTCGTCCCCTCAATCTTTTTGGCTGCTTTTCCAACGATGGTCCTCCTAGGAAGAGGAAAATTCGATATTCTCACACTCAGTCTATTGGGAGTAGTCGTAAGCACAGTCGCGTCTCAAAAATTCTGGCACTTCGCCCTGCGGCACTACAGCTCAGCCAGTTCTTGACAAAAATCCCTAGTGTAGTGTACACTAACGTACATATGTTAGTTTCCATAACCGATTTTAGACAAGACATTTTCAGACTCATTGAAAGAGTCGTTAAAAACGACGAGGAAATTGAACTGGAAAAAAATGGAGTGCGGGTGGCCAAAATCGTGCCGATCAAGGATGAAGATAGTCCCGCCAAGAAAGCAGACTACGCCCTCAAGTATATTCTGCCGAGACTGGCTGGTGCCTGGAAAGATGTGCCTCAAGAAGAGTTTGACAGGATAAATGAGCAATTCAGGGGCAAGAAAGCAAAACAAGAGGCCAGAAGGCTTCGGAAAGCGTGGTAGGCTATGGATCAGATAGTCATCGACAGCGACGTCTTTATTGATTATTCACGAATCCAAACTGGCCTGCTTCCCCGGCTCCTTGATCTTCAAAAGCAGCAAAAAGCAGAACTTTTTGTCTCCAGCGTCACCGTATTTGAGCTATTTTCTGGTAAGTTGTCCCTAGTCCAAGAAACTTCTCTGCAAGACATACTCAAGATTGTCAAAATTGTCCCTCTCGACGAAACGATCGCCAAATTTGCCGGAGAAATAAACCGCGATAATAAGATTAATGCTGGGATCGCCGATATTCTGATTGCGGCCACGGCGCTTTTTCTAAAAGCTAGACTCGCTACAAAAAACAAGAAGCATTTCAAAAACATCCCCAATCTGAAGTTCTTCTAAGTGAGAGTAATCTTATGTTGGTACGCGTAATTGGTTATGGAAGCAAAACCCGGTGGGGCAAACAAATCATGAGTTCTTCTTGATTATTACCATAAGCCATCAGATAATTCCTGACTTCGATCATTTAGTGTCCCAAGGAATTTAGGAGATCAATTTTCCAC
>CAZSSJ010000040.1:0-3639 GCA_964609775.1 uncultured Gammaproteobacteria bacterium
AATTTAACCTGTCAGCAACCTATTAGGGGGTTGCGATCGTTTCTAGAACTTACGTTCTTTGTATTTTTTTTTAAATTTGCTATAATACCCTTTGTCTTAACAAGACAATTACGCGTCTTTCCAATAAAATACCCTATATTTCTTGACTTTAGACCTTCATTTTGGTAATATTCTAACCTTTACTCCTTAAGCCTACCTTTTAAAGGCCTGGCAGCTGCTCATTAACAAATGGCGAGAGAAAATTTGTGGGGGGATTTATGAGGACGAAGTTAGCCAGTTCCTGCTTTTTATTTCATTAACTTTGCACTTCGGACTTTGCTTTTTATCCTCATAGCTCCCCTCACAAAAAGGGCCCCTTTAAAGGGCCCATATCTTACGAGACAAAATGATTCGAGTGAGGGGAAAACTCGACAGAACTGCAAAGCCTCGTGGCTTTGCCTTCCAGTACTACCCAACTCTGAATGGCGAGAAATTGACTCCGTGAACTAACTAGTAGCACGCGAGGAGAAAACAAAATGAACGCCAAGAGGTGGCTGCTGCTTCTCGCTCTGGGCATTTCTATTTTTACCCAGGCGTCGGCACCGGCCGGAGGAAAGTATTGCCCAGAACATCCCGAAGTCGCAATTTGTCCGACTCCGACTGCCACATCGCAGGCCGTGGAGACCGAAGAGCCTCCGTCGAAAGAGTCGACTCCGACGGACACTCCCTCGGATACTCCCATGCCAAGCGAAACGCCGGTAACTCCGGCACCGACTGAAGCGGCAACGGCGACGGAAACTCCGGGGGAAAACCCGGCAACGCCCACCCCAACCCAAACCGAAAATCCGAGAGCTTCCTGCGAGGTGAATCTTGTACAAGCCTTGGACAACGGCTGGGTTGAGATCACCGTCTCATATGTGGGCGGTGAGAATGACTCCACCTGGTGGTACTTCACCGCCAATGGAGCATCGTATGCTTGGACAGACGAGTGGTTCGGTACTTCCGGGCAGACTAGGGTCTTTGGAGACCTCTTTAACCCCGGGGAGTCGTTTAGGATAGACGTTTTTGTAAACGGCGGTGGACCAGTCTGCTCAAGGAGCATCTCTGTACCAAATCCGGCACCGCCAGAGCCAACCCCGACGCAGGAACCCACCCAACAGCCGCAAGATGCAGTTTGTACCTTTGCTGCCAGTTCCAACAACGAAGGTTGGGTTGAGGCATCCATCACTTACGAGCTTGGTCCGCAAGGCCCAGGCATCTGGTGGGTGACCTACTACCAAAAGGTTGGCGAAGATGCTTGGAACGAATGGTCAGGCTGGAACGCCTGGGAAGGCCAAACCCACACAGTGGGGATGGTCTTTGCACCCGGGGAATACGATTTTCGGGTAGACGTCCTGGACTACCAAGAGGGAGCCTGCAGCGGGCACGTTGAGATTTCAACTTCCGAACCGTCCTCCATCGACAACTCGGTTGAGGAATCGGTTCAGGCTTCCGCAACAGAACCCGAACCAGAGATGTCTGATGCAAGAGTTTGGAAGCTTTTCGGCGCAATGGCCAACGGAGAGGCTTTCGCGGGTGTCTACTCAAAGGGGGTTCCGTTTTCGGTCCTCGACCACAACAGCTGGACATTTACTCCAGCAGCCGAGGTAATAGACGGAGTCTTCGCTATTGAGCCAGGCGACCCGACAGGTCACTCCTGGAGTATCTGGTACGGGATTCACGAGGGGCAGTTTCAACAAGGCCAACAGTACGAAAGAGTCTGGCAAGTGGTCGGAATTGACCACGTCGAAACGGTGTTCTTTACCGAAACCCCATCCCTCACTCTCAATTAGACCGTTAACGTGTTGTTCTTGCTTTCGCCATTCAGAGCCCGAAAGGGTCTTTTCCGTCAGTCGGAACAAGGCTATTGCAGCCATGAACCGGCAAGGAAAATTCTTTCGGGATGGGTGTGGGCATAGCCACGGAAATAAAGGAGATACTCTCTCCCCAATCCTAACTATGCCCCGCCCTTGCACTTCTTTAATAAGCAGTTCATCTTCTTAACTTCACAATTTAGCCCATAATAAACACTGCAGTCTCAAGATCATTTGTTATAATAACTCCACTTTCTGGTGTCTCCTTTGCGGGGATATGTTGATAAATCGTAGGGCTCTTCCCGTTTTGACATCAAAAAACCCACCTTACCGGTGGGTTTTTGTTGACTTCCAAGAAATGACTAGAAGCGAGTCCCGTTTTGTAACCTCAAACGGCGACCTTAAAAGGGGGTGTGGCTCGTAAAATACGAGTCCGTTTCACTCCTTAGAAAGGAGGTGATCCATCCGCACCTTCCAGTACGGATACCTTGTTCACGTTTATTCCCTATCTTTTGATAGGCGTGGACTATATCTTCCGCTTCTTTCGAAGGGCCAACGTGTAGTCTCTACGGGGTCATTATGACTTCCCTCGGTATTACCTTGGCATAAGCTTTAGGCTTCACCGATATAGTTGGATTTTTCTTAAGCATCGCTGCCTAAGGTCGCAACATTGTTTACGACTTAATCTTTATCGCTGGTGTCACCTTCCCCCGAAAACATCGAGGTTCGGGTGCCCCCAACTTTACTGACTTGACGGGCGGTGTTCTGAGATATCTGATAATGTCACCATCATCAATTCTCTACCACCGGGCGCACGGTTTTCCCGTACCCTGGCGGACTTGCTACCAGGAAAATGGTCTTTTTTCATTCATCTGGCTCCTTATCGCGTTCAATTTCTCTATCCCTTTCATTGTAAGATGTTCTTTCTTCCGAAAGATCTCCGCAGCCCTACAAAAATCCTCAAAATCCTTTCCCTTTTTCCCCTGAAGGGGGTATTTCTTAAAAAAGGGAATTATATATTTAAAGATGTCTTTGTGTGATTTAACTGCGTACTTCGCATGCGGTTTCCAACCATACCTTGGATAATTTAGCTTGTATAAGAAACCACAACCAAGGCTAAACTTCAACCTTTCAAGAAGTTGAAACTCGTCTCCTCTTAACTCCATTTCAAACATCAATCTGGGGTCAAGACCCAGTCTCTTGGTTTTATGTTTGGAAACTGAAACCGCAAAACAACCCTCTCCCTCAACCAGACCCACAATATACCAGGGCTTTAATTTGACCATTTTCTGGAAGCTTTGTGCCTTCTTCCTTATCGGAATACTATGCACTCTGCAGACTTCCTAACAAGAATCAATTAATAATTGCTCATCAATTTACTCTCACTTTCGGTGTTAGTCAACACCTAATCATCAAGAGACTAGTTAGGATCTCCCTTCGTTGCCACAATCTCTGTTTATCTTCATCTTAAGCCCAATTAGTTCATACTATTCTGATAAGTGCTTCCCAATCTGTACGAATGGTCGCAATGAGTATAGGACCCGTTTAAGCTTCAAGCTGAAGATTGCTACTTTAACCCTTCTCGCTTTCGCGTTACCACGAAAGGATGTCATTTCGCTTCGCAAGACTTATCGCTTACGGCAGGATTTCCACCTGCTAGAAATTATGGCCGGAAGGCGCAATTTAATTTGTACAAAATCTGAGAACGTATTCACCGCGGCATAGCTGATCCGCGATTACTACCAATTCCGCGTTCATGAGGGCGAGTTGCAGCCCTCAATCCCAACTGAGAAGCCGTTTGATGGGA
>CAZSSJ010000041.1:0-863 GCA_964609775.1 uncultured Gammaproteobacteria bacterium
TGAGTGATTTGCCTATTGTCAAAGGGTTCTTTACTGTATAGGATACCCTAAGTTATCATCACAAAAATTGCCTTATGCCAAAACCAGAGCAAAGAGAGGGCCTGTTCCGAACAGTAAAACAGCATCCTCCAGATAGGCCCGACGAGGAAAGGATTGAGGATTTTGAGGGAATGATGACTCGAGCTCAAAGATTGGAGCTCGACAATATGGGTAAGTTGGTGGTAGTGAGAAGGGTTCCTGATAATCGTCCCAAGCAAATATTGATACTTTCTGATTTTCATTTGGGGAGCGTGGCGTCAAAAATAGAAGACATGAAGAAGCTTCGTGATTACGTGCTGTCTAATCCTGATGCGGGAGCGCTCTTCGCCGGAGACGAAATGGAAGGAAACTCCGGAGGGAAATACCCTAGCACGATCGACGCGAAGACAAAGATTGATGCACAGCAGCAGGTAGAGTTTTTGAGAAAGATGTTTTTTGGGCCTTTGGCCGCAACCGGGCAGATTTGTGGGATGGTGTCGGAGTATTGGGCTCATCCGGGTTGGATTTTTGACGCGACCACCCTAAACATTTGGAGGACAATGATCGGAGATCTTGATATCCCGATAATTCAAAATGGCGGTGATCTGGTGATTCAGTTCCCGAATGGATATGAACACGCGATAAAAGTTTGGCACAATCCTCCCGGAGCCAGTAAAGATGACGAACTGTCCGGTCAGAGAACGGTAATGCAAAAAACGAGTGAGAGCGCTAGGCCAAAAGGATCGGTGGCGGGGCACATCCACAGAATGGGAGTAGCGGAAGAAGTATATGCCGGAGCAAAACATACGGTGTACTATATCTCGGCGGGTGCGGTAAAGGGCTCA
>CAZSSJ010000041.1:873-2823 GCA_964609775.1 uncultured Gammaproteobacteria bacterium
GCCGAGGGATCCTTTTGGGGTACGACTAGGACTGGGCTTGGCCGAACCACAGGGTCAGGGGGTAACGACGGTTCCCAGAAGGGGTCGTAGGCCAGATATAAATATTCCTTTCGGATCTCTTAAAGAAGGAAAGATGACGATTGAGGCGGTGTCGCTTTTGGATCGAGTTGAGGCGCAGGGGATGAGAGACGAACTTCTTGGAAAAATTCACAATAAGGTTGAAGGTTCACCAAAAATTTTCTACCGTTCAGACTCCAGTAGATTGGGACACAGATATAAGGATGAACGTCCACTGGATAAACTTACAATTGGAGGAGAAACGATAATGAACCCTTATTCTCATATGGAGATGAAAGTTCCTTACAGTTTGCTGTCTTATGAAATTCAGACCCAGCTTCCTATAGCGTTACATTTGATTGCTAACGCTCGAATTGGAGCGGGGACAGAAGGATATAAAGGTTTACAAGGATATATGAGGAACTTGGCAGAGAAGCCTCATGCTTTGATGGTTTTCTTAAGAAACATGATCGACAAAGAAGCCGGACGTCTGCCTAACAGAATTGAGGTTTTGGATAAATTGGTCGATTTAATCAAGGGTAATTCCGATCAGACGCTGGCAATTATGATGTGTGAATCCATGCGCCAGGATGCTTGGAAATCCGCCAGGGCCACTGGTGAAGTCGAGGAATACGTCAATGAACAGGGCAAGACTAAGACGAGAAAAATTTATGCTCCCCCAGTGGCTCCGGCTTCGTATGTCGCCACGGCTACTGAAACCCCCTTGGTTCATCATCTGTCTCTATTAAAGTTGGCGATTGGGCCGGGAAGGGGATCAAAGACAATCTACTCGGGAGCTTTGGCGGACAAACTGGACGGACATGGGTCAAACGCCAGGCCTGAATGGGGTTTAAGTAGACTTTACGATTTACATATTCACGAAAAGCCCGGCTTTGTGACAGGTGGACACATGAAGCATGCGGGGGCAATGAGAGTTTTTGATCCAACTAACGCTGAAACTAATAACCCAATATTCGTCGCTCCGGGATGGTGGGCGGACGCGGTGGACTCTTTAGGTAAGGGGAATGTTCAGGTTGGAGCTGAACCGGGACAGGCGATAATTTTCATGCCGGGAAAGGGTCCGGCAGACTATTTGACTTTCCCGACAGTGAGTACCGGAGAAACCGAATACATGCATGATGCGTTGATGCTGCTTCGGGGATTAGAGATTCTGGGGCTGACCGAAAAAGTACTTAAAAAGAAATAGGTTTTTCGACACCGACAGTAGTTGGTTCGCCGTGGCCGGGGTAAATGGTGGTTTCGCCCGGAAGTTTGAAAAGACGGTCGAGAGATTTAGTTAATTGAAGAGGTGAGGAATAGGAAAAATCGGTGCGGCCAACGCCGTCTTTGAAGATGGTATCTCCCGAGAAAAGATTTTTTGTACCATCATAAAGGGAGATGCTGCCTGGAGTGTGGCCGGGTGTTTCGATGACCTTCAGTTTTTCGCTGCCGATCTTGATTTCGTCGCCTTCTTTAATAAATTGATCTACCGGAGGAACTTTCAGCGATTTCTTTTTCAACCAATGGGCGGCACTTCGATTGGCTGAAGTGTAGAGTCTAGCGTCGGCTTGGTGGAGGTGGATGGGTAAATTGAAGTTGAGTTTTAGTTCGAGACAACCCAGGACGTGATCGAAGTGGCCATGGGTGAGGATAATGGCGAGAGGTTTTAGTTTTTGGTTGATGATTGTTTCGGTGATAAAGTCGGCGTCGTCGCCGGGGTCGATTATCAAGGTGTCTGAGGTGGCCGGATCGGTAACTAAGTAGCAATTGGCGGTGAGATCGCCAACGGTCAGGGTTTGAATATTTAGCACGATATTATTTTAGATTTAAAAATCTTCCGGGATATCGGCATCGAGGAAAAAATAGGCGAAGTTGAGAAGAGTTTCGACTTCG
>CAZSSJ010000042.1:0-2805 GCA_964609775.1 uncultured Gammaproteobacteria bacterium
AGCAAGCTTGTAATCTGTGTGAAGTGCCACGGCTTTAGCCGTGGATATCTACAAACTAATAAAGTCCTGAAAAGCGCTAGCAATAGCGCTTATTCTTTGGTCAAGTTCGAGGAAGTGTTGCGCTATCAATTGGTCGCGGGTACAATAAATCCATGAGCATTTTCGGCCCACCGAAGGCCGTCATTTTCCTCAAAAGGCAATCGCTGGACCACTTTGCCCTGTCCCGCGGCAGCTTCCACCTCGATTTTCCCAAAGAGATCGTCTCCAACTCCGAAATTCTCGACCGAAGTAAGTTTCTTGACCTGATTCTGAAATTTCTCCAGGGCAACAAACTTCTCAAACAGGAAATCGTTCTCACTCTGTCGCCTCAGGTTTATTTTCAAAAAAACTTCACTTCCTCGGCTGATATGCCGTCGCAACTGGCAGATTTCTACAGCGCCATTCCCCTCGACCCGACAAAAATGATTAAGAAAGAAATCACTGACACCAAACAAACTGTTGCCCTCGCTTTTAACCGGGAATTTCCCGATGCTCTTGCCGAAGTAGCTGGCCAACTCGGATCAAAAATCATCGCCGTGGTTCCCGCCTCGCTTCTTCTTGGCACTGACCAGATCGAGTTTCTTGAAGTCGGGGACGCCAAAAAAGTTGTCCAGAAGATCGCCCAGCAACCCCAATATAACCTTCTTACACCAGACGCCGCGGGAAGGACTAATCCCCAAAGCAGCTCGCCGGACGACCCCAAGGAAACCAAATATCCTTTTCCCACCCGCACCCTAATTATCCTGGGCTTCATCCTGCTACTTCTTGCCGCCACCTCAGTGGCAGCAATCAAACTTAATTTGCTAAAAATTCCTGAGTCCGTTTCCCCGGATCAAAAAAACGCGCCCTCCTCACCGCTCGGCTCAAAGAAATCCCCAGACGAGAATCCTTCCTCAGCTTCATCCTCGGCTGAAGCTAGTCCTTCGGCTGAATCTTCCGCCCCTTCAACCCCCAAGTCAGAGGTCAAAATACAAGTGCTCAACGGCACGGGCACTCCAAGCCTGGCAGGCAAAGTTAAAGATGAACTCACCAAACTTGGCTATTCTCAGATCGAAACCGGCAACGCTGCCTCTCCAAGCGCCGAAGCAACCCTGGTTATCTTTTCAGAAAATTTTCCCGATCCCATCAAAGAAGAAATTACAACTCTTCTGCAAAAAATGTTCCTAACTGTGGAATCCCAACCGGCCACCCCCAGCGCTTCCTCTAAAGTAACTATCACCACCGGAAAACTCACTCCATCCCCAGAGTGAGCTGGAAAGCGCACTCAGCTCGAACCTGTTTAGCCATGACGACTAAATCAAACCATATCTTCTAAATCTCGACTTACCACTTATTACAGTTTATTAAAGTGATAAAAATTGGTCTTCGTTATTACATTACATCTGAGATTATTCTACAACTAAATCTTTTAAAGGATCATCTACAAATAAGGAGTTTTAGTGATTCAATTGAACCGCACAGACTAAGTTTCCATCGGGATCTTTGAACTCGATTCTTTCTCCAAAATTCTCCCCAACCCTTTTCAAAACTCCTACATCATTTCTATCGAGGTTTTTAGTTAAGCTGTCTAATGAGTCAACTGAAAAACAAAAAATTATGGCTCCTGGGTTTGAGTTAACATTTAAATAATTCTCGGTCGGATGAATTACCAACCTAAGGTCTCCTACTGAAACAAAAAAGTGTTGTTCCAAGTCGCCATGGCTGTCTTCTGTAAAATGGAGATCTAGAATTTCCTCGTAAAAATGACTCAGGGCTTCTGGAGCTTTTGAAACTAATATTATAGCGCTAATTCCTTTTACCTTCATATTTTGTTGCTTTATATAATTTGCTAACATTTCGCTGTTTATTTTACTGCTCGCAGAAACCTTGGGAGCTTGCTCCCAAGGATGAATGCGAACGTAAAAAACGGCCTTCGTATCCTGAAGGATACTCCGCACGAGAGTAGCGGAGAGGACGTCATTTCCCGTTCTCACTGCCTAAAAGTCCCAGATTTTTAGCATTTAATTTTGAAACAACTTTCTTGCCCGTCCTTTTCTCGATTTTTCTTCTGGCCGAGCCGGCAATTGCTCCGCCTTCTCTGGCCACCTTTTGATTTTCGGAGAAATTTTTCGGTTCGTCTTTTTTGGAAATTTCCGTCGTTGTTGCTTCGGCCAACATGTTAAGCACCAATTCCAAATTGGTCATGTTGTCCCGTAAATTCTCTTTCTTTAAGCCCTTGAATTGCTTGTAGTCTTTTGTCCTCATTCCTGCCCAGGCGAAAGTGATGATGTCAGTTAATATGGCAAACTCATTGTTTCCTTTAATTCCTCTGTTTTCCCATTCATCAGTTAATTCTTTTCTGATTTCAATACTTTTTAATCTTTGATTTACCCATTCTTTAGAGTAACCGCGCTTCAGATAAAAATTCATGGCGCGTTGGATAGCTTTTTCCGGGTCTTCCGCTTCTTCAATCCGTTCATAACCGACACGGGCGAGCCACAACTTGAATGGTTCCGCTTGGGGAGATGGGATCGACTGAATAATCCGAAGCATTATTTCAGTGTCCGCCACATCAGTTAATCGCCTCTTTCCATCTGCCGCCAACATTTTCAAACCGTGACATTTTGTCACGGTTTCACTACCTTCTTCGTTGAGACGCTGTTTTAGTTTTCGCCAATATGCCAATGGGTCAACGCTCCTTGTCAAAACACTGACAATATCAGTCACCGAGAACCACCATTTTTCGTTTTTCTCGTCCCAATGGCGGCGGATTTTCTTGCCTTCAAA
>CAZSSJ010000043.1:0-2460 GCA_964609775.1 uncultured Gammaproteobacteria bacterium
CCTGGATGCCAGGGAGTGCTTAGAAAGACTTCTTGATTGGTTGGAACAAAATAAGCCCATTATAAGCTAGTGAAATTTCCAATTTTGCAATTTACAATTTTCAATCAAGCATCAATGCATTAATTTTCAAACATTGGGGCATTGTAAATTCAATGAAAATTGAAAAATGAAAACTGAAAATTCACTTTCTCCGAAGGTGATCTACGAAGACAAAAATTTCTTGGCAATTGATAAGCCAGCTGGCCTTTTAGTCCATCCGACAGCCAGTTCAAAAGAAGACACCTTAGTGGAGTGGCTTAAAGAAAGATATCCCGAAGTAATCAAAGTGGGGGACCTGCCTGCCGGCAGGCAGGTGATCCAAAACCGTCCTGGTATTGTCCACCGTTTAGACAGAGATACGTCCGGGATAATGCTCGTCGCTAAAAACCAAAAATATTTTGAATACCTAAAGCGTCTTTTCCAAACCCGCGCTATCAAGAAAACCTATCGGGCTTTAGTCCGCGGCATAGTAATGCCTAAAAAGGGAATTATCGAGAAGGAAATTAAAATTAAATCGGGCACGGTAAAACGCACTGTTTTCAAGGGAAGGTCAGAAAAGGCGGCAGTCACGGAATACAAAGTGCTGAGGCATTTTAAAAACTTCTCCTGGATAGAGGCGTCTCCCTTAACCGGCCGCACTCATCAAATTAGAGTCCACCTCGCTTCCATCGGTCATCCTGTGGTAGAAGATAAAGTATACGGACCTAAAAAACCTAAGGAAGTCGGACTTCCTAATATTAACCGGCAGATGCTTCACGCTTACTCTTTAGAATTCAGCCCCGCTCCCGGCAAACGGATAAAATTAGCCGCTAGTCTGCCAGAAGACATCAAATCTACTCTCCAATATCTTCAAAAATCCGCAAATTAAATTTTCTTCAGTCGTTTACCTGCTATAATGTACATATGAACCGCAGGCAGGGCTTCACCCTCGTAGAACTCCTTGTCTACACCGCCATCTTCGCCATCGTGGCAGGACTTCTAACTACCATCTTCTACGTTGTCATAAATACCCAGAAGAAAACCTCTGTTTCAGGCGAAGTAAGCCAGCAGCTAAACCTTGTTCTTGTGACTGTCCAGAGATTAGTAGGAGACGCCTCCCTGGTAGAAGCTGTCTATGAAGGATCTAATCCCTCCTCCACTTGCACCACCTTCTGCACCCTGAAGCTCCGAAGAGAAGACCCCGCCAAAGACCCCACCATAATCAGCTCTGATGCCACCGGCATCTATCTCCAGGAAGGATCTAGCCCTCAAGTGACCCTCACCACCAACAAAGTCCTCATTAACCACTTCCGCCTGACCAAGCAGGAAATCCCCGGAGGCCATGCCGTCGTAGAGATAAGCACCTCTTTTGCCTACAACACCTTGAATCCCACTTTCGCCGTCACCAAGGCCATTGAATCAGCCATAGCAAGAGTCGATGCCGCAACATTCGATGCCGACCTCATCCCTAACCAGGACAATACCTTTGACGTGGGTCAGGTCTCCGGTAGTAGTCTTCGGTGGAGAAACGGCAGATTCTCCGGCGACCTGACTGTAGGAGGTCAAATTACCATCTCTGGAGGCTCTCCCAGTAGCGGCAAGGTTCTCACCTCTGATGCCAGCGGAGTGGGGAGCTGGCAGGTGGCAGCAGGGGTTCCAGCAGGCGCGGTGATGTTTTTCAATCTTGCTTCTTGCCCTTCCGGCTGGACAGAATTAACTGCCGCTAGGGGAAGAACTATTACTGGGCTTCCTTCAGGGGGGGCGCTGGCAGGAACGGTTGGAACAGCACTGACAAATCTTGAAAATAGAACTCATACGCATTCTGTGCCCATCACAAGTGTTATTTTTAGTTCTTCCAATCTTTCTAATCAGGAAGACGGCGAAGTTTTAATCGCTGACGATATAATTAATTATTTTACAATTAATCGCTTTGATGAAGCTGGCGGCGGCTGGTGGCAGGCAAAATTTACTCCGAGCATGGTCTACGAAAACCCCGCTGGCAGAAAGAAACTTTCCACAAAAACTGCCACTACTGGGTCCGCCAGTACAAGTGATGTTATTCCTTATATTCAACTTCTCACCTGTCAGAAATCTTAATTTGTAATTTAATACTGGTTTGATATATTAATCGCAACATTTGGGCGGGAGTGCCCAAACGTTGTTGATCGTTGAAAACTAGTGTGCCGTCGCATCACCCGGAATCTATGAAGAAAGGGGGTGGTAGTCATGAATGTTCGTCCTAGCCTCATTGAGCTCCTGTTTGATGAGGAGCTCAGTCCGGAAACTCTTCAGCTTAATCCCTGGGTCAGGTCTCTAGGGAAGGTGATGAAGAGGGAATTCTCAGGGAGAGAGCTTATCTTTCATCTTCGGGAAATCTTCTATCGGATTCTCGTCTGGCGGCGAGCTTATCTATCCGAGGGATCATTCGGAGAGAAGGTTTCT
>CAZSSJ010000044.1:0-2096 GCA_964609775.1 uncultured Gammaproteobacteria bacterium
TTTCCGAAATGCCATTGTTTAATGATACATTTCGTTCCTTAAGTGCAATATACCCATGATATTGCTTATGTTTTCCTGCTTGAGCGGTTTCAAAAGTACTTACTAGAAAATAAGGGGCTGGGCATTTGTATTATCGACCCTCGTGAGGGACAGGTGGAGAAATCGTTTATTGGTGAAGAGCTCGATCGAATTCATAACAAAATGCGCTGGGAGGAAGATAATTTCTGGCAAAAATGTCCAAATGTTATTGAAAGACTTTTATTTTCTACCTCAGACAAAACGGTTGGGATACAGATCGCCGATCTTTTCTGTTATCCCGTCTACCATGTTTTTGAATATGACAAAAGGCAGGGTGAGTATTGGAGATTCGACGAACTAACACTTCCACACCTATTTCAAAAGAATTCGAAATTAGATGGATTAGGCCTTAAATTTTTCCCCGATGAAACGAAAAGGGACCTTCGCTTTTTCTCTTGAAGGTCCGCTTTCGATGGGCGCGACTTTTGCCTCGCGACCAACCCTATTATACAACTTCTTTGCAATAAACTGTCAATCCCGGTTTAAGATGAGTTCATGTTAGTATTGCACCACGAGGCTGTGGATATAGATTCTCCCTGGCGGTCGAGAGAATTTCTTCTTCGCCAGAGCGAGCGAAGCGAGCTGCGAAATGACATTATCCCCAGCCACAGAGGGCCGGGGTTCTGCCTCGGCGGGAATGGGCCTTTTCGATGAAAAGGGAAATCGGGTGGATTTGGGGCGCTAGGGGTTTGGAGCTTTGGGGAAACCCTTCGACAACACTCAGGGCCATGGCCGGCTTTGATCAAATTTACGGACAATTATCCGCTTTAGAAAAGCCTGCTGCTTTTGCCTCTTTTTCGGTGCAAAACCATTTTTCGCCCAGGTCTTGAGAGACTTTGGTGAAGTTATATTGGGGGCAGTCAGGGAGGTAGTATTTTCTGGTTTTCCTCTCAAGGCGGATGTTGGCTTTGATGACACACTTTGGATTTGGAGGCGTGAGGGATTCACATTGGGCGTAGATTCCCAGGCGGTTTGTCTCGGCGGCGGCGGCGGCTTTTTTCAGCTCGGCCTCGAAGGGAGTGTTGTCGTGGTAGTATCTGACCAATCCCCGCTCGATCAGTGTCTTGTTGACGTTTTGATCGCCCACAAAAATGATGGCCATGGATCTTCCCCAGGGGTCAGGAATCTGATTTTCCAGGCGGACTTTTTTGCCCATGATCAGCTTCTCCAGCACCTGTTTAGCTTCCTCTCCTCCACAAAGATTCAGTTCCGGAGCCTGGGTTTGGCGAAGGCGGATTTTGTTTTTTCCTTCCATGAGAAACGTGTCGCCATCAAGAACGGCCAAAACGTTATGGGTGGGGATGAGGGGCTGCTGCTTTTTTTGAAAGAGAAAAATGTTGAGAGCGGCCGAAAGAACTAAAGCGACGGCAAAAAGGAGGGTCCATTTCACCATTTCAGTTTAGCACGAAAGAGTTGGGGGAATTGGGGAAATTAGGAGTTTGCGGAAAATCCTGAACAATCAGACTGACAAATTTTCACCTTAGATTGAGATCGTCCAAAAGATAAAGCTCCCGTTCCCCAGCAGAATCTACGCGGTTGCGGAGATGTTGACGTATTAGTTGCAACCGGTCACTTATTTCATGCCTTACTCCGGAATAGTGTCTTCCTACACTTCCGTGTTGAAGCGCTCCAAGGAGAAAAAGGCCAGATCCAGCTACATAGAGCGCAATCCATACCTTCAATAGGTCATTGGATGCAGAAGCTGGTACATTCATTATCTCAACAAATGATCCAATAACAGCTCCGGCTCCTAAACCTTGACTTATGCTTCCAGGAATTCTTTTTTTAAGATCAGGAAGAGCCTTCCTTAATTGCTCACCCATTTGCAGCAAATTTTCCCGCATGGCGTTAACCGGTTCAGAATTACCACTACTTTTTAATAAGTTCCAATGCCGCAAAAGGTAGCTTTCCATCAGGTTATCATGCGTCCGGCCAAGGGCACGGTCTTTAAATTCACTCCATGTGGGGTAGGTTCGTAAACGAAGTGCAACACTTCTAGCTAGAATACGTCTAGAAAG
>CAZSSJ010000045.1:0-2011 GCA_964609775.1 uncultured Gammaproteobacteria bacterium
TCCTTTCTAGACGTATTCTAGCTAGAAGTGTTGCACTTCGTTTACGAACCTACCGCTCAGGTTTCTCAGAAACCTCGTGCCTGTCCAACCAGCTTCTTCACAGCTTCCACTCAAGCACCTTTGCTAATCTCATTCTAAGATAGTCCTGGTCAGAAAGCCAACCGGGCCAAGAAGAACTTAGCTGGACACTAAAGGCAGTTCGCCTCACAATTTTTGCCAGCTTTCTTCTTGCTCCCGATGAAATCAAGATTAGATACTTGTCAACTGATATGACAACCCTCATGAACGGTTCCATCCTCAGCCTCACCGCCATCTACCTGCTGGCGTTCTTTTATGTCTACCGTTCTAAATTCGATCGGTAGCGACGAAGCTTTTGCTCAAATCAAAATGATCATGCGCAGCTTTGTAATTTCCGGAGCCCTCTTCCTCGTCAAGTTCTATCTCACTCTCGTCCTCATGCCCTTCCTCATTCTTCACCACCTGACCACTCTTTAAGTTTTTCCCTGGTCTGTCACCTGATACTCTTTCCCGTCTTTTTCTTTCACTTTGACCACAATCGGCCGCACGAGAAGCACCCCCAGCGAAGCCAGTTTATATCCAACGCTGGCCACAAACCCCGCCAGAAAAACGAAGGCAAACAAGTTTGACGTCTGGTTTAGAAGCTCTCCCGACACCAGCTCCTGCTTTGGCAGACTCAACTTTTCCCCCGTGCTTGGTGCCAAGCTCGCTGTCAGTTGGCCTGGGTCCAAGGAAATTCCCGGACCACTAAAAAGTTGCGGCGGAGCCATCTGTTTGGTAAAAACCATCACTGTCGCCACTCCTGCGCCTAAAATAAGGACAATGCCGACGACCAGAAGGATGTAGCCAACAACCCGTTCATTCATAACCAGATTTTACCCTGTTAGTGGCTAAACGTAAACACCTTGCCGCCAAGATAGAGATCAGACACTGATTGTAACCGTTTCTGAAGCATTTCTCCGACGCTTCTCTCCCGACAAAATTCCGCCAGAGCTGCTTGATCATCCGGCGACAAGGCCACTATTTGGTTTGTCCGGGAAAACATGATGGCCTTAGGATTCTGAATGTGCCCTAGACCTAGGGCATGCCCAAATTCGTGGGCCAGCGTATGAATGAGTTCGTTCTTGCTGATATTAAAATAAATATCGATTTTGTTTTCCCGCCCGTCATAAATGCCCTCTTCCGGCCGATACTGCAATTGTTCGTTAAAAACCGTAATCGTCTGGTTCAATTGGCCCACTTCCTGATTATAGTCTTGAGTCGACTGTTTGAGACCAATCGCCATCGCGTTCAAACCCTCGGCTTCCTGTTTTAAACTCTGCTGTTCATTTTTCAATTTGTCGTATTCCTCCGGTGGCGCCCCACCCCGTCCGTTCCAATATTCAATCTGACTGTTTAAATCGGCCAGTTTCTTCTTAAATGCCGCTACTCGTCGTTCGTAGTCCACAATCTGCGGGTCCAGGCTATTTTTCTGTGTTTTTAAATCGCTCTCTAAACTCGTAATCTCGTTGGTCAGTGACTGCCGGGAATCAAAGACCAAATTAACGGTCAGTTCTGCCCTCGGATCATAGACAAATAGATCCTGTCCGTAAGCCCCTCCCCAGATATTGGCCGCCGTCATGACACCACTCTTAAGTTCTTCTTCCGGCAGATTAAACTTCGGATCCACCGATCCAATCCGATAGCTTCGTGGTTGCTGACACGGCGAATAGTAGACTAGCTTGTGCCACCCTGCCGCCGGATTACCCTGGCCATAGATTGCCAGCCCACCCACGACTAAACCCAGAACTACAAATACCGCTGTTAATTTTTTAAAAATAGTCGTCACAGTATGGTAGTATACCAATATGGCTCAATCTCTCGAAACTGCCACTCTCGCCGGCGGGTGTTTCTGGTGCCTCGAAGCCATTTTCAAGCGTCTTAAGGGCGTCACTTCGGTCACTGCCGGTTATTCTGGTGGCCGTCAGCCAAATCCTTCCTACGAGGTTGTCAG
>CAZSSJ010000046.1:0-1940 GCA_964609775.1 uncultured Gammaproteobacteria bacterium
GAACCTTATGGTCAACTCCGGAAACCGGCAGTTCCTTTAGTTTATCTCCCTCTTCTATCAGGGACTTTGCGGTCAAATCGTTCTCCCACAAAACTGTCTCTTCGCTTACACCATATTCTTGAGCAATAGAAGAAACTGTCTGTCCCGATTTTACTTCGTGCTCGATTACACGATCTCTGGGTTTATCTGAAATAATCGTCACCGGTGTAATTGTTGATGTAATCACTCCACTATCAGTGCTATTTGTAAGAGAGCCGGCAACTAGCGGGTTTGCCGGTACCCCGGGGTACGAACCGGAAACAACCGATGACGACAGTAAAACCCCTCCGCCGACCAAAACTACAAAAGCCAAACCTAAAATCGAGCCATGTACAAAAAGGGAGGTGTTTGCCCCCCGCCTGACCATCAAAATATCAACGACAAAATCTTTTATTTTTTCAAAGGAAAGTCCTGCTCTTTGAAGTCGGAAAATAGAATACGAAAAAAACGCTTTTAAGAAAGTGACAAACTCTTTATAGATCGGATCGTGATCCATTGGAAATTAATTTCCAAATTCCAAATCACAAATTCCAAATTTTGGAGATTGGAGTTTGGTCATTGATTATTTAACATCCTTTGATAAACTATCTAAGAATTCCTTATTCGAAGCGGTTTTAGAAAGCCTGTCAATCATTATCTCGGTTCTCTCATCCGGGTTGAGAACAGAAACCATCCTGCGCATAGTCACAATCTTTTTGTATTCGTCATCGCTAAAGAGAAGCTGCTCCTGCCTTGTTGAAGACCTTTCGACATCAATCGAAGGGTAAATTCTGCGCTCCGCCAGCTTTCTTTCTAGGTGCAATTCCATGTTTCCGGTTCCCTTGAACTCTTCGTAAATAAGATCGTCCATTCTGGAACCGGTCTCAATGAGTGCCGTACCAATAATTGTCAAAGATCCGCCTTCCTCACAATTTCTGGCAGCTCCGAAAAACCTCTTTGGCGGATAAAGTGCGGCCGGATCAAATCCACCGGTTAGTGTTCTACCGCTTGGCGGAACCGAAAGATTGTAAGCTCTGGCTAGTCTTGTTATGGAATCAAGCAAAATCACCACATCCATTCCTTTTTCCACCAAGCGTTTGGCACGCTCCAGAACTATTTCGGCAATCCTTGTTTGGGTTTCTGCCGGCTCATCAAAATTTGACGCGATTACTTCGCCCTTAACACTTCTGGAAATATCGGTAACCTCTTCTGGCCTTTCACCGATTAGCGCTGCCATCAAATGTACTTTCGGGAAATTATCACTTATGCCTTTGGCAATCTCTTTAAGAACTGTTGTCTTTCCGGCCTTTGGTGGCGAAACGACCATCCCTCTTTGCCCCATTCCAATAGGTGCTATCAAATCAATCATTCTCGCGGAAAGAGGCAGCCTTCCTGTCTCCAGCTTTAATTTTTCATTGGGATAAATCGGGGTTAAATCTGCAAATTTAGGTCTTTTTTCCTGCCTGTCCGCAGACTGCCCGTTGACTTTAACCACCTTTAACAACCCAAAATACCTTTCGTTATCTTTCGGCGGCCTCCCCATACCGACAACATCATCACCCGGGCGAAGCATGAATTTTCGAATTTGCGAAGCGGAAATATAAACGTCAGCGTCACTCGGCCTGAATTTTGGCCTTAAAAACCCGTGCCCTTCATGGGCAATATCTAAAATTCCACTGACCTCTTGGGTCGGCACATCACGACCCATGTGCTCGCCCATCGACATCTCACCATTTCCATTTTGCACAGACGGGGTAACAGATTGACTAACAATTGGCTCCTGCCTTTGAGTTCTTAAATCAATCACGCTAGCTGTTCCTTCACCGTCACTCGTACCACTGGAAACAACACCCACGCTGGTCCCAACCTCGGGCTTAATATCTTCTCTTTTAACTTTTACAGAAACTTTTGCTGTTGGCATA
>CAZSSJ010000047.1:0-1786 GCA_964609775.1 uncultured Gammaproteobacteria bacterium
GGTAGGGGCATTTGGAAGGGGTGCTTGGGGTGCAGCAGCAACTCGAGGTCCAATAGGCGGCTGGAGAAGAGAGCAAGAAACAAGACGAGGGGAAGAAGCTTCGATAAGAGCCAGAAGGGGTATAGCTGGAAGGGCAGAAAGCGGGCGCGGAGGAATTAGTGCAACAGACATCGAAAAATACGGGATCGGTTACGGTAAAAAATAGTGAGAACTACTGATTAACTCTAAAAAATTATCATGACTTGCAAGTTCAAGTCACCTTGAAAGCTCTTTAGGCAGTTGTTTAAAAAATGCTACAATAGCCTCCCATAAACCAGCAATGGAAGCCCCAAAAGGCAACCATTTTGCATCCCAAGCTAGCCTCCTGATCAATTCCAAATTCTGGCGTATCCGTCTAAAAGGTGTAGTTCCCAGCCAGTCTGGTAATGCAACTTTTGCTAATCGTGGTATTCCGAATGAGCCTCCAATAGCTATTTCTTTAAGCCCGAAAAACTTTTTCTTTTCTTTTTCGCCTTGTTTCCTCTCCATCTGACCACCACTAATAAGACCATCCACTAATCTCTCCCCCTCCGACGCCGCAACATTTGGATCGTTAAATAATCTAAGCCTATGATGATTGGCCAGTTCCCAATGTGCCCTTGTAGCCAAAGTCATCCAAGGGAACAAACGGGCATCTCTTGTTGAGTAGAATTCATTCACCTTATCACTCATTCCTATAAATTTTCCTTCAGTCGGATTAGCCAAATAATCCTGCAATATCGCAGGGTCGGTGAATTTTTTGTGGCTTGTCCTATCCACCCATAAGTCAATAAATTCAAACTTTCTAAGTTTCATTTCTTCGGCTATCTTGCTCAGTCGTGTGCCTCCAGCTTCCACGGCCTCTTTGCCGAAAGAAATCTCACCCGATTCGATCATGTCGCGGACAACTGCATTTTTCATCCAGCCTGCAAATTCGCCATGATATTTTTCGTTGTCAAAATCCCACTGTTGCATATACTCGCGAGTCCTTTTGGCAACTTCATTTTTTTGGGCATCGGAAAGGAAAAACTCCGACCACCTTGTCATCATATTGTTTTGGGGAAAAAGCCAGCTGTGCTTTCCGGGCAAATACTGCTTCCAGATGCGGTTGACATCGTTTTCCTTTGGATGGCCCCTGTTTTCATTCATCTCTGAATAATGTTCCCAGGTTTGGTCCAGCTGTCTGCCGAAAAACAGGTTTGTGCTATCATGAAAGACCAAGTGGTCGTAGTCGTCGCGCAACTGTGATGTGCTGTCTCTTGAGTAGATTCTGACGCTGTCGTAGGTTGACCAGCCCATCATCCAGGCTAAATGGTAAGCGTTCAGGCCAACCGAGTCCAAAGTGCCGTACTCTCGTAGAGTCTCAATATTAATCTTTTGCTCCTCGCCTTTTTCGTTGAGTACTTTAAGACCCATTTGGGAAAGTTCCTCCTGCAGCTGATCAAGCAAAATGTTGCGGCGGATTGTTAAAAATTCCTTCCCTTTCCAGTTCTCGGAAAATTTTCCGCCGAATTCTTCTTTTAAATCTGCAAGGTCATCTTCCTCAACGACTCCAAAGGCGCCCTGAAGGGTTTTTTTGTCATGCCATTTTTGGATAACGTCATGGGTAACTTGAAGAAAATGTATTTCCTTGCCGTTTATCTCGCGCGTACCTTTCCTGCCCCAAACATCATCAACCGATAAATTTTTAATCCCTTCTGTTTTTTCAATTTCTGCCTGCATTTTTTTGACAAAGTACTGCCGCAGCTCCTCGATTTGGCCCTTTAAT
>CAZSSJ010000048.1:0-1769 GCA_964609775.1 uncultured Gammaproteobacteria bacterium
TTTGGATTGTAAAACGGGTGCCTGGGTGGAAGCTACAGCGCGGGCGACGGCCTCTTTTTGTTTAGCGAGGTCTTGAGGGCGGGTGGTGATAAGCAGGTGTTCCTCGGGAGAGGCGACGCTTCTTATGGCTACATGATTGTTGCCGGCGAAGAATAAACCTTCGCCGATATCGGCGGCTAAAAGCAAGTGTTTTTCTCCCTCGGAGAGATAAAAAACCTGAGCGACGTGGTCGATGGCGGCGGGAGATTGCTTCATCAGTATCTGGATGGAGGAATTGGTGACTATGGCTTTGCCAAAGTCGGTACTTAGGAAGTCTTCGACGTCTTGGGTGATGGTGGTCAGCCCCAAGAAATATTTGCGGCAGCGTTTGGCGATGCCGTAAAGAAAAGCAGCGGAGTCGGGGGAGCGCATCAGATACCAAGCCTCGTCGACAATGAGGAGGCGTTTTTTGAGGTCGCGCCTCATTTTGGTCCAGATATAGTCGAGAATAATGAAAATGGCGATGGGCTTTAAAGTATCTTCCAGGTCGCGGACAGAAAAGACGGTGAAAGGATTTTTTAAAGAGACATTACTGGGTTGATCGATGATGCCAGCAAAACTGCCCTTAACGAATTTTTCCAGGCGGTCGGCGAGCATACGAGACTCGCGGTCTTCCATGCCTATGAGAGATTTGTATAAATCTTCCATAAGGGGCGGAGGTCGTTTTTGAGTTTCAGGGTCTAAAGTGATGCCTTTCATCTTGTAGGTTTGGACGAGAGCTCGGTCTAGAATGGCTTCCTCGGTGGGGGAAAGATTGCCCATGACGACTTTGAAGAGGGAATGGAGACTAAGGATCTTAAAGTTGAGTTCATTTTCTTCGGAGAATTGGGTGAGGGCGGATAAGTCAAAGGGGTTGATGCGGCTTTGAGAATTGAAAGAAAAATTGATGTATTCGCCGCCGACGGCGTCGCAGAGAGCGCGGTATTCGTTTTCGGGGTCGATAATAATTATCTCCGTGCCGAACATTAAAGAACGCAGGACCTCGAGTTTGACTAGGTACGATTTGCCGGCGCCGGCTTTGGCAAAGACTACTGAATTGGCGTTTTCCAGGGTAAACCTATCGAATATGACTAGACTGCCGTTGTGCTCATTAAGTCCGTACATGACGCCTTCGTTGCTGGTGAGCTCTGAGGAAGTGAAGGGAAAAGTGGAGGCGAGTGAAGTGGTGTCCATGTTGCGAGTGACTAAAATGTGATCGATGCAGACGGGGAGGGTGGTGTTGAAAGCCTGGGCTTGCTCAAGATTGGCGGGGATGGTGCTGATCAAGAGGGAGCCCATGGTGGAGGTAATTTGTTTGCTGACTTGATCCAGCTCGGAAGGGTCGCTGGCCGGGACGGTGACGTACAGACCAAATTGGTAGTAGCGCTCGATGCCTTTGACTAACTGGTCTTGGAGGGCGAGGGCGTCCTCGAGTTTGGCTTGAGTTGAGGGATTGACGATTCGGCCTCTTTGGATGTCGGTGGACATTTCGGCCTCCATTTCGGCAATTTTGCGGCGCAGATCGCCTAAAATATTTTTACTGTCTACGGGATAAATGAACATGGAGACTCTTAGAGAGTGGTCAAAATTGATAAGGGGGGAGAGCCAATTGGCGGTGACGAAGCGGGGATAATTGGCGACAAAGTAGCTCTTGTAAAGACTGGTGCCGATTTCCAGATGGTTGAATTCGACGGTGACGGATTCGGGGGCAATGATATCTTTGGCGGAGAGGTCTGTGGTGAGGTTTTTTG
>CAZSSJ010000049.1:0-1527 GCA_964609775.1 uncultured Gammaproteobacteria bacterium
GCCGGAGAATATTATCAAGGTTCTCATAAAACCTTTATCAGCAAAAAGCTGTTTGACGAAGTCCATAAACAGGTTGGGAAAATCGAAAGGCCACGACAAAAAGGCCACAATTTCGCCTTTGTGGGGCTCGCGATCTGCGGCGAATGCGGCGCCGCAATCACCGCAGAGCAACACATCAAGAAATACAAAAATGGAACTGGCCAAACTTTCATTTACTACCGCTGTACCAAAAAGCTAAAACCCTGTACTCAAAAATATATTTCCGATGGAGTGCACCCCTAAATTGGTACAGTTATCTGTAGGTTAAATAACTCAGTTTCAAATTGTTCCGGCGACCGATAGTTTAGGGACGAATGTAATCTTTTTGCATTGTAAATTTTCTCAATAAAGTTTTCAACCCGTAATTTTGCTTCCTCATAGCTGTCATACTCGTTGAGGTCAACTTCCTCCCACTTAAATGTCTTCATAAAACTCTCACAAAAGGCATTGTCATAAGGATTACCTTTTCGGCTCATGGATATTTGAAAGTTGTTGTCAATAAGAATTTCTGTGTATTCCCGGCTGGCATACTGCACTCCTCGGTCACTGTGGTGAATTAGCCCTGCAGGTGGTTTTCTCCTTTGAATCGCCATCTGCAGGGCGGAAACAACCAGATCTGTTGACAGGTTGGTTCCTAAATTCCAACCAACCACTTTCCTGGAATAGAGATCCAAAACTACTGCCAGAAAGACAAATCTTCCAGTTGTTAAGGGAATATAAGTGATGTCAGAGACCCACACTTGGTTAATGACCGTAATTTCCGTGCCTCTTTCTTTCATCTCCCCCAATAAGTTTGGGTAAATAGTGAACCCATGATTTGAATCTGTTGTAGGGTGGAACTTCTTTTTGGTTCTTACCAACAGGTCATTCTCTCTCATGATCCGAAGCACCCGCTTCCGGTTCACTTTAAACTTTCGGATTTTGAGTTCTTTGGCAATTCTCCGGTAGCCATAACGAGGGAAGTCAATAATGATTGACCCGATTTCGTTCAAAATTGTTTCGTCATCTTTTGCTTTTGCCATAGAATTCTTTTTCTGTGCGTAATAGGCATTGCGGCTTATCCCGAGTACTCGGCACAGATTAGCAATCACAAAGCCACTTTCCTCTAAACTTTCCATCACACCATAGAACCCCCCTTTTTAATCCCCAGGTTATCCAGGGATTCCCTGAGGATTTCTACTTCCAGGGATTTTCGACCCAGTGCCCATTCTAATTCCCGAATCCTAGCTTTTAGTTTGTCTGTTTCAAAATGTGGGTTACCACTCTTTGTAAAGGCATTAACCGTGTCAGCACGATAGGTTTCCACCCACTTGTTGATCATGCCATTCGAGAGTTCATACTCTCTAGCAAGCTGAGAACGAGATTTTGTTCCCGATTCCGCTTCCTGGACGACTTTAATCTTGAAATCCCTGGAGAACTTACGTTTAGGTCCAGGGTAGGTTCGTAAACGAAGTGCAACACTTCTAGCTAGAATACGTCTAGAAAGGA